>NZ_JBHXTE010000015.1:0-187519 GCF_042677545.1 Streptomyces sp. NPDC127108 | reverse complement strand
CCGCTCGCTTACCCAGCCCGCTTACCAAGCCACTGACGCGGGCCGGGGCGGCCCCGGACGGCGCGCCCCTGCACCGCTTCGCCGTGTGCGCCGTCGCTGTGCACGCCGCCTCTGTACGGGCCCCGCCCCGGCGCAGGAAACCCCGAAGGGGGCGAGGCCTTCCGGCCTCGCCCCCTTCGGGGTTCCGTACTGCCCGCTCCCGCCCCCTACTCGCTGTCGAGGTGACGGCTGAGGATCCGGCAGATCTCCGCCGCGGGCCGCGGCAGATACATCCCCATGTGCGTGGAGTGGATGTCGTGCTCCTCCACCGTCCCGTCGATGTACGCGGCCCACTGCGGGGCGTACGTCTCGTCGGGGTTCAGCGTCGCGTTGAAGAACACCGCGTCGCCGCGGTACTTCGGCTGCGTGTACTCCATCATCATGTCGGTGTGCCGGACGGCGATGACCGACGCGTTCTTCACGAGCGAGTTCCGCTCGCCGCCCCCGTCCCCGTCCTCGCCGTCGCCCTCCGGGCCGGTGTGCGGGATGTACCCGGCGAGCACGTCCTCCACCTCGGCCATCTCCAGGGACGTGTTGTTCCGCGCGAACCACTCCGCGGGCACGCAGTCGAGGAGGCCGAGCAGCGCCACCTCGTGGCCGCGCGCCTGGAGTTCGCCCGCGAGGGCGTGCGCCAGGGTGCCGCCGATGGAGAGGCCGACGAGCCGGAAGGGGCCTTCCGGCTGTACGGCGAGGATCTGCTCCAGGTAGTCGGCCACCATCTCGTCGACGGAGCCCGGCAGTTCGGAGCCGTCGAAGCCCCGCGCCTGGATGCCGTACACGGGCCGGTCGCCGAGCTGCGTGGCGAAGCCGAGGTAGACCCAGGACAGGCCGACGCCGGGGTGGATGAACCACAGGGGTCCGCCGTCGCCGTCGGTCTTCATCGGGAGCACCACACCGAACGGGTCGGTGAAGCTGAACGACTCCCTGCCCGAGGTCAGGCAGTCGGCCATGTCCGCGACCGTGGAGTACTGGAACACGACCCGCATCGGGATCTCGACCCCGAGGACCGTGCGGATGCGGCTGACGAGCCGGGTGGCGAGCAGCGAGTGGCCGCCGACGGTGAAGAAGTTGTCGTCGATGCCGACCCGCTCCAGGCCGAGGACCTCCGCGAACAGCCCGCAGAGGACTTCCTCCTGCGGAGTGCGCGGGGCCCGGTACTCGGCCCCCGTGAACTCCGGCTCGGGCAGCGCCTTGCGGTCCAGCTTCCCGTTCGGCGCCAGCGGCAGCCGCTCCAGGACCACGAACGCCGACGGCACCATGAACTCGGGCAGCTTCCCCGCGACGAACTCCCGCAGCGCCGTGACGTCGAACGTGTCGACGTCCTGCGCCCCGGCCGGCACGACGTACGCCACCAGGCGCTTGTCGACCGTCCCGGTGCCGCGGGCCACGACCACGCCCTGCGCCACCTCCGGGTGCGCGGTGAGCGCCGCCTCGACCTCGCCGGGCTCGATGCGGAAGCCCCGCACCTTGACCTGCGCGTCGTCACGCCCGACGTACTCCAGCTGACCGTCCGCGTTCCACCGCGCCAGGTCACCGGTGCGGTACATCCGCGCGCCCGCAGGGCCGAACGGGTCGGCCACGAACCGGTCGGCGGTCAGCTCGGCGCGGCCGAAGTAGCCGCGGCTGACGGCTCCGGCCACGTACAGCTCGCCGACCACGCCCTCGGGTGCCGGGGTGAGGCCCGGGCCGAGGATGTACGCCCGCATGTTGCCGAGCGGGGTGCCGACGGGCGCGCTGCCGGTGCCGGCCCACTCCTGGTCGGCGGGGAGCGCGAACGTCGTCGCGTAGAACGACTCCGTCTGGCCGTAGGCGTTGACGACGCGGACGCCGGGGATGGCCTCGCGCACCCGCTCCACGAGGGCGGCGGGCAGCGCCTCACCGGCGAACACCACGGACTCGGCGCTGATGTCGCCGGTGACCTGGTCGAGGAGTTCGGCGAAGACCGACGGGACCGTGGAGATCACGCCGCCCGTCCAGCCGTTGCGCTCGCCGATGACCAGGACGTCCCTGACCACTTCGAGGGTGCCGCCGGTCGACAGGGTCGTGAAGGTCTCGAAGACCGACACGTCGAAGTTGACCGAGGTGCCCGCGAGCATCCGCGAGCCCGCGCCGCCGACCCGCTCGACGAGGCGCGTGATGCCGTTGACGACGTTGGCGTGCGTGACCATGACGCCCTTCGGGGTGCCCGTCGAGCCCGAGGTGTACATCACGTACGCCACGTTGTCGGGCCGCAGCGGCGCCACCCGGTCCTCGTCGCGGACCTTGGTGCCGTCCTGCCTCGGCTCCAGGTCGAGGTCGCCGACGAACAGCCGCGGCACGTCGTTGTCCGGCAGGACCCCGACGGTGTCCGCGTCGGTGAGCAGCAGCCTCGGCCGCGCGTTGGACAGGATGTAGTCCAGACGGGAGCTCGGGTACTTCGGGTCGATCGGCAGATACGCAGCACCGGCCTTCAGCACACCCAGCAGGCCCACGATCAGGTCCGCCGAGCGCGGCAGCGCCAGGCCCACGACCGTCTCCGGGCCCACCTCGCGCCGGATCAGCTCCCGCGCCAACAGGTCGGCACGCGCGTCCAGTTCGCGGTACGTCCACGACGTGTCGCCGAAGTCCACCGCGACCGCGTCCGGCGTCCGCGCGGCCTGTTCCTCGAACAGTCCGGGCACGGTGAGCGCGGGCGTCTCGGCGGCCGTGTCGTTGAACGTGACGAGCAGCCGCTCCCGCTCCCCCGGCTCCAGCACGTCGACGTCCTTGACGGGCGTCTCCGGGTCGGCCGCGATCTGCTGGAGCACCCGGCCGAGGCGGCCCGCGATGCCCTTCACCACGTCCTTGTCGTACATGGTGTCCTGGTACTGCAGGCCCATGCGCAGGTGCGGCGAGGCGTCGGCGCCCACGATCAGCGGGTAGTGCGTGCCGCTGGACGCGCGCAGGCCCGTCACCGCGATGCCCGCCGTGGCGTTGGCGTCGCTCATGCCCGCGTGGTCGACCGGGAACGACTCGAACACCACGATCGTGTCGAAGAGCGTGCTGAGCCCGGTCGCCTGCTGGATGTCCGACAGGCCGTAGTGGTGGTGGTCCAGGAGCGCGGCCTGGCGCTCCTGGAGGCCGGTGAGGAGCTGGGCCAGGGTCTGGCCGGGCTCGGCCTCGACGCGGACGGGCAGCGTGTTGATGAACAGGCCGACCATCGTGTCGACACCGGTCACGGACGGCGGACGGCCGGAGACGGTGGCGCCAAACGTGACGTCCTGACGACCCGTCAACTGCCCCAGGGCCAGCGCCCACGCACCCTGCACCAGGGTGTTGAGGGTGATGCCGAGTTCCGAGGCGCGCCGCGACAGCGTGCGGGCGTCCTCCGTCGGCAGCGGCACCTCGACCATGTCCAGGCCGCCCTGCTCCTCCGAGGCACCCGGAGCCAGCATCGTCGGCTCCTCGACCCCGTCCAGCTCCTGGGCCCAGGCACGAGCGGCCTCGCCCCGGTCCTGCCGGTCGAGCCAGGCCAGGAACTCCCGGTAGCTGCGTACGCGGGGCAGGTCGGCCGGGTCGCCGTGGGAGCCGTAGAGGCGCAGGAGGTCCTGGATGAGCATGGGGAAGGACCAGCCGTCGTACAGCACGTGGTGGGCGCTGAAGACCAGCTCGGAGAGGTTGTCGTCCATCTTGACCAGGCACATCCGCAGCAGCGGCGCGGTGGCCGGGTCGAAGTGGGTGACCTGGTCCTCGGCGAGCAGCTTCTCGAACGCCTCCTCGCGCTCCCCCTCGGGCAGCGTGCTCAGGTCGGCCTCGCTCCAGGGGAGTTCGGCGCCGTCCACGATGAGCTGGACCAGCTCGCCGCGCGCGTCGGTGACGAAGGCGGCCCGCAGGTTCGCGTACCGGTCGAGCAGCGCCTGCCCGGCCGTGCGGATCCTGGCCGGGTCGACCTGCCCGGACAGGTGCATCACGAGCTGGATGTGGTACGCGTCGCGTGCGTCGGCCGGTCCCTCGGTGTCGCTGGCGCCGAGCATGCTGTGGAACAGCAGGCCCGACTGCATCGTCGTGAGCGGCCAGATGTCCGAGACGCCCGGGTACTTCTTCTCCCAAGCCTCGATGTCGGACTGCTCGACGGCGACCAGCGGCACGTCGGACGGCGTGAGGCCGCCCGCGTCCGGGGTGGCGGCGTGGCGGGTGAGGCCGTCCAGGGCCTCGCACCACAGGTCCGCCAGGCGCTGCACCTCGGCGCGGGACAGGACACCGGTCGGGAAGCCGACGCTCGCGGTGAGCTCGGGGCCCTGGGCGCTGTCCGTGACGTACGCGGCGAAGTCCACCGTGGCGAGGGCGGGCATGTCCGCGTTGAGGTCGGCGATGAGCGCGTCGGTGTCGGGCGCGATGCTCCAGCCCAGGCCGCGCAGCTCCTCGGGCATGTCGTCGGCGGAGAACCGGCCCAGGTAGTTGAACGCGATCTGCCCCGTGGACCGCCCCTCAAGGACACGGGAGGTGTCCGGGTTGAGGTAGCGCAGCAGACCGAAGCCGATGCCCTTGTCCGGCACGGCCAGGAGCTGCTCCTTGACCGCCTTGACCACCGACCCGGCGGCCCGGCCGCCCGCGAACGCCTCGGCCACGTCGTGCCCCGCCACGTCGAGACGTACCGGGAACATGCTCGTGAACCAGCCCAGCGTGCGCGACACATCCGCACCCGGAGCCACGTACTCCTCACGGCCGTGGCCCTCCAGGCGGATCAGCGTGGAGGACTCCGCCACGCCCCGCTCCTCGCGCCAGCGCGAGACGGCCAGGGCGAGCGCGGCGAGCAGGCCGTCGTTGACACCGCCGTGGAACGCGGCAGGGACGGTCGTCAGGAGCGACTCCGTCACCGCCACCGGCAGTTTGACGGACACGGTCTCCACCGTGGCGGTGACGTCCACCGCCGGGTCGAGCGGGCGCGAGCCGATGACCGGGTCGTCGCCGTCCAGCATGCCTTCCCAGAGCGGGAGTTCGGCGGTGCGGGTGTCGCTGTTCGCCTCGTCCTTCAGGGCGTGGGACCAGCGGCGCAGCGAGGTCGCCACCGGCGCGAGCTCCGGCGTCCGGCCCGCCTTGACGTGCTCCCAGGCCGCGGCCAGGTCCGGCACCAGGATCCGCCAGGACACCCCGTCCACCACCAGGTGATGAAGCACCACGATGAGCCGCCCGGCCACCTCGGAACCCGCGGTGTCGAACCACACGAACTGCGCCATCACCCCCGCCGCCGGATTCAACCGCCCCGTCGCGGCGTCGAGTTCGGCGGCGGCGAGGCGCTGCCAGGACTCCGCGGACCAGTCGCCGTCGCACTCCACCCGGTGCACCAGCGACGCCACGTCGACGGTGCCGGGCGCGGTGACCTCCAGGCCGCCCTCGCCCTCGGTGAGGAAGCGCGAGCGCAGCACGTCGTGGGCGTCGACGACGGCACTCAGGGTCGCGACGAGGCCCGCCTCCTCGATGTCCTTCGGCAGGTCGAGGACCGTCGACATGGAGAACCGGTCGGTGTTCTCGCCGAGTTCGGTCGTCATGTAGCGGGCCACGGGCAGGAGCGGCATCCAGCCGACACCGCCGCCCTCCAGCTCCTCCAGGACCGCGCCCGCGCCCGCGAGCCGGTTCTCGACGGCCGCGAGGGCGAGGTCGGCGACCGTGCGGCACTCGAAGATCTGCCGCGGCGTGATCTCGATGCCCTGCGCCTTGGCCCGGGACACCACCTGGATGGAGCGGATGGAGTCGCCGCCGACGGCGAAGAAGTCGTCGTCGACACCGACCCGGCCGAGGCCGAGCACCTCCGCGTACACCCCGGCGAGGACCTTCTCCTCGGCGGTGCGGGGCGCCCGGTACTCCCCTGCCGTGAACTCCGGCTCGGGCAGGGCCTTGCGGTCCAGCTTGCCGTTGGGGGCCAGCGGCAGGCGGTCGAGGACCACGAACACCGCGGGCACCATGAACTCGGGCAGGCGCCCGGCGGCGAACTTGCGCAGCTCCTCCACCGAGACACCGGCGGTCAGGTCGAGGTCGGCGTTGACGTCCTCGATCTGCTCACCGGCGGGCACCACATAGCCGACGAGCTGCTTGCTGCCGCGGCCGTCCTTGACGACCACGACGGCCTGGGCGACGCCCGGGTGCTCGGTGAGCGCGGCCTCGACCTCGCCGGGCTCGATGCGGATGCCGCGCACCTTGACCTGCGCGTCGTCACGGCCGACGTACTCCAACTGGCCCTCGGGGGTCCAGCGGGCCAGGTCGCCCGTGCGGTACATCCGCGCTCCGGCCGGACCGTAGGGGTCGGCGACGAAGCGGTCCGCGGTCAGGTCGGCGCGGCCGAAGTAGCCACGGGCCACATTGCCCGCGATGTACAGCTCACCCACGACACCCACCGGCACGGGCGCGAGAGCCGAACCGAGGACGTAGGCGCGCATGTTGCCGAGCGGGGCGCCGATGGGGGCGCTGGCCGATCCGTCCCACTCCTGGTCGGCGGGCAGCGCGAAGGTGGTCGCGTAGAACGACTCGGTCTGGCCGTAGGCGTTGACGACGCGGACGCCGGGGATGGCCTCGCGGGCCCGCTCGACGAGCGACGCGGGCAGTGCCTCACCGGCGAACACCACGGAGTCGACTTCGAGTTCGCCGTCGACCTGCTCCAGGAGTTCGGCGAAGACGGACGGGACGGTGGAGACCACGCCGCCCGTCCAGCCGCCGCGCTCGCCGATGACGAGCACGTCGCGGGCGACCTCGACGGTGCCGCCCTGGGACAGGGTCGTGAAGGTCTCGAAGACCGACACGTCGAAGTTGACCGAGGTCGCGGCGAGCATCCGCGTGGACGAGTCGATGCCCACGGACGCGGCGAGGCGCGTGATGCCGTTGACCACGTTGTGGTGGGTGATCGCCACACCCTTCGGGGTGCCGGTCGAGCCGGAGGTGTACATCACGTACGCCACGTTGTCCGGCTTGAGCGCGGCCCTGCGGTCCTTGTCGCGGACCTTGACGTTGCGCTGCTTCGGCTCCAGGTCGAGGTCGCCGACGAACAGCCGCGGCACGTCGTTGTCCGGCAGGACCCCGACGGTGTCCGCGTCCGTGAGCAGCAGCCTCGGCCGCGCGTTGGACAGGATGTAGTCCAGACGGGAGCTCGGGTACTTCGGGTCGATCGGCAGATACGCAGCACCGGCCTTCAGGACACCCAGCAGGCCCACGATCAGGTCCGCCGAGCGCGGCAGCGCCAGGCCCACGATCGTCTCCGGGCCCACCTCGCGCCGGATCAGCTCCCGCGCCAACAGGTTGGCGCGGGCGTCCAGTTCGCGGTACGTCCACGACGTGTCCCCGTCGACGACGGCCACGGCGTGCGGGCGCTTGTCGACCTGCTTCTCGAACAGGCCGGGGATGGTGAGGTCCGGCGTCGGCTGCGCGGTGTCGTTGAAGCCGCGCAGGACGAGGTCCCGCTCGGCGGGCTCGACCAGCTCGACGGCGCCGACGCGCTGGGCCGGGTCGGCCGCGAGGAGGCCGACGACGCGGATGAACCGGTCGGTGATCTCCTGGGCGCTCGCGTGGTCGAACAGGTCGGTGGCGTACTCCAGGTGGCCGACGACGCCGTAGCCGGGGATGTCGGCCATGTTGAAGAACAGGTCGAACTTGGCGCTCTCGTTGCGGATCCGCTCGAACCGCACGTCGAGGCCGGGCAGCGCGAAGTCGTTCCGGTTGAAGTTCTGCCAGGCGAACATCACCTGGAACAGCGGCGAGTACGCCGTGGAGCGCTCCGGGTTCAGGACCTCCACCAGGCGCTCGAACGGCACGTCCTGGTTGTCGTAGGCGGCCAGGGACTTGTCGCGGGCCTGGTCGAGCAGGTCCTCGAAGGTGGGGTTGCCGGACAGGTCGGCGCGCAGCACCCAGGTGTTGACGAAGAAGCCGACCAGGTCCGCGAGGAGTTCGTCGGTGCGGTTGGCGATGGGCGCGCCGATGGTGATGTCGTCGCCGCCGCCGAGGCCGTGCAGGAGCACCGTCAGGGCGGACTGGAGGACCATCGACGCGGTGGCGCCGCGCCGCCGTGCGAGTTCCTCGACGGCGTCCATCACGTCGCGGTCGAGGGCGAACTCGACGGTGGCGCCGCGGTGGCTCGCGGCCGGCGGGCGGGGCCGGTCGGTGGGAAGCCGGAGCGGCTGGGGCACGCCCGCCAGCTCCTCGCGCCAGTAGTCGACCTGCCCGGACTGGACGCTGTCGGGGTCGTCCTCGGCGCCGAGCAGCTCACGCTGCCACAGCGTGTAGTCCACGTACTGCACCGGCAGTTCCGGCCATGCCGGGGCCGCGCCCGCGAGCCGGGCCGTGTAGGCCGCGGCGAGGTCGCGGGACAGCGGGCCCATGGACACGCCGTCGCTGACGATGTGGTGGAACAGCAGCAGGAGGACGAACTCGTCCTCGCCGCAGCGGAACACCGTGGCCCGTGTCGGGACCTCTCCGGCCAGGTCGAAGCTGTAGCCGGCGGCCTCGGCCATGGCGTCGTCGAGCGCGTCGGGGGCGACGTCGACGACGGGCACGTCGATGTGCACGTCGGCGGCGGGAAGCACCTTCTGGAAGGGCACGCCCTCGCTGTCGTCGATGATCAGCGTGCGCAGGCTCTCGTGGCGCGTGACGACGTCGTTGACGGCGGCCTCGAACGCGGCGGTGTCCAGGGTGCCGGTCAGGCGCAGCGGGAACGGCGTGTTGTACGTCGCCGAGGGGCCCTCGAAGCGGTCGATGAACCACAGGCGGCGCTGGGCGTACGACAGCGGTACGAACTCGGGGCGGGTCTCGGCCCTGCGCAGTTGCGCGCGGACGCTGCCGCCGCCGGTCAGGTGCTCGACGAGTTCCGCGACGGTCGGCGAGGCGAAGACGACGCGGATCGGGATCTCGACGTCGAGGGTGGTGCGGATGCGGCTGACGAGCCGGGTGGCGAGCAGCGAGTGGCCGCCGACGGTGAAGAAGTTGTCGTCGATGCCGACCCGCTCCAGGCCGAGGACCTCCGCGAACAGGCCGCACAGGGCCTCTTCCTGCGGAGTGCGCGGGGCGCGGTACTCGGCGCCGGTGAACTCCGGCTCGGGCAGGGCCTTGCGGTCCAGCTTGCCGTTCGGGGCCAGCGGCAGGCGCTCCAGGACCACGAACGCCGACGGCACCATGAACTCGGGCAGCCTGCCGCCCACGAACTCCCGCAGCGCCGTGACGTCGAACGTGCCGATGTCCTCGACGGTCCCGGCCGGGACGACGTACGCCACGAGGCGCTTGTCGGCGGTGCCGGTGCCACGGGCCACGACCACGCCCTGGGCGACCTGCGGGTGCGCGGTCAGGGCGGCCTCGACCTCGCCGGGCTCGATGCGGAAGCCTCGCACCTTGACCTGCGCGTCACCGCGGCCGACGTACTCCAACTGACCGTCCGCGTTCCACCGCGCCAGGTCGCCCGTGCGGTACATCCGCGCTCCGGCCGGACCGTAGGGGTCGGCGACGAAGCGGTCCGCGGTCAGGTCGGCGCGGCCGAAGTAGCCGCGCGCCACATTGCCCGCGATGTACAGCTCGCCCACGACACCCACCGGCACGGGCGCGAGACCCGAACCGAGCACATACGCCCGCATGTTGCCGAGCGGAGCACCGATCGGGGCACTGCCCGTACCATCCCACTCGTCGCCCGCGGGCAGCGCCCACGTCGTCGCGTAGAACGACTCCGTCTGGCCGTAGGCGTTGACGACGCGCACACCGGGGATGGCCTCGCGGACCCGCTCGACGAGCGACGCGGGGAGCGCCTCGCCCGCGAACACCACCGATTCCACGGCGAGTTCGCCGGTCACCTGGTCGAGGAGCTCGGCGAAGACCGACGGGACCGTGGAGACGACGCCGCCCGTCCAGCCGTTCTGCTCGCCGATGACCAGGACGTCCCGGGCGACCTCCAGGGTGCCGCCCTGGGACAGGGTCGTGACGGCCTCGAAGACCGACACGTCGAAGTTGACCGAGGTGCCCGCGAGGACGCGCGTCGTGGCGTCGATGCCCACGGACGCGGCGAGGCGGGTCACGCCGTTCACCACGTTGTGGTGGGTGATCGCCACACCCTTCGGGGTGCCGGTCGAGCCGGACGTGTACATCACGTACGCCACGTTGTCCGGCTTGAGCGCGGCCCTGCGGTCGGCGTCCGTCAGCGGGGCGTCGGCGGTGGCGGACGTGAGGTCCACGTCGCCGAGGAACAGGCGCGGGATGTCCGTCTCGGGCAGCACGCCGACGGTGTCCGCGTCCGTGAGCAGCAGCTTCGGCCGCGCGTTGGACAGGATGTGGTCCAGACGGGAGCTCGGGTACTTCGGGTCGATCGGCAGATAGGCGCCGCCCGCCTTCAGGACCGCGAGCAGCCCCGTGATCAGGTCGGCCGAGCGCGGCAGGGCCAGGCCCACGACCGTCTCCGGGCCGACCTCACGGGCGATCAGCTCCCGCGCGAGGCGGTCGGCGCGGGCGTTCAGCTCGGCGTACGTCAGCGAGGTGTCGCCGTGCACGAGCGCGACCGCGTCCGGGGTCGCCGCGACCTGCCGCTCGAACAGGCCGGGGATGGTGAGCGCGGGCGTCTCGGCGGCCGTGGCGTTCAGGCCGTGCAGGACGTGCTCGCGCTCGTCGGCCTCCAGGACGTCGACGTGTCCGGCGGGGATCCGCGGGTCCTCGACGAGCTGGAGCAGGACGCGGTGGAAGCGGGCCGCGATGGCCTCGACGTCCGCGCGCTCGAAGAGGTGGTGCTGGTACTGCAGGCCGAGGCGCAGGTGCGGTTCGGCGTCGGCGGAGACGATCAGCGGGTAGTGGGTGCCGCTGAGCGGGCTGATGCCGGTGACTTCGAGGCCCGCCGCCGCGTAGGCGTCGGTGATGCCGACGGAGTCGACGGGGTAGGAGTCGAAGACGACGATCGTGTCGAACAGCGAGGTCAGGCCGACGGCGTTCTGGATGTCGCTGAGACCGAAGTGCTGGTGGTCCAGGAGCGAGCCCTGCCGGTTCTGCAGGGCGGTGAGGACGTCGGCGAGGGACTCGCGCGGCGCGCAGTCCACCCGCACCGGAAGGGTGTTGATGAACAGGCCGACCATGTAGTCCACGCCCGGCACGACCGGCGGACGGCCGGACACGGTGGCGCCGAACACGACGTCCCTGCGGCCGGTCAGCTCCGCGAGGAGCAGGCCCCAGGCGCCCTGCACGACGGTGTTCATGGTGATGCCCAGCTCGGCGGCGCGGCGGGCGAGCTCACGGGCGGACTCGGCGGTCAGCGGCACGTCGACCTGGCCGATGCCGCCGGGCTCCGCGCCGGGGCGGGCGCCGGGGGCGAGCAGGGTGGGCTCGTCGACCCCGGCCAGCTCCTCGGCCCACACCCGGGTGTCCTCGGCGCGGTCCTGCTGGTCGAGCCAGACCAGGAAGTCCCGGTAGCCGCGGACCCGGGGCAGCTCGGAGGCGTCGCCGTCGGAGCCGTACAGGCGAAGCAGGTCCTGGAGGAGCAGCGGCACGGACCAGCCGTCGAACAGGACGTGGTTGGCGGTGAACACCAGCTCCGCGCGGTCCTCGCCGAGGGTGACCAGGGTCATCCGCAGCATCGGCGGGGTGACGGGATCGAAGTGCTTGGCGTGGTCGTCGGCGAGGAGCTTCTTCAGGGCGGCGTCGCGCTCGGCGTCGCCGAGGGAGCTGTAGTCGAACTCCAGCCAGGGCAGGGCGACCTCGTCGAGGACGAGCTGCACCTGGTTGCCCTCGGTGTCCGTGACGAACGCGGTGCGCAGGCTCGCGTACCGGTCGAGCAGGGCCTGACCGGCCGCACGCATGCGGGCGGGCTCGACCTTGCCGGACAGGTGGAAGACGAGCTGCATCTGGTACGCGTCGAAGGAGGCGTCCGAGAGCATCGTGTGGAACAGCAGGCCCGACTGGGCGGCGGTGAGCGGCCATACGTCGGACACGCTCGGGTAGCGGCGCTCCCACAGCTCGATGTCGGCCTGCGTCGTCGTCACCAGTGGTACGTCGGACGGCGTGAGGCCGCCCGCGCCGGGCTGTGACACATGCTGGGCGAGGCCTTCGAGTGCCTGGATCCACAGGTCGGCGAGGTCCCGCACGTCGTCGGCGGAGAGCACGCCCGCGGGGAAGCCGACGCGGGCGTTGAGCTGCGGGCCCTCCTCGGAGTCCAGGACGAGGGCGTTGACGTCGAAGACCGACAGGGCGGGCATGTCCGCGTCGAGGTCGGCGAGGATGTCGGCCGTGCCCTCGGCCTGGCCGAAGCCGAGGCCGCGCAGGTGGTCGGGCATGTCCGTGGACGTGGAGAAGCGGCCGAGGTAGTTGAAGGCGATCTGGCCGGTGGAGTAGCGGCGCAGGATCTCGGCGGTCTGCGGGTTGAGGTAGCGCAGGAGGCCGTAGCCGAGGCCCTTGTCGGGGATGGCGAGGCCCTGCTCCTTGACCGCCTTGACCGCGGCACCGGCGGCGGCGCCGCCCGCGAAGGCCTCCTCGACGTCGATACCGCCGAGGTCGAGGCGCAGCGGGAACATGCTGGTGAACCAGCCCATGGTGCGGGACAGGTCCGCGCCGGGCACCGCGTACTCCTCGCGGCCGTGGCCCTCCAGGCGCAGCAGCACCGTCGGCTCGTCGATGCCCCGGGCGCGCCGCCAGCGGGTGACGGCGAGGGCGAGGGCGGCGAGCAGGCCGTCGTTGACGCCGCCGCGGAAGGCGGCGGGCAGCGTGGTCAGGAGCTGCTCGGTGACGGGCACGGGCACCTGCACGACGACGTGCTCGACGGTGGCGACGGTGTCGGTGGCCGGGTCGAGGCGGCGGCTGCCGAGGACCGGGTCGGGTCCGGCGACGACGGACTTCCACAGGTCGAGCTCGGCGGTGCGCTCCGGTGTCGCGGCCTCGTCGACCAGGGCGTGCGCCCAGCGGCGCACGGAGGTGGAGACGGGGTCGAGCACGGGGGTCTTGCCGTCCTTGATCTGCTCCCAGGCGGCGGCGAGGTCGGGCAGCAGGACGCGCCAGGACACGCCGTCGATGGCGAAGTGGTGCAGGACGAGGTGGAGGCGGCCGGGCTTGTCGGCGCCCGCGTCGAACCACACGAACCGCGCCATGGTGCCGGCGGCGGGGTCCAGGAGGTCGGTGGCGGCGTCGAGTTCGGCGAACGCGAGGTCGCGCCAGGCGTCGTTCCACTGTCCGTCGCAGGTGACGCGGTGGACGAGGGAGGCGACGTCGAAGCCGCGGTCGGGTCCCGCGGGGGCGACCTCCAGGCCGCCGTCGCCGTCGGTGAGCAGGCGCGAGCGCAGGATGTCGTGGTGGTCGACGACGGCGCTCAGGGTGGCGAGGAGACCGGCCTCGTCGATGCCGACGGGCAGGTCGAGGACCATCGACATGGAGAAGCGGTCGCTGCCGCCGCCCAGTTCCTTCAGGAAGTGCCCGGCGGGAAGCAGCGGCATCCAGCCGACGCCACCGCCCTCAAGCTCCTCCAGGATGGTGGCCTGGCCCCCGGCCGCCGCGACGTCGGCCAGCTCGGCCACGGTGCGGCATTCGAAGATCTGCCGGGGGCTGACCTCGACGCCCTGGGCGCGGGCCCGCGAGACGACCTGGATGGAGCGGATGGAGTCGCCGCCGACGGCGAAGAAGTCGTCGTCGATGCCGACCCGGTCCAGGCCGAGGACCTCGGCGTAGACGCCGGTGAGAACCTCCTCGGTGGGGGTGCGCGGGGCGCGGTACTGGCCGCCGCTGAACTCCGGCTCGGGCAGGGCCTTGCGGTCCAGCTTGCCGTTCGGGGCGAGCGGGAGGCGGTCCAGCATCATGAAGACGGACGGGACCATGAACTCGGGCAGGCGCGCGGAGACGAAACGGCGCAGCTCGCGCGAGGAAACGACCATGGTCAGGTCGACGTCGAGCTCGCCGAGGCTGTCGACGTCACCGGAGCCCACGCCGTCGTCCGAGCCCACGGGCACGACGTAGCCGACGAGTTGCTTGCTGCCGCGGCTCTGGTGGACGGTCACGACGGCCTGGGCGACGCCCGGGTGGGCGGTCAGGGCGGCCTCGATCTCGCCGGGCTCGATGCGGAAGCCGCGGACCTTGACCTGCGCGTCGCCGCGGCCGACGTACTCCAGGCGGCCGTCGGTGTTCCAGCGGGCGAGGTCGCCGGTGCGGTACATGCGGGACCCGGCCGGGCCGTAGGGGTCGGCGACGAAGCGGTCCGCGGTGAGGTCGGGGCGGCCGTGGTAGCCGCGGCCGACGACGCCCGCGACGTAGAGCTCTCCCGCGACGCCGACGGGGGCGGGCTCCAGGCCCGGGCCGAGGACGTAGGTGCGGACGTTGCCGAGCGGGCTGCCGATGGGGGCGCTGCTGGTGCCGTGCCACTGGTCGGTGTCGGACACCGCGAAGGTGGTGGCGTAGAAGGTCTCGCTCTGGCCGTAGGCGTTGACGACGCGCACGCCGGGGATGACCTCGCGCACGCGCTGCACCAGGGTCGCGGGCAGCGCCTCGCCCGCGAAGACGACGGCGTCGACGTCGATCTTGCCGTCGACCTGGTCGAGGAGTTCGGCGAAGACGGACGGGACGGTGGAGACGACGCCGCCGGTCCAGCCGCCGCGCTCGCCGACGACGAGGACGTCGCGGACCACTTCGAGGGTGCCGCCGGTGGACAGCGTGGTGAAGGTCTCGAAGACCGACACGTCGAAGTTGATGGAGGTGCCAGCGAGCACCCGCGATCCGGCCTGGACGCCCACGGCGGACGCGAGGCCCGTGACGTCGTTGACGACGTTGCCGTGGGTGATGGCGACGCCCTTGGGCGTGCCGGTGGAGCCGGAGGTGTACATCACGTACGCGACGTTGTCCGGGCCGAGCGGCGCGGTCCGGTCGGCGTCGGTCAGCTCCGCGTCGGCGGCGGTGACGGTGTCGAGGTCCACGTCGCCGAGGAGGAGCCGCGGCGCGGCGCCGTCCGGGCTCTCGGGCAGCACGCCGACGGTGTCGGCGTCGGTGAGGATCAGGTGCGGCTTGGCGTCCGAGAGGATGAAGTCGAGTCGGGTGCTCGGGTACTTGGGGTCGATCGGCAGATAGGCGCCGCCCGCCTTGAGGATGCCGAGCATGCCGACGACGAGGTCCGCGGAGCGCGGCAGGCACAGGCCGACGACGCTCTCCGGGCCGACGCCGCGGCCGACGAGGTCACGGGCGAGCCGGCCTGCGCGGGCGTTCAGCTCCGCGTACGTCAGCTCCGTCTCCTCGTGCACGACGGCGACGGCGTCCGGCGTGGCCGCCGCCTGCTTCTCGAAGGCGCCGGGCACGGTGAGCGCGGGCGTGTCCGCGGCGGTGTCGTTGAACTGGCCGAGGACCAGCTCGCGTTCGCCGGGCTGGAGGATGTCGACGCGGGTGACCGGGGCGGCGGGGCTCTCGACGAGCTGGCGCACGACGCGGACGTAGCGCTCGCTGATGGCCTCGGCGGTGCGGCGGTCGAACAGCTCGGTGGCGTACTCCAGGTACACCAGCATCGACTGCTTGGCCGGGTCGTGGAAGTAGTTGAACTCCAGGTCGAACTTGGCCGTCGTGGTCGACAGCATCTCCAGGCGCGTGGTCAGGCCCGGCAGTTCCAGCTCGGTTCCGACCTCGGTCTCCCAGGTGAACATGACCTGGAAGAGCGGGTGGTAGGCGGTGGAGCGCTCGGGGTTGAGGATCTCCACCAGGCGCTCGAACGGCGCGTCCTGGTTGTCGTACGCCGCGAGCGCCTTGTCCTGGACCTGGGCGAGCAGCCGCTCGAACGTCGGGGCGCCGGAGAGGTCGCCGCGCAGCACCCAGGTGTTGACGAAGAAGCCGATGAGTTCGGTGAGGTCGTCGTCGGTGCGGCCCGCGATGGTGGAGCCGAGCGCGATGTCCTCACCGGCGCCGAGGTGCTGGAGGGTGACCATCAGCGCGGCCTGCATGACCATCGGCACGGTCACGTCGCGCTCGCGCGCCAGCCGTTCGACCTTGGCGACCAGGTCGGGGTCGACGTGCAGGCTGACGCCGTCACCGACGTGGCTGGCGACGGGCGGGCGGGGGCGGTCGGCGGGCAGTTGGAGCGGCTGCGGGACTCCTGCCAGCTCGCCGCGCCAGTACTCGACCTGCGCGGCGAGGACGCTCTCGGGGTCGTTCTCGTCGCCGAGCAGCTCGCGCTGCCACAGCGTGTAGTCCACGTACTGGACCGGGAGTTCCTCGAAGTCGGGCGCGGCGCCCGTGAGCCGGGCGCGGTAGGCGGCGGCGAGGTCGCGGGCCAGCGGGCCCATGGACTCGCCGTCGCTGGCGATGTGGTGGATGAGGAGCACGAGGACGTGCTCCCGCTCGCCGGACTTGAGCAGGGTCGGGCGCAGGGGTATCTCGGTGGCGAGGTCGAGGACGTACTCGGCCTCCTTGGCGATGGCGGCTTCGAGTGCCTCGGGGGCCACCTCGACGAGCGGCATCTCCAGGCGGGCGTCGGCGAGCGCGAGGACCTCCTGCGCCGGGACGCCGTCGGCGTTCTCGACGATGAGGGTGCGCAGGCTCTCGTGCCGCTCCACCACGTCGCGTACGGCCGCTTCCAGGGCGGCGGTGTTCAGCTCGCCGCTGAAGCGGAGCAGGAAGGGGAGGTTGTACGTCGCCGAGGGGCCCTCGAAGCGGCTGATGAACCACAACCGTCGCTGCGCGAAAGACAACGGGATCATTTTACTGTCCACTCCTGTTCATCCTGCGCAGCTTGGGTCGGCGCGACGCCGTGGCGTTCTGCACCGTGCGCGATAGTTCGGCGATGCTGTGCGATTCGAAGATCGCCCGGATCGGCACACTCACTCCGAGTGCCTTGCCGATGCGGCTGGTGAGCCGTGTGGCCAACAGGGAGTTCCCGCCCAGGTCGAAGAAGTCGTCGTCGATGCCGACCCGCTCCACGCCGAGGACCTCGGCGAACAGCGTGCAGAGCGTCTCTTCCTTCTCGTTGCGCGGCGCGCGGTAGGCCGCGCCCGCGAACTCCGGCTCGGGCAGGGCCCTGCGGTCCAGCTTTCCGTTCGGGGCCAGCGGGAAGCGGTCGAGGACCACGACCGCGGCGGGCACCATGAATTCGGGCAGGCGGCCCATGACGAAGTCGCGCAGCTCGGTCATGTCGACCGTGCTCCTCGCGCCGTCCGTCTCGGTGGGCACGACATAGCCCACGAGCCGCTTGCCGACGCTCTCGCCGCCGTCGTGGACGACGACCGCGGCCTGCGCGATGGCGGGGAAGTCGGTGAGGGCGGCCTCGACCTCGCCGGGCTCGATGCGGAAGCCCCGCACCTTGACCTGCGCGTCGCCGCGCCCGACGTACTCCAGTTGCCCGTCCGCGGTCCAGCGGGCCAGGTCACCGGTGCGGTACATGCGCGCGCCCGCGGGGCCGTAGGGGTCGGCCACGAACCGGTCGGCGGTCAGGACGGCCCTGCCGTAGTAGCCGCGGCCGATGTTCCCGGCCACGTACAGCTCGCCGACCACGCCCGCGGGGACGGGGGTGAGGCCCGGGCCGAGGACGTAGGTGCGCATGTTGCCGATGGGCGTGCCGATGGGGGCGCTGGCCGAGCCGGTCCAGGGCTCGTCGGCGGCGAGGGCGAAGGTGGTGGCGTAGAAGCTCTCGCTCTGGCCGTAGGCGTTGACGACCTTCACGCCGGGCATGGCCTCGCGGATGCGGGCCACCAGCGCGGCGGGCAGCGCCTCACCGGCGAACACGAGCGTCTCGACCTTCGTCTTGGCGGCGATCTGTTCGAGGAGTTCGTTGAAGACGGACGGCACGGTGCTGATCACGCTGCCCGACCAGCTGTCGCGTTCGGCGAGGACGAGGACGTCCCGGACGACCTCGACGGTGCCGCCGGAGCAGAGCGTCGTGAACGTCTCGAACACCGACACGTCGAAGTTGACGGAGGTGCCCGCGAGCATCCGGGAGCCGGGGCCCCCGGCGACCCGCCGCGCGAGCCGCGTCACGCCGTTGACGACGTTGGCGTGCGTGATGACGACGCCCTTGGGGGTGCCGGTGGAGCCCGATGTGTACATCACGTACGCGATGCCGTCGGGGCGCAGCGGCGAGGTCCGGTCGGCGTCGGTGACGGGCCCGCCCGGCGCCTCGTCGAGGGCCAGCTCGTCGAGGTGGACGTGCGGCACGTCGGAGGCGGGCAGCACCCCGGTCGTCGCCGAGTCGGTGAGCACGAACCGCGGGGCGGCCTCGGTGAGGATCGAACCGAGGCGCGCGCTCGGGTACTTGGGGTCGATCGGCAGGTATCCGGCGCCGGACTTGAGGATGCCGAGCATGCCGACGACGAGGTCCGCGGAGCGCGGCAGGGCGAGGCCGACGACGGTCTCGGGGCCCGCACCCCGCTCGATCAGCTCGCGGGCGAGGCGGTTGGCGCGGGTGTCGAGTTCCGCGTACGTGAGCTGCTGGTCGTCGAAGACGACGGCGACCGCGTCCGGGGTCTTCGCCGCCTGCTCCTCGAAGAAGCCGGGGATCGTCAGCTCGGGCGTCGGCTCGGCGGTGTCGTTGAGGCCGACGATGAGGCGCTCGCGCTCGGCGGCGTCGAGTACGTCGACGGCGCGGACGGCCTGGTGCGGGTCGGCGGCGACGGTGGCGAGGATCCGGCCGTAGCGCGCGGCGAGGGTGTCGGCCTCGTCCCGGTCGAACACGTCCTGCTGGTACTGGACGTTCAGGCGCGGGTACTCCCCGTCCGGGTAGACGAAGACCGTCACCGGGTAGTGGCTCGCGGTGAACGCGCGGATGCCGGTGATGGTGATGCCGGCGGCGGCGCTGACCTCGCTGATCGTGCCGCGGTCCAGCGGGAAGGACTCGAACCCGACGAGGGTGTCGAACAGGGCCTTGAGTCCGGTGGTCTTGTGGATCTCGGTGAGGCCGTAGTGGTGGTGGTCCAGGAGGGCGGCCTGCCGGTCCTGGAGGCCGGTGAGCAGGTCGGCGAGGGTGTCCCCGGGTGCGCAACGGACGCGTACGGGCAGGGTGTTGAGGAACATGCCGACGATGGAGTCGACCCCCGCGAGCGCGGGCGGACGCCCGGCGACCGTGGACGAGAGCACCACGTCCTGACGCCCCGTCAACTGCCCGAGGAGCAGGCCCCAGGCGCCCTGCACCAGGGTGTTCAGGGTGACGCCGAGGTCCGCGGCGCGCCGGGTCAGCTCGGTGGCCTCGGCCGGGGTCAGCGGTACGTCGACCTGGGCGATGCCGGAGCTGTGGCTTCCGGTTTCCGCGCCGGGCGCGAGGAGGGTCGGCTCGTCGACGCCGTCCAGCTCGTGCCGCCAGGCCTCGGCGGAGACCTCGGGGTCCTGCTGGGCCAGCCAGGCGAGGTAGTCGCGGTACGTCCGCGCGGGCGGCAGGCCCGAGGTGTCGCCGCCGGTGCCGTAGAAGCGGAGCACGTCCTGGATGAGCAGGGGCAGCGACCAGCCGTCGAACAGCGCGTGGTGCGCCGTCAGGACCAGCTCGAACCGCTCCTCGTCCCGCTTGATGAGGGAGAGCCGCAGCATCGGCGGCCTGGTGATCTCGAAGTGGGCCTTGAGGTCGTCCGCCATGAACTTCTCGAACACCGCGTCGCGTTCGCCCTCGGCCGTGCCGCTGAGGTCGACCTCCTGCCAGGGCAGCTCGACTCCGTCCACGACGAGCTGGACGAGGTCGCCGGACGCGTCGTTGACGAAGGCGGTGCGCAGGGCGGGGTGGCGGTCGAGCATGGCCTGTCCGGCGGCGCGCATCCGGGCCGGTTCGATCCGCCCGGAGAGCTGGAGGGCGTACTGCACCTGGTAGGCGTCGAACGAGGACTCCGAGCCGTCGGCCATCAGCGTGTGGAACAGGAGGCCGGACTGGAGGGGGGAGGTAGGCCAGACGTCGGAGAGGCCGGGGAACTGCTCCTCCCAGGCCTCGATGTCGCTCTGGGTGGCCGTGACGAGGGGGATGTCGGAGGGGGTGAGGCCACCTGCTGTGGGCTGGTCGGCGTGCCGGGCCAGGCCCTCCAGGGCGGTGCACCACAGGTCGGCCAGCTCACGGACCTCCTCCTGCGTGAGCACACCGGAGGGGGCGGTGAACAGGGCGCCGAGCTGAGGGCCTTCGGGGGTGTCGGTGACGGAGGCGTTGATGTCGACTTCGGCGGGGGCGGGCATGGCCTGGTCCTGCGCGGCGTCGAGCTCCGCGAGCTCCTCCACGTCGGTGGCCTGGGTGAAGCCGAGACCTTGGGCGTGGGCGGGCATGTCGGTGTGGGTGGAGAAGCGGCCGAGGTAGTTGAAGCCGACCTGGCCGTGTCCGTGGGCGGCCAGGACGTGGGCGGTGTGGGGGTTGAGGTGGCGCAGCAGGCCGTAGCCGATGCCCTTGTCCGGGATGGCGCGCAGCTGCTCCTTGACCGCCTTCAGCACGCGCGCGGCGGCCGGGCCGCCGTTGAGGGCGTCGTCGAGGTCGGCGTCGGTGAGGTCGAGGCGGACGGGGAAGACGCTGGTGAACCAGCCCACCGTCTCGGAGAGGTCCGCGCCCGGCGCGGCCGCCTCCTCCCGGCCGTGGCCCTCCAGACGGATCAGCGAGGACGACTCGTCGGTGCCGCGCGTCTGGCGCCACTTGGCCAGCGCCAGGGCCAGGGCGGCGAGGAGGCCGTCGTTGACCTCACCGTGGAACGCCGCCGGAACCGTGGTCAGGAGGGCCTCGGTGACCTGCGTCGGAAGCTGCACGCGGGTCTCGGTCAGCGTGGCGATGACGTCCAGGGCCGGGTCCAGGCGGCGTGCGCCCAGGACGGGGTCGGGGCCGTCGACGATCTGCTGCCACAGCTCCAGTTCGGCGGTCCGCTTGGTGCTGGTGGCCTCCTCGGCCAGGGCGTGGGCCCAGCGCCGCATCGACGTCGCCACCGGCGCGAGCTCCGGGGTGCGGCCGTCGCGGACCTGCTCCCAGGCCAGCGCGAGGTCGGGCATCAGGATGCGCCAGGACACCCCGTCCACCACCAGGTGATGCAACGCGACCAGCAACCGCCCGGGGGCGGCCCCGTCACCGGCGTCGGTGGGGTCGAACCACACGAACCTCGCGACGACGCCCGCCTTGGGGTCCAGGGACGCGGCGGCCGTCTCCAGCTCGGCCATCAGCGAGGCGTGCCAGCCCTCACTCGCCCACACCCCATCGCACTCGACGCGCTTGAGGAGCGTGGTGACGTCGACGGATCCGGCCGGAGCGACCTCCAGACCGCCCCCGCCGTCCGACTCCACGAGCCGTGCGCGCAGCAGGTCATGCCGGTCGATCACCGCACCCAGCGTGGCTGCCAACTGCCCGGCCTCGATCCCTTCCGGGAGGTCGAGGACCATCGCCTGCAAGAACCGGTCAAACCCGGGCCCCCACCCCCGCAGCAACTGCGCGACCGGAAGCAGCGGCATCCACCCGACCCCGCCGCCCTCCAGCTCCTCCAACACCACCGCGGCACCGGACAGCCGGTTGGCGACCGCCACCTCCGCAAGCCGCGCCACCGTCCGGGACTCGAACACCTCCCGCGCGCTGACCTCAAGCCCCTCCGCACGGGCCCGCGAGACCACCTGGATCGACTGGATGCTGTCCCCGCCCACCGCGAAGAAGTCGTCATCGATGCCGACCCGCTCCAGGCCGAGCACGGCGGCGAACGCGCCCGCCAGGACCTCCTCCTCCGCCGTGCGCGGCGCCCGATAGGCCCCGCCCTTGAACTCCGGCTCCGGCAACGCCTTCTTGTCGACCTTGCCGTTCGTCGTCAACGGCAACCGGTCAAGGACCATCACCGTCGCCGGCACCATGAAGTCCGGCAACCGCTGCCCGAGGTAGCCGCGCAGCTCTCCGGTGGAGAAGCCCGAGTCGAAGGTCATGTGGCCGGTACCGCCGCTCTTGGCGGCTTCTTCCCGCGCGGCCTCCGCGTCCCCGGCTCCGGCAGGGACGACGTAGCCGACGAGCTGCTTGCCGGTGCCCCGGCCCTCGTGGACGGTCACGACGGCGTGCGCGACGCGCGGGTGGGCGAGCAACGCGGCCTCGATCTCGCGCAGTTCGATGCGCAGACCGCGGATCTTGACCTGGGTGTCGGCGCGGCCGAGGAAGACGAGCTGGCCGTCGTCGCCCCACCGCACCAGGTCGCCGGTGCGGTACATGCGCTCGCCGGGCCCGCCGAACGGGCAGGCCACAAAGCGCTCGCCGGTCATGGCGGGGCGGCCGAGGTAGCCCCGGGCGAGAGGCGCGCCGGCGATGTACAGCTCGCCCGGGCTGCCCTCGGGGACCGGCTTCAGGTCGTCGTCGAGGATGTACGCCTCGGTGTTGGACAGGGGCGCGCCGATCGGCGGTGCCTGGCCGTCGCCGGTCAGCGGGGTGCTCAGGGTGACGGCGACGGTGGTCTCGGTGGGGCCGTAGCCGTTGATCATCCGGCGGTCGGCGGCCCAGGTGGCGACGAGTTCCGGCGCGGTCGCCTCACCCGCGACGGCGAGGCTGCGCACGGTGGGCAGCGAGCCGGTCGGCAGGGCGGCGAGCACGGCGGGCGACATGACGGCGTGCGTCACGGCGTGCCGGTTGATGGTCTCGACGAGCGGGGCGCCGGGGGCGAGGGCGTCCTTGTCGGCCATGACGAGGGTCGAGCCGGAGAGCAGCGACATGCCGAGCTCGCCCACGGACACGTCGAAGCTCGGCGAGCAGAACTGCAGGATCCTGCTGTCCGGCGTGACGTTCATCCGGTCGAGCATGGCGCCGACGAGGTTGGCGATGCCGGTGTGGGTGACGGTGACGCCCTTGGGACGGCCCGTGGAGCCCGAGGTGTAGATGACGTACGCGGCGTTGGCGACGGTCAGCGGGGTGGCGCGCTCGGCGTCGCCGACGTCTCCGGAGTCGTACGCGGCGACGGCGCCGGTGACCTCCGGGTCGTCGAGGCGGACGACGGGGGCGGGCAGTTCGGGCAGCAGCCCGGCGGTGTCCTCGTCGACCAGGACAAGGACGGCCTCGGAGTCCTCGACCATGTACGCGATGCGGTCGGCGGGATAGGCCGGGTCCACCGGCAGATAGGCGCCGCCCGCCTTCATCACGGCGAGCACCGTCACGCACCACTGGGGCGACCGGCGCAGTGCCACGCCGACGACGGTCTCCGCGCCGACGCCACGCTCGATCAGGAAACGCGCGAGGCGATTCGCGCGCGCGTCAAGGTCGGCAAAGCTCAGCGACTCGTCGCCGAAGACCACAGAGGTCGCATCCGGCGCCGCGACGACTTGCCGTTCGAACAGTTCAGGAATCGTCCCCACCGGTACCGGAACCTCCGTGTCATTGAGCTCGCCCCGCGACGCACCCTGCTCAAAAGAACGCAAAGCGACCATCCCCCACAGTGGTTAGACGTTGGACCTGAAGCCAGGGTCATTGATTTCCGTGCTGCGGAGGCCGAGCGGCAAGCGCGCACGAAACAGGGCGTGAAAGCCCTATTCACCGACGCAATTGTTCGCCCGTATCGCTCGTTCGGTTCGGCCGAGCAGCCAGAACCCGTTCGCTGGGCAGCTCTTGTACTCCCGTTGCTCCGACAGGCTCGTACCTCGCGGCTACGGAGTCAACCGCCATCAAGATCACTCCGATTGCCCTTCCCCGGAGCCCTCCGCACACCTTCACGCCGATGCGTCAACCCCAAAGTCCCACCACGGAAGACTCTTAACGAATAACATGCGCACATCTTTGTGCGCGGGCGCGGATTGGGCCGCTCGACGGAAATGCTGAGTGAAATGGAGAAGACCGGACGGCGGTCACTCCGGAACCCCCGGCGGGAAATGCCCCCGATCCCGCGCAACGAGCCTATGAGGACCCTTCGGCAGGAGCAAGGAACGGCCCGTACGGGCACTTTGCGCCACCGAAGCGCACTCCGCGAAAACGTCAACATTCAGTTCGCGGACACACGGTGGTTTGCCGTGTCCCGTCGCCAGGACAACACAAGTCGGACATCGGGAGCCCAACCGGAAGTTCTCATTCCGCCCAGCGGTGCGGGCGGTGCGCTCCCCGTAGAGTGCGGCTGTGCGGTCGTACAGCATGGGACAGGCAGCGGCGCTTCTCGGCGTGAGCGCGGAGACCGTCCGCCGGTGGGCGGACGGCGGCCGGCTGCGGATGGAGCGGGACGGCACGGGGAACCGGACCATCGAAGGACCCGCGCTCGCGGCGTTCGCGAAGGAGCGGGCCGCGGACCGGCATCCGGTGCCGGACGGCGTGGCCACCTCCGTGCGCAACTCGTTCGCCGGGATCGTCACCGCGGTCCGGCTCGACGACGTGGCCGCGCAGGTGGAGATCCAGTCCGGACCGCACCGCCTGGTCTCGCTGGTGACGCGGGAGTCCGTGGCGGAACTGGGCCTGGAGGTCGGGGTGCTGGTCACGGCACGGGTGAAGTCGACGAATGTCCATGTCGACGTTCCCTGAGGGCCGTGTCCCCCCGAAGCCCGGTCCTTGAAGTCCGCGCCCCGAAGGCCGTTCGCGCCTCAGCGGCAGAGCAGGGCGGCGCGCAGGTCCAGCTTGTGGTCGAGGCGGGACAGGTCCCGGCCGGTGAGGGACTCCACGCGCTGGATGCGGTAGTGGACGGTGTTCACGTGCAGTTGCAGGGCCTTGGCGGTGCGGGCCCAGGAGCCGTTGTTGCCGAGGAACACCTCCAGCGTCTCCAGGAGCACGCCGTTCGACGCCCGTGACTCGCCCAGGAGCGGGCCCAGCGTGCTGCTCAGGTAGGCGGCGCGTACGTCGTCGGGGACCCCGGCGAGCAGCGCCTCCAGGGTGGAGAGGTCGTCGACGGCGGTGACGGCAGAGGCCCCTGACGCAGCGGCTTCGGGGGCAGAGGCTTCGGGGGCGGTGGTCCTGGCTCCCGCGAGGGCGTAGCGGGCCTGGACGACGCCCCGGCCGAGACCGGCCGGGGCCGGGATCCGGGCGCTGATGCCCGCGTGCAGGACGGTGTCCGGCCGACAGGCCTGGAGCAGCGGCCACACGTCCCTGAGGCCGTCCCGGAGACCGCCGTCGGAATCGGCGTCGGACTCGACGTCGGCGTCGGCGTCGGCGTCGGCGTCGACGGGGATGATCGCGACCGCCCCGACACCCGGGCGTTCCGCCACCGCGAAGGGCGCGGACGTCAGGTGGCGCGTGGCTTCGGCGAGAGCGTCGAGGGCGAGCCCGGGACGAGGCGGGGCGCCCCCGGCGGCACTCGCGCCCACCCTGCCCCCCGCGCCCCCAACTCCCGCACCCGCACCCGCACCCGCGACCACCACGCGGTAACTCCCCCGCCCCGGCAGCCCGCAGGCCCGCAGCGCGTCGGCCAGCGCGTCCGTGTCCGGTGCCCCGGCGTCCGCCCGGACGACCAGGTCGACGAGCGCTTCGTGGGCCCGGGCGCGAGCGGCGCGACGGCGGTCGTGGTGGTGGCGGTGCTGGGCGAGGACCTCGGCTATCTCGTGCAGGACGCGGGGCGGCGCCGCGTCCGCCTCCGGCAGGTGCAGCTGCCAGGCGTCGTACGCGGTGGCTTCGGCCTGGACGCGCAGCGTGGTGCCGGACGCGGAGTGCAGCAGCCGCGCGGCGTCGCGGGCGGACAGGGCGGGGGCCGACGAGGTGCGGGCGACGGTGCGGCCGGTGCTCGTGAGGAGGTGGCAGGGCGGCGCGCCGAGGTGGGCGAAGGCGCTCTCCAGGAGTTCGGCCGGGCCCGCGCCACGCTCCAGGAGACGGCCGAGTTCGCCGCGTACGTTCTCCGGCAGGGCGTGGTGCGGCGCCGGGAGGCGGCTCAGGTCGCCCCACTGCCGCAGGTACACCGCCTCGGTGACGGCACGGAAGCTGGTGCGCGCGGGCACCGAGAGCAGGGCCACGCGGTGGGCGCGGCAGGCGTCGACGAGTTCGGCGGGGACGGCGCCGTGGGTCTCCTCCCCGGCGAGGAGGGCGACCGCGCCGCCCGCGCTGAGGGCGGCGACGAACCGCTCGGCCTTGGCGCGGCCGTCGTCGGGGTGCCACCACACGAGCCCGGTGAGGACGATCTCGCCGGGCCGCAGGAAGCGCTCCGGGTCCTCCAGATCGGTGGCGGTGACCCCGCTGATCTCCCGGCCGAGCAGGTGTTCGTCGCCCCAGACGAGCGTGATGCCGAGGCTGTCGAGCTGGCGGAGATGGTCGACGTGCATGCGGTGCTCCTTGCGCGGCTGCGGGACGACCCGCATCTCACATTCACGAGGCGAATACGAGAAGCCTCATCGTAAATGCCCAGGTGTTCGAGCAGAACGCCTCTTGGTTGAACACACAAGCAGCACCCCGCGGGTCCGGTGTTTTTCCGTGTACGGGACCAGTGGTTCGGCCCCGCCCCGCGGGCTTCACTGAGAACAGCCGATGGCCGGAACACCCGCCGACCGTGGCCGGAAGGCGACGGGCGGGCCGACGACAGGGGGAGCCATGAGCGCACGACAGGGGGAGCCGTGGATCTGAACACCGTGCTCGACGTCCGGGACGCGCGGCGCCGCGAACCCTGGCAGCCGGGCGACGCCTGGCTGGGCGGCGGAACGTACCTCTTCTCCGAACCGCAGCCGCACCTGCGCCGTCTCGTGGACCTGAGCCGAATGGGCTGGGAGCCGGTGACGCTCCGGCAGGACGGCGCCCTGGAGATCGCGGCGACCTGCACCATCGCCGCCCTGTCCCGCTTCGCCGCGACCTTGGCCGCACCGGCGGCACCGCTCTTCAAGGAGTGCTGCCGCGCTTTCCTCGCCTCGTTCAAGATCTGGAACATGGCGACCGTCGGCGGCAACCTCTGCAACGGCCTTCCGGCCGGGCCGATGATCTCGCTGACCGCCGCGCTGGACGGCGTGTGTCTGCTGCGGCCGCAGACGGGCGCGGTGCGCCGTGTCGCCGCGGCGGACTTCGTCTCCGGCGCGGGCCGCACGGTCCTGGCCGAGGGCGAGTTGCTGCGCTCGGTCACCCTGCCCGCCCGCGCCCTGCGCTGCCGCACCGCGTTCCGGCAGGCGTCGCTGTACGGCCTCGGCCGCTCCGGCGCCCTGGTCATCGGTGCCCTCGACCCGGTGGACGGCTCGCTGGCGGTGACGGTGACGGCGGCCACGGTGCGGCCGGTCCGGCTCTGGTTCCCGCTGGTGCCGGACGCGGCGGGGCTGCGGGCGGCGCTGGCCGCGGCCGTCGGCGACGACGAGTGGTTCGACGACATCCACGGGCTGCCGGAGTGGCGACGGCACATGGCGTTCCGGTTCGCGGAGGAGATACGCCGCGAACTGAGCCACCCCCTGGCTCAGGACCCGACGCCTCACGACGAGGCTCCCGCCCCCGCCGCGCCCCACTCCGAGGAGAGCCCCCGATGAGCTTCCGCCTCCACGTCAACGGCCGCCCCAGCACCACGGATCCGCGCCCCGGCCAGTGCCTGCGCACGTATCTGCGCGAGCAGGGCTGGTTCGGCGTGAAGAAGGGCTGCGACGCCGGTGACTGCGGCGCCTGCACGGTCCATGTGGACGGCGAACCCGTGCACAGCTGCGTCTATCCGGCGGTGCGGGCGGCCGACCGCGAGGTCACCACGGTCGAGGGCCTGGCGGCGCCGGACGGCGAACTCCATCCGGTCCAGCGGCGGTTCCTCGACGCGCAGGGCTTCCAGTGCGGCTTCTGCACCGCCGGATTCCTCATGACCACGGCCGCCCTGGAGGCCGAGCGCGGCACGGCGCACGACGACGGCAAGCTCGACGACCTGCCGCGCGCCTTCAAGGGCAACCTGTGCCGCTGCACGGGCTACCGCGCCATCGAGGACGCCGTGCGCGGCGTCACGCACACCGAACGCCCGGACGCCGGAGAGGCCGTCGGCCGCAACCTCGGCGCACCGGCGGGCCCCGAGGTGGTCACCGGCACCGCGCGCTACACCTTCGACGTCGACGTACCGGGCCTGCTGCACATGAAGCTCGTACGCTCCCCGCATCCGCACGCCCGCGTGGTCGCCGTCGACACGAGCGCCGCCCTGCGCGTCCCGGGCGTGCACGCCGTCCTCACCCACGAGGACGCCCCCGACCGCCTGTACTCGTCGGCCCGCCACGAGCACCCCACGGAGGACCCCGACGACACCCGCGTCCTCGACGACACGGTCCGGTACGTGGGCCAGCGTGTCGCGGCCGTCGTCGCGGACAGCGAGCAGGCGGCGGAGGAAGGCTGCCGGCGCGTGGAGGTGACGTACGAGCTGCTCCCCCACGTCGTGGACCCCGAGGAGGCGATGCTGCCGGGCGCCCCGGCCCTGCACGGCGACAAGGGCGCGGAGTCCCGCATCGCGCGGGCCGCGGACAACGTCGTGGGCGAGGTGCACGGCGAGATCGGCGACGTCGAACAGGGCTTCGCGGAGGCGGACATCGTCCTCGAGGAGACGTTCCGTACGCAGCGCGTGCAGCACGCGAGCCTGGAGACGCACGGCTGCGTGGCGTACTTCGAGCCGAAGCCCGAGGAGGCGGGCGGCACCGGGGAGCGCCTCACGGTCCGCTCGTCCACGCAGACGCCGTTCCTGACGCGGCGGGCGCTGTGCGCGCTGTTCGACCTGCCGGAGGACGAGGTCCGGGTGGTCGCGGGCCGGGTCGGCGGCGGGTTCGGCGGCAAGCAGGAAATGCTGACGGAGGACGTCGTGACGCTGGCGGCGCTGCGGCTGCGGCGCCCGGTGAAGCTGGAGTACACCCGCCCCGAGCAGTTCCACGGGGCCACGACCCGGCACCCGTTCAAGGTCACGATCAAGCTCGGCGCCCGCGCGGACGGCACCCTGACGGCGTTCCACTACCGGGTGGTGTCGAACACGGGCGCGTACGGCAATCACGGCCCGGCGGTGATGTTCCACAGCGTGGGCGAATCGATGGCCATGTACCGCGCCCCGCACAAGAAGGTCGACGCGTACTCCGTCTACACCAACTGCGTGCCCGCGGGCGCCTTCCGCGGCTACGGCCTCGGCCAGGTCACCTTCGCCGTCGAGTCCCTCCTCGACGAGCTGGCCCGCCGCCTGGACCTGGACCCGCTGACGGTCCGCGAACGCAACGTCATCGGCCCCGGCGAGCCGATGCTCGGCCCGATCGGCGAGGAGGAGGACCTGCACATCGCTTCGTACGGCCTGGACCAGTGCCTGTCGGTCGTACGCGAGGCGATGGCGGCGGCCCCGGAGACCGCCCCGGCACCTCCCGAGGGCTGGCTGGTCGGGCAGGGCGCGGCCCTGGCGATGATCGCGACGGGCCCGCCCGGCGGCCACTTCGCCGACGCCCGGGTGTCCCTGCTGCCCGACGGCACGTACGAAGTGGCCGTGGGGACAGCGGAGTTCGGCAACGGCACCACCACGGTCCACCAGCAGATCACGGCGGGCGCGCTGCACACCACGGAGGACCGGGTGACGATCCGTCAGTCGGACACGGATGTCGTACGTCATGACACGGGCGCCTTCGGCTCGACCGGGACGGTGGTGGCGGGCAAGGCGGTGCTGCTCGCGGCGACGGCGCTCGCCGAACGCCTGCGCACGTTCGCGGCCCGGCACACCGGGGTGGCCCGGCACCTGTGCCACCAGGGCGCGGAGGCCTTCGACTGCGCGGGCCGCACCGTCACCCTCAAGGAACTCCACGAGGCGGCCCACGCCGCGGGCGCCGGGTCCGAGCTCTCCGCCGAAGGACACTGGGGCGGCACCCCGCGCTCGGTCGCGTTCAACGCGCACTGGTTCAAGGTCGCCGTGGACCCCGGCACCGGCGAGATCCGCGTCCTGCGCAGCGTGCACGCCGCGGACGCGGGCCAGGTGATGAACCCGATGCAGTGCCGCGGGCAGGTGGAGGGCGGCGTCGCCCAGGCGCTCGGCGCGACCCTCTTCGAGGAGGTGCGCGTCGACGACCGCGGCGAGGTCACCACGGCCGCCTTCCGCCGCTACCGCCTCCCGCAGTACGCGGACGTTCCCCGCACCGAGGTCCACTTCACGCGGACCAGGGACGCGATCGGCCCCCTGGGCGCCAAGTCCATGAGCGAAAGCCCCTTCAACCCGGTGGCCCCCGCCCTGACCAACGCCCTCCGCGACGCGACGGGCACCCGCTTTACCACGCTCCCCGTGACCCGCGACCGGGTGTGGCTGGCGCTGTCCTCTCCCCTCCCTGGCACAAATCCTGCGATCACAGGCAGACGTGCCACTCGTGGGGGCCGACGGACCTCGGAAGAATCAAAGCCATGACGAACACACAGCTCGGCCGCACCGCCACCTACAAGATCCTGACCACCGGCTACGTGGGCTCCACGGGCCCCGGCGTCGCCGCCACCGTCTCCTACATCAGCGACGCGGACCGCCACATCATCTTCGACCCGGGCATGGTCGCGAGCCGCGACGACATCCTCGGCCCCCTGGCCGAACTGGGCCTCGCCCCCGACGACATCACCGACGTGGTCCTCAGCCACCACCACCCCGACAACACCCTCAACGTCGGCCTGTTCCCGAAGGCCCGCATCCACGACCACAAGGTGGAGTACCAGGACAACACCTGGACGAACCGGGACGCGGAAGGCCACGAACTCACCCCGTCCCTCCGCCTGATCCGCACCCCCGGCCACAGCCCCGAGGACATCACGCTCCTCGCGGGCACGGACACCGGCGTGATCGCCTTCGCAGGTGACCTCTGGTGGCACTCGGCGGGCCCGGCGGACGACCCGGTGGCGCCCGACCGCGAGGTCCTGCGCGCGTCCCGGATCCGCGTACGCGACACAGCGGACGTGATCGTCCCGGGCCATGGAGCACCGTTCACGCCGGACGAGACCACACCGCTGTAGCCGCCTAGGGCCGGTACTTCCGCGCGGTGACGGGAGACCCGAGGCCGTGCACCGCGACGCTGCCGAGCACGGTGACCACGAGGACGGTCAGCACAAGAACCGCGTCATCGTCGAGGCTGAGCTCATTGAAGGCCAACAGCCCGAACACGATGGACGTGGTCCCGCGCGGCCCAAGGCACCCGATGAGAAACCCTTCGCGGACGGGCACCCCCGACCCGATGAGCGACAGCATCACCGGCACGATCCGCACCACGGTCAAAGCAGCCGCGCAGAACAGCACCAGCCGCCACTCCACCCCGCCCCACAAGGCGAACACGGCCGTCGTACCGAAAACGAACCACATGACGACCCCGAGCAGAAACCCGACGTCGTCAATCAGTTGCATCTCCCGCTGCGTCTCCTCGGTACGCCGCACGGCATGAAAAACGAACCCGCACAGAAAAGAAGCAACAAACCCATTCCCCCCGACCCCCACCGCACACCCATAGGCCAACAGCGGCGCCGCGACGAGAACCAACCGCTTGGCCTGCGCACTCATGAACCCGGCCCGCTCGGCCCGATTGACGCAGAACCCCAGCAAGGCCCCGAGCGCGAGCCCCACGAGAACCGCCTTCAAGGCCGAAGGCCCGGCCGTCCCGAGCGCATCCCCCGCGCTCCGCCCGCTCGTGGCATGCCCCGCGAGAACCAACGCGAAGAGAAAGACCGGCGACACGATCCCGTCGTTGTACCCGCCCTCCACATTGAGCACGTCCCGCACCCGACCCGGCAGCCGCCGATCCCTCAGGATCGCCTGCGCGGGCGCGAAGTCACTGGGCACCACGACACAGGCGATCACCAACAACAACGGCCACCCCACCCCCGGCAGCAACCAGGCCCCCACCCCCACGGCAAAAGCCAAACTCAACGGCAACCCGACCAACAACACCCGCAGTGCGGCCCCCGGATGCCGCCCGAACATCCCCCCACGAACATCAGCCGCGTCAACGAACAACAACACAGCCAACGTGATCTCAGCCGCCCGCAAAGCCGCATGCGTATTGAGCGTCTCCCCCACGCTGTCCCGCACCGTAAGCCCGACCACGACCCCCGCCACCACCACGACAACCGGCGCGGTGACCCGCCAGCGCTCGAACTTCTCAGCCAGCAGGGACCAGAGGACGAGGGTGGCGGCGACAGCGATGATCGAGGCAATCACGGGGGGTATGGTCGCAGGCGAGAACCCCTAAGGCGGGGCGCCGCACGGGGCGAGCCGCCAGGTCAGCGACCCTTTGGGGCGAGCTGCGCGGGGCCGACTCCGAGAACAATCAGGACGAGACCGGGAGTGGTGGCCGATCCCCGTCTCGCCCGGAGCTGCGAACAAGCCCTTCCGAGAGCGCGGCGCATGCACCGGCAGGCATCTGGGCACCGGTGCCCGCGTGCACATCACAGGCGACTTACCTCGCCTCGCCGCTCTCTCGGCAAGGCTGACAGGCTTCGACGAAACAGCCCTGGAGGACACCGGGCTGACCGAGGTGTACCGGGCGGTCGCCGCGCAGGGGCGAGGTGCGCGAGGGATCCGGTCCGGACAACGGGGGCACACCCCGGCGGGCGTCCACTCGCCCGTCGACCTTGACATGCGCACCAGCGCCGCCTTGCCGTCGAGGGCGTCCAGCCACCGCTTGCAGTCGAAGAGGTACTCATGCCTGCCGTCGGCGGTGGCCACCCTGCGCCCGGCCGAGAGCGAGACCCTGCCGCCGCTGCGCAGCTCCGCTGCGATCTCCAATCGCGCGGCCGTGAGCAGTTCCTTGACCGGATACGACAATCCCGCGGCCCCGTTCGCCCCGGATGACTGTAGGCATGGAGAACAGAGGAGCGAGCCTTTCCAACCAAGATACAACACGGCCAACCTGTTGACAACGTCAACAGGTTGACGTGATGCTCGTCAACAAGGTGAAGGTATACGCTCCCTACGGAATGTACCCACCTTGTATGCGACGGGTGAGAGCAGGGAGGGCCAGTGGGCCAGGAGACGGTCGCCGGGCGGTTCCGGATCACGGGGATCCTGGGCCGCGGGAACATGGGCGAGGTACACCGTGCCGAAGACCTTCAGGCCGCCCCGGACTCCCCGCACCGGCAGATCGCCGTGAAGACCGTGCTGCGGAGCCGGACCGGGATCGCTGTCGACGCCTCGGGGTCCGGCACGGAGATCGACCGCTTCCGCCGTGAAGTGCGGATCATGCGCATGCTCTCCCAGGGGCACCCGAACCTCACCCTGCTGATCGACGGTGGTGTGGACGAGGCGCCGGGCGGCAGCGGACTGCCCTATCTGGCCATGGAGTTGCTGGACGGCCATCCGCTCGCCGGCCTCATCGACGAAGAACCCCAGCTGCCGGTCTCCTGGGTCGCCGCCCTCGGGGCGCAGCTCGCCGCCGGGCTGGCCGCCGCGCACACCGCGGGGGTCGTCCACCGCGATCTGAAGCCGGCCAATGCGATGCTGACCCGCGACGGCACCGTCAAGGTCCTCGACTTCGGTATGGGTTCGGTCGTCGACGATCCTGACCAGACGCGGCTGACCAGTACGGGCGTCAGCGTCGGCACGGCTCGCTACATGGCGCCCGAGCAGTTCCGTGCCGAACGGGTCTCCGCGTCGGCCGATCTCTACGCGCTCGGCTGCATCCTGTACGAACTGCTGATAGGGCGGCCGCCGTTCTCCGCGAGAACCCCCTACGAGCTCTCCGAACAGCATCAGCACGAGCGGCCGCCGCGGCTGACCCTGGTGCGCCCGGATCTGCCAGCCGAACTGGTCCGGCTGGTGGATCGCCTCCTGGAGAAGGAGGCCGAACTCCGGCCCGACAACGCCGCCTTGGTTCGTGAGACGCTGGTCCCGCTCGCCTTCGCACCGGACGACACGGCCGTCCTGCTGGCTCCGCACTGGCAGGTCATGGACCCGGTGGCGCGACTGCGCGCCCTCCTCCCCCAGCCCACCCCTGCCGCATCCACGCCCGTGCCGCGCAGAGAGCCTCGTCTGCCCGAGGCGATGGACGTCTTCGGTATCCACTCCGATCTCATCAGCGAGTACGAGAGCTTCACCAAGAGCGCCACGGTGATCCGGGACGCCCGCATCGCCGGCTTCGTCGAGGACGATCTGGCGGCGAAGTCCCAGTGGCCCGACCCCTGGTTGTCGCTGAACCCGTTCTTCGCGGACGGCGGTCAGGTCACCGATCTCGTACGGGACGGCGTGCTCCACCCGAAATGCGCGGAGATCTTCCAGGCCGACAAGAAGGAGAGCTCGCCGCGCCCCGACGGGCGTCCGCTGACCTTCCACCTTCATCAGCGGCAGGCGATCGATGCCGCACAGGCGGGCGACTCCTACGTACTCACCACGGGCACCGGTTCCGGCAAGTCGCTGTCGTACATCGTCCCGATCGTGGACCGTGTGCTGAAGGAACGTCAGGCTGTCGGCCCCGATGCGGGTGGCCGGGTGCGTGCGATCGTCGTCTACCCGATGAACGCGCTGGCCAACTCGCAGTTGGGCGAGTTGGAGAAGTATCTGCGCCACGGCTTCGGAAAGGGCCGGGAGCCGGTCACCTTCGCCCGCTACACCGGTCAGGAGTCCAAGGAGGACCGTCGGGAACTGCGCAAGAACCCCCCGGACATCCTGCTGACCAACTACGTGATGCTGGAGCTGATGCTGACCCGGCCGGACGACCGGTCCAGCCTGATCCGCATGGCCGAGGGGCTGCAGTTTCTCGTCTTCGACGAGCTGCACACCTACCGCGGCCGACAGGGCGCGGACGTGGCGTTCCTCATCCGCCGGGTGCGTGAGGCCTGCCGCGCGTCCGCGACCCTCCAGTGCATCGGCACCTCGGCGACCATGTCCACCGAGGGCTCCTGGGAAGACCAGCAGCGTGAGGTGGCGAAGGTCGCCGGCCGGTTGTTCGGTACGACGGTGCTGCCGAAGCGGGTCATCGGCGAGACCCTGGTCCGGGCGACCGACGAGGCCTCCGAAAGCGTGCCCGCCGAGCGGCTTCGGGTGCCGGCTGCGCCCCGCTCGTACGACGCGCTGACGAAGGATCCACTGGCCCGCTGGGTCGAGTCCCGGTTCGGTCTGGAGCGCGAGGAAGGGACAGAAAGACTGCGGCGCTGCGCCCCGGGAACCGTCGAGGAAGCGGCGGCCGAGCTGGCTGCGGCGTCCGGGGTGCCCGAGGAGACCGTGCGGGAGGCGATCCGCACGACCCTGGAGGCGGGCGCGCAGGCCAAGCATCCGGTGACCGAGCGGCCGCTGTTCGCGTTCCGGCTGCACCAGTTCCTCTCCAAGGGCGACACCGTCTTCACCACGCTCGAGGATCCGCTCACCCGGCCGCTGACCCGCACCTACCAGCTGGAGCAGCCGGACAGCGACGGCGAGCCGCTGTTCCCGCTGGCGTTCTGCCGTGAGTGCGGCCAGGAGTACCTGACCGTCTGGCGGACGGAGGAGAACGGCGCATTTCGGTACGAGCCGCGGCGCGACACCTCCGCCTCGGGCGGCCGCGCGGGCGAGGGCTACCTGTACCTGGGCATGCCCGGCGAGGACTACGAGTGGCCGGCCGACCCTCAGAAGGCCGTGGACGACCGGCGGTTGCCGGAGTCCTGGCTGGAGTCGGACGCGCAGGGTGTGACGGTCGTCAAGAAGTCCTACCGGCCCCGGGTGCCCAAGCGGGTCGTCGTGGACGCCCACGGCCACGAATCGGGTGAGGGGCTGGTGGCGGCGTTCGTCCCGGCGCCGTTCCTGTTCTGTGTGCACTGCCAGGTGTCCTACGAGCAGACCCGCGGCCGGGACTTCGCCAAACTGGCCACCCTGGACCAGGAGGGGCGTTCCTCGGCGACTTCGCTGATCTCCGCGTCGATCGTGAAGTCCCTGCGGGCGGTGCCGGAGGAGAGCCTGGGCAAGGAGGCGCGCAAGCTCCTGACCTTCGTGGACAACCGGCAGGACGCCTCGCTGCAGGCCGGGCACTTCAACGACTTCGCCCAGGTGACCCAGTTGCGGGGCGCCCTGTACCAGGCCGCAGTCCGGGCCGGTGAGGAGGGCCTCAGCCACGACGACCTCGCCGAGGCCGTCACCGAGGTGATGTGTCTGACGCCCGCCGAGTTCACGGACGTCGCGAACCTGACCCCGGCCATGGAGCGCCGGGCCGTGAAGGCCTTCCGGGACGTCGTCGGGTACCGCCTCTACCGCGACCTGGAACGCGGCTGGCGTATCACGATGCCGAACCTGGAACAGACGGGGCTGCTCAGGATCGACTACGAGGACCTGGACTGGCTCGCCGCCGCCGACGAGCGCTGGCAGTCCGCGCACGCTGTGCTGCGGGACGCCGATCCGGCGCTGCGCGAGGAGATCGCCCGTACTCTGCTCGATTTCATGCGTCGGGCGCTGGCCATCGACGTCCAGTACTTCCGCGACGACTTCGACACCCTGCAGCGGGCGAGCGAGGAGCGGCTGACCGGGGCGTGGGTGCTGAGCGAGAGCGACCGCCCGACTGTCGGAACCGCCTACCCGTACGGCTCGCGGCCGGGTATGGAGCGCTCCGCGCTGTTCCTGTCGGCCCGCGGCAAGTTCGGCAAGTACCTGCGGCGGAACATGCCCGAGCTGCGCGAGCAGTCCGTGACCCTGGACGACGTCCAGGGCGTCATCGAGGACCTGTTGAAGGTACTGGTCGACGCCGACCTGGTGCGCGAGGTGGACGCGACCCCCGAGCTCTCCGGCCCGGCCTACCGACGCCGCGCGGCGCAGAAGCGCACCGGTTACCGGGTGTCGGCCGCAGCGCTGATCTGGCGGGCCGGGAACGGCGAACGCGGCGCGGTCGACCCGCTCGCGCGCACCTACAGCAGTGGCGAGGGCCCGCGCGTCAACCCGTTCTTCCGCGACCTGTACCGCACCGCGGCCGCCGAACTGGCCGGTCTGTACGCACGCGAGCACACCGCCCAGGTCCTCCCGGAGGACCGGCTGGAGCGCGAGGAACAGTTCCGAAAGGCCAACCTGCCTCTCCTGTACTGCTCGCCGACGATGGAGTTGGGCGTGGACATCTCCTCGCTCAACGCCGTGCTGATGCGCAATGTGCCGCCGACCCCGGCGAACTACGCGCAGCGCTCGGGTCGCGCGGGACGTTCCGGTCAGCCCGCGCTCGTGACCACGTACTGCGCGACGGGCAACAGCCACGACCAGTACTACTTCCGGCGCTCCCAGGACATGGTGTCGGGTCAGGTGGCCCCACCGCGCCTCGACCTGGCCAACGAGGATCTCGTCCGCTCGCATCTGCAGGGCATCTGGCTGGCGGAGACGGAGATGCAGCTCGGCATCGCGATTCCGGAAGTGGTCGATGTGGCCTACGACCCGGACGGTGACGACCGCCCCGATCCGCAGATGCCGCTCCCGCTCCGCTCCGACATTCTCAACCGGTCCCTGGACGAGGACGCCCGCAGGCGCGCGACCGCCACCGCCCGTACCGTGCTCGCTCCGCTGATCGCGGACTTCGAGTCGACCACCTGGTGGTACGACGAGTGGATCGAGGACCGGATCGAGCGGGCCCCGCAGGAGTTCGACGCGGCCTTCGACCGGTGGCGCCAGCTGTTCCGGGCCGCTGTCATCGACCAGTACGAGCAGAACAAGCGGGTCGTCGACCACACCCTCACACAGGGCGAGCAGAGCCGGGCGCGCAGCCGCCGCCGGGAGGCCGAGACCCAGACGAATCTGCTGCTGAACCGCTCCACCGACAGCAAGTCGGTGATGAGCGACTTCAACCCGTACCGCTATCTGGCGTCCGAGGGGTTCCTGCCCGGCTACAGCTTCCCGCGGCTGCCGCTGGCCGCGTACATCCCGCGCTCCGGCAACCGTCGCAACGCCGACGGCGACTATCTGCAGCGCCCCCGGTTCCTCGCGATCCGCGAGTTCGGCCCCGGTGCGCTCATCTACCACGAGGGCGCCCGCTACCAGGTCACCCGCGTCCAACTGCCGCCGGACGCCTCGGGCGAGCTGGCGACGGCGGAGGCCCGGCGCTGCGACGGCTGCGGCTACCACTACGTCGTCAAGCCCGGCCTCGACCAGTGCGACATGTGCAAGGAGGAACTGCGCGGCAAGCGCACCGGCCTTCTGCACCTGCACACCGTGTACACCACGCCGCGCGAGCGGATCTCCTCCGACGAGGAGGAGCGCCGCCGGGCCGGTTTCCGGCTGGAGACCTCGTACGCCTTCCAGGACCACGGCGCCCGCAAGGGACGCCTCACCTCGCATGTCGCCGACGGCGACGGGGCTCCCGTTCTCGACCTGGACTACGGCGACTCCGCGACCGTGCGCATCACCAACCTCGGCCGCGTCCGCGACAAGGAGGATGAGCCGGACGGCTACTGGCTGGACCTCGGCGACGGCCGCTGGCTCAACGACCGGGCCGCCGCCGACGCCATCGAGGGCACGGGTATGCCGGTGGTCGACGAGGACGGCAACGAGAAGCGCCGCAAGAAGCGGGTCCTGCCCTTCGTGGAGGACCGCCGCAACATTCTCGTGGTCACCTTGGAGGAGCCGCTGCCCGAGCCGGTGGCATGGTCGTTCCTGTACGCGCTGGAGCGGGGCATCGAGGCGGCGTTCGAACTGGAGGACTCCGAGCTGACCGCGGAGCTGCTCCCGCCGGACGAGGGTCCGCGCCGCCGCATGCTGTTCACGGAGGCCGCCGAGGGCGGCGCCGGTGTGCTGCGCCGGATCCAGCACGAGAAGGACGCCCTCGCCAAGGCCTCGAGGACCGCCCTGGAGATCTGCCACTTCGACCCGGACACCGGTGAGGACGAGGGCGGGCCGACGGACGGCGAGAAATGCGCACGTGGCTGCTACGCCTGCCTGCTGACCTACGCCAACCAGACGCACCACCGCCAGCTGAGCCGGCACGCCGCCCGTCCGCTGCTGGTCCGGCTGGCCGAGGCCCTCACCGAACGGGAGGACCGTGGTGAGTCCCGCAGCGAACAGTTCCGCAGGCTGGCCACCGCGAGCACCTCGCCGACCCCGGTGGAGGCGGATCTGGCGGCCCTGGTCGCGCAGGGCGATCTGCTCGGCTGGTTGAGGGCGAAGGGCTACCGGCTGCCGGACGAGGTGGAAGTCCTCGTCCCGGAGGCCGGGGCCTGCCCGGACCTCGTCTTCCGGCTGGACGGCGCCAACCTCGCCGTGTTCGTCGACCTCCCGGGCCACACCCCCGACTCCACCCGCGACATGGAGGCCGGGTATCGCCTGGAGGACGCCGGCTGGGACGTCGTGCGGTTCCCTACGGACGCCGACTGGGACACCATCGCGGACACCAACGCCCTCTACTTCCACCTCCGTTGACCGCACCACGTTCGTTGCTCGTCTCAGCGGCTCCCGACCTTCACGACCTTCACGACCTTTAGGAACCGAGACAACTCATGAGCCTCACGTACACAGCCGGCTCCCTGGTCGCCGCCCGGGGCCGGGAATGGGTGGTGCTGCCCGAGAGCGCCTCCGACATGCTGGTGCTGCGCCCGCTGGGCGGGAGCGAGGACGACATCGCGGCTGTCTTCCCCGCCTTCGAGGACGTACGGCCGGCCGAGTTCGCGGCGCCGAGCCCGACCGACCTGGGCGATCAGCGGGCCGCCGGTCTGCTGCGCACGGCGCTGCGCATCGGGTTCCGGTCGGGTGCGGGCCCCTTCCGCTCGCTGGCGTCGATCGCGGTGGAGCCCAGGGCCTACCAGCTGGTTCCGCTGCTGATGGCTCTGCGGCAGCGCACGGTACGGCTGCTGATCTCGGACGACGTCGGCATCGGCAAGACGGTCGAGGCCGGCCTGATCGCCAAGGAGTTGCTCGCGCAGGGCGAGGCGACCCGGCTGGCGGTGCTGTGCTCCCCCGCGCTGGCCGAGCAGTGGCAGGGTGAGCTGCGGGAGAAGTTCGGCATCGACGCCGAGCTGGTCCTGGCCTCCACGGTGACGCGGCTCGAACGCGGCCTGGAGCTGGGCCAGTCCCTGTTCGACAAGCACCCGTACACGATCATCTCGACGGACTTCATCAAGTCGACCCGGCACCGCGAGGACTTCGTACGGAACTGCCCCGACCTGGTGATCGTCGACGAGGCCCACAGCTGCGTGGCCGCCGACGACGCCGGGCAGGGCAGCGCCTCGTCCTCCTCCAACCAGCTCCGCTACGAGCTGCTGCGCCGGATCTCCGCGGACGCCGACCGCCACCTCCTGCTGCTGACCGCGACCCCGCACTCCGGCAAGGAGTCCGCCTTCCGCAACCTGCTCGGCCTGGTGCGCCCCGAACTCGCCACGCTGGACCTGGAGTCCAAGGCCGGGCGGGTGAAGCTCGCCGAGTACTTCGTGGCCCGCAAGCGTGCCGACGTCCGTACCTACCTCACCAAGGAGGACGGCCTCAGCGACGACTCTCTGGCCGAGCGGACCGCGTTCCCGTCCGACCGCTGGACGAAGGACGAGCCGTACAAGCTCAGCCCCGCCTACCGGGCGCTGCTCGACGACGCCATCGCCTACGCCAGGGACCGCGTCCAGGCCGCCGGCGAGCAGGGCAAGCGGGAGGCCCGGGTCGCCTGGTGGTCGGTGATCGCGTTGCTGCGCTCGATGGTTTCCTCCCCGGCCGCCGCCGCCCAGACCCTGAAGACCCGCTCGGAGTCCGCCGCCGCCCGCACCGCGCAGGAGGCGGACGTGCTGGGCGCCCCGGTCGCCGCCGACTCCGCCGAGAACGACCGCCTGGAGGGCATGGACGTCGCTCCGGGCGCCGCCGAGTCGGAGGAGGCGGGTGCCCGGCTGCTCGAACTCTCGCAGCGAGCAGCGGAGTTGGTCGGCCCGGCGGAAGACGTGAAGCTCAAAGCTCTCACCAAGCACCTGAAGAGCCTGATCGCCGAGGGCTACCACCCGATCGTCTTCTGCCGATACATCCCGACCGCCGACTACCTGGCCGCCCAGCTCGACGGCAAGCTCGGCAAGAAGACGAAGATCGCCGCGGTGACCGGCACCCTCTCCCCGCAGCAGCGTCTGGAGCGCATCGAGCAGCTCGCCGCCGAATCCGCCGAGTCCGCCGAGGAAGCGGGCGATCAGGCCGTCCGCCGCGTGCTGATCGCCACCGACTGCCTCTCCGAGGGCGTCAACCTCCAGCACCACTTCGACGCCGTCGTCCACTACGACCTGGCCTGGAACCCGACCCGCCACGACCAGCGCGAGGGCCGCGTCGACCGCTACGGCCAGAAGCGCGACCAGGTTCGGGTCATCACCATGTTCGGCGAGGACAACGGCATCGACGGCAAGGTCCTGGAGGTGCTGTTCGCCAAGCACCGGCAGATCAAGAAAGACCTGGGCATCTCGGTCTCCGTCCCCGACGAGACGGCTTCCGGGGTGACGGACGCCGTGGTCGAGTGGCTGCTGCTGCACGGCCGTCAGGGCAGCCAGGAGAGCCTGTTCGAGCTCGACAGCCACCAGGAGTCCTTCGACCGCATCCAACGCGAGTGGTCCTCGGCCGCCGAGCGGGAGAAGACCTCCCAGTCCAAGTACGCCCAGCGCAGCATCCACCCGGAGGAGGTGGCCCGGGAGGTCGCCGCCGTACGGGCCGCGCTCGGCGGCGCCGACGAGGTGCGCGACTTCGCCCTGGAGGCACTGCGCGACCTGGACGCCCTGGTCCGCACTGCGACATTTTCTGGGCGCGACGACAGCGGCGACTTCACGGCTCAGGCCGGTGGCGCTCCGGCCGGCCTGCGGGACGCGCTCGCAGCGACCCTCGGGGGTCGGCTGATCGAGGAGGACCGGGAGATCCCGTTCCGTACGACACCGGCGATCGGCCGGGGCGAGGCCGCGCTGGTCCGCACCGACCCGGCGATCGGTGCGATCGCCTCGTACGTCCTGGACTCGGCGCTCGACGCGAACACCCCCGGCCCGCGCCCGGCACGCCGCTGCGGTGTGGTGACGACGGACGCGGTGACGATCCGGACCACGCTCCTGCTGGTCCGCTACCGCTTCCATCTGACGCTGCCGTCCCGCACCGGTGAGCGGCAGTTGGTCGCGGAGGACGCACGGCTGCTCGCCTACGAGGGAATGCCGTCGCGTGCCCGCTGGCTGGACGACGAAGCGGCCGCCGCGCTGCTGGCCGCGCGGGCCAGTGCCAACACCCATGAGCAGCTCGCCCGCAACCAGATCGGCCGTGCGCTGGACGGTCTGCCGGATCTGGCCGGGCATCTCACGGAGTACGGCACGAGCCTGGCAGCCGAACTCGACGCCTCGCACCGCCGCGTGCGCAAGGCCAACGAGGAGATCGTCCGCGGCCTGAAGGTCGTCCCGCAGGAGCCCGCCGACGTCCTCGGTGTGTACGTCTACCTGCCGCAGCAGCCCGCTTCTACTGTGTCCGGAGCCGAAGCCTGATGCCCGTCACCGCCACCCGCACCGCCCTGGCCTTCACGGCCGTCACCACGGTCGGCGGGTTGCTCCCCGCCGACATGCTGCTGCGCATCGCCGAGGCGCGGAACCTGCCGGGCACCAAGTCCGCCGACTACGGCCTGCCCGCCTCGGTCCCGGTACGCGACGAGGCCGAGCGCGCCTGGGAGTATCTGAAGCCGCTCTGGCGTGACCTGCGCAAGGCCCTGCCCTCGAACCCGAACACCGGGGCCCCCGCCCCCGACCCGACGGGCCGGTCCGGTACCGACTGGCTCGCGCAGCTCTTCCGGAAGCTGGACTTCGGTGCGCTGACGGAGGTCGGCGCGGCGGGTATCCCGGCCGACTCGGACCCGGAGAAACGGTTCCCGGTGTCGCACCGGCATGGTCCAGCCCTGGTCCACCTGATCCCGTGGAACCAGGAGTTGGACAAGCGCCCGGCGGCGGGGCAGGTCCCGGCGCAGTCGATGCTCCAGGACTGCCTGAACCGTACGGAGGCCCACCTGTGGGCGGTCCTCACCAATGGCCGCCGTCTGCGTCTGCTGCGCGACTCGTCGTCTTTCTCTACGGCCGCGTATGTCGAGTTCGACCTTGAGGCCTTGTTTGACGGTGAGCTGTTCAGCGAGTTCGTGCTGCTGTACAGCCTGCTGCACGCGTCCCGGTTCGAGGTGCCGGAGGGGGCGGCCGCTTCGGGGTGCTGGCTGGAGAAGTGGCGTACGGAGGCGGTCACTTCGGGCGCGCGGGCTCTGGATCAGCTGCGACTGGGGGTTCAGAACGCACTGACGGTGCTGGGTACCGGGTTCCTTCGGCACCCGGAGAATGTCCGGCTGCGGGAGGACGTAGATCCGAAAGCGCTTCGGGATGCGTTGCTGCGGCTGGTCTATCGGCTGTTGTTCGTGTTCGTCGCGGAAGACCGTGGGGCGCTGCTCGACCCGGACGCCGGCGAGCGGCAGCGGGAGGCGTACGAGCGGTACTTCTCGTCGGCACGGCTGCGGGAGCGGGCGCGGCGGCGTCAGGGGACGGCTCATGGTGATCAGTACGAGGCGCTGCGGATCGTTCTTGACGCGCTGGGGACGGAGGGTGGCCGCCGTGAGCTGGGGCTGCCTGGTCTTGGCGGGTTGTTCTCCCAGAAGGAGGCCGATGCACCGCTGGAGGGGCTGAGGCTTTCCAATGAGTCGCTGCTTGCGGCTGTACGGCACCTCGCTCAGGTCCGTGACCCGGGTGCGCGGCGGTGGCGGGCGGTCGACTATCGGCATCTGGATGCCGAGGAGTTGGGCTCGGTGTACGAGTCCCTGCTGGAGCTGGAGCCGAAGCACTCGGCGACGGATCGCTCGTTTGAGTTGATCGAGGTGGCGGGGAACAGCCGTAAGACGACAGGGAGTTACTACACGCCGTCGTCGCTGATCGAGTGTCTGCTGGATACGACGCTGGACCCGGTGATAGACGATGCGGTCAAGCGGGGTGAGCAGCGGGCCACTGAGGGTGGGCGGCCCGACCCGGCGGATGACATCGTCGAGGAGCTGCTGTCGCTGACGGTGTGTGACCCTGCTTGTGGGTCGGGACACTTCCTTGTCGCTTCGGCTCGGCGTATCGCCAAGCGGGTGGCGTCGGTGCGGGTGCGGAACCCTGAGCCGACGGTCGATGCGATGCGGCATGCGTTGCATGAGGTCGTCGCGCGGTGCATCTACGGCGTCGATCTCAACCCGATGGCCGTGGAGTTGGCCAAGGTGTCCTTGTGGATCGAGGCGATGGAACCGGGCAAGCCGCTCGGGTTCCTGGATGCCCATGTGAAGCAGGGGAACGGCTTGATCGGAGCGACGCCGAAGTTGTTGGCGGACGGTGTTCCGGATGACGCGTTCAAGCCGATCGAGGGGGACGATCGGAAGTATGCGGCCGGGCTCGTCAAGCGGAACAAGGCTCAGCGGGGCGGGCAGGACGAGCTGCTGTTTGATGCGGATGCGTTGCCGGGGAACGAGCGTTACGCCGCCGAGCTAGCCAGCATTACGGCTGCGCCTGCCAACCTCTTGGAACAGGTGCGGGCTCAGGAGTCTGCCTATCAGGCCTACACCGAATCGACCGCGTATGTGCAGGACCTGCATGCTGCCGACGCATGGTGCGCCGCGTTTGTGTGGCCCAAGCGGGAGGGTGCGCCGGAGGCGCCTACCGACCAGGTGTTTCGGGCGTTGCGGGGGCGGGATCAGTCTGCAGTGCCGGATGACACGCACAAGTTCATTCTGCGACTGCGGGATGAGTACAGCTTCTTTCACTGGCACTTGGAGTTTCCGGAGGTCTTCTCCGTTCCGGAGTCGGGAATTGGGGTTCAGCCGGGAACGGGGTGGGCCGGGGGGTTCGACGCGGTGGTGGGGAATCCGCCGTGGGATAGTGTGAACTTTCCGGAGACGGAATTCTTCGCTGTACGCGCTCCGGAGATTTCGGCAACCAACAACACGGCCGCGCGCAAGAAGAAGATCCGCGAGCTCAAGGACGACCCGGACACCGCCCGGCTGTACAGGGAATACGAGGACGCCAAGCGCAAGGTGTACGGCGAGAGCCACTTCTGGCGTACCTCAGCGCGGTATCCCCTGACCGGACAAGGAAATCTCAACCTCTACGCACTCTTCGCCGAGAGTGATCGCATCCTCACCTCTAATCGCGGACGCACCGGCGTTATTATCCCCACCGGCATTGCGACAGACTCGCGCACTCAGTATTTCTTCAAGGATCTTGTCACGAAGGGTCAGGTCGCGGCTCTCTACGACTTCGAGAACGAGGACAAAGTCTTCCCCGAGGTTCATAACCAGCTGCGCTTCTGCCTGTTCATGCTGCGCGGTTCAGGCAATCTTCATGAGCCGATCCAGATGGCCTTCAAAGTACGGCAACCCGAGCAGATCACTGATCGAAGATACCTGCTCACAGCCGAGGACATTCTGACCATGAACCCGAACACCGGAACCTGTCCCGTGTTCAACTACAAGCGAGACGCGGATATCACGCTGGGCATCTACCGTCGAATCCCTGTCCTGATCAAGGAAGCTGATAGGGCAGGAGGGAACCCTTGGGGTATTTCATTCATGCGCATGTTCGAAATGTCGCACGACTCCCACTTGTTCCGCCCGGCCGCACAGAACGACGAGACGCTCGACGACCTACTCAAGAGCGGCTGGACCCTAGACGGAAACGTGTTCGTTCGCGGCGAAGAACGCATGCTCCCGCTATACGAGGCAAAGATGCTCCACCACTACGACCACCGCTTCTCTACGTACGAGAATGCCACGGAGAAGCAACTCAACAAGGGCACGCTTCCTCGGTTCACGATGGAACAGCATCAGGATGCTTCTGCTGTACCGGTGCCCCGCTACTGGGTGCCTGAGCAAGAATTTCTGACTGAGGAAGTCGACAGTGATGGAAAACCGATTATGGAACCGGGCGTCCACAATCGTCTAGCGGCCAAGGGGTGGCACCGGGGCTGGGTGATGGGATGGCGTGACATCACTAACAAGAGCAACGAACGAACGCTGATCGCGGCAGCCGCTCCGGCCCACGGTTTCGGCCATCCGTATCCTCTGGCCCTCCCCGCCCTGTCGAGCCATGCTCTGCTACTTGCCGCTGCCTGGTCATCCATGGCCTGCGACTACACCGTCCGCCAGAAGATCGGCGGCACGCACCTCACCTACGGGTACATCCAGCAGATGCCGGTGCACACCCCCGACCAGCTCACACCACACACCGACTTCATCTCTCCTCGCGTGCTCGAACTCACCTACACCGCAACCGACATGCGCCCGTTCGCCAACGACCTCGGCGACTCCGGCACCCCCTTCCGCTGGGACGAAGACCGCCGAGCCATCATCCGCGCCGAACTGGACGCCCTCTTCTTCCACCTCTACGGCATCACCCGCGACGACACGGCGTACATCCTGGACACCTTCAACGTCACCCGCGACAACGACATCAAGGCGCACGGCGAGTACCGCACCAAGAACCTGATCCTCGCCGAGTACGACCGCATGGCCGCCGCCGGCCTCACCCTGGAGAACCCCCTCACCGAGGGCGAGTCCGGCACCTACCGCTCGACCCTCACGCCGCCCCCCGGCCAGGGCCCCAGGCACCCCGCCTGACAGCACGTCACCCCGGCCAGCACATCGACCTGGAGCGGGCCCGACGCACCCGGGCCCGCTCCAGGAGCTGACCGCCGCGTGGCCCCGTACAACACCGCAGCCTCCACACTGCGGCCTCAGCCACGCGCCGAAGGCCAGCCCATCGTGGCCCCACCGATCACAGCCGAAACGGAGAACCACGATGAGCACGCACGCCGACCAACTCCTCGACGCCACAACCCCGATGAGCGCATACGAGAGCCAGGTATGGGACACGCTCAACGAACACTGGCAGCGCCGCAACAACCGCCGCGGCCTGCCGAATTGGGCGAACACCGCACTCAACCGCACCGGAGAGGTCGCGGGGAACGCCGCGAGACGGGTGACCGACGCGGTACCAGAGGCGATCTCGGAGCCAATACGTCGCGCAGGCGACGCAGTCGCCGACAAGGCCATGCGACCGGCGCTCGCAGGCGCTGCAGCGTTGGTGGAACTGGTCAATGACTGGGCCATGGAACTCAACGACCCGACGAACGTCGAGAAGCTCGCCCACAAGCAGGGCCTCAACATCGACAGTTTCACCGAAATACGGCAGCAAGACCTCAAGGTCTGCGACCGGCTGCTGACCCGCAACACGCTCAAGTGGAGGACCGCCGGGGCCTTCGAAGGCGGCGCCATGGGCCTGCTCGCCATGATCCCCGTCGCCGGCATCCCCGCCGCGATGACCGCAGACATCCTCGTCGTCCAGGTCCTGAGCACGTCGATCGCGTCACGCATCGCATACGCCTACGGCTACGACGCCAAGGACCCTAAGGAACAGGACTTCATCGAACGCCTGGTACGACGGTCCTTCATGGCGCAGGCGGCAAAAGCCAAGCCGCTGAGTGAGACCGCACGGGCGGCGAGCGCGGTCAAAGGACGCGTGAAGTGGTCGGCGAAGCTCCGGCAGGACCACCGTCTCCTGGCCGCCCTTGAAAAGCTGATGCAGCAGCTGGGTCCGGCCGGCTCCAGGGTGCCCGTGCAGAACGTCGCCAAGGTCGTGCCAGTCGTGGGTGTGCTCATCGGTGCCGGAATGAATGCCGCGATCCTCGGCAGAGTGGCTGCAGACGCCCAGCGGTACTGCCAGACGCGTTTTCTGTGCGACAAGTACGGGTTGCCTCTACCAGCCGCACTGGCGGCCGACGAGGATGACGATCCTCAAGCAGACGCCGGATAGAACATGGCCAGCATGCACGCGATGACACTCCGCAGAATTCACTGAACGCCATCGCGCTTACCCCTCCGCTCAGACGTCCGCCACGAACCCCGCGAACCGCGACCACGCCTCACGCCCCACCGCGAAGGCCGGGCGGCTCACGTCCTTGGAGTCCCTTACGTGGACGGCCTGTTCGGCGATCGCTATCTCCACGCAACTGTCACCCTGGCTGCCGCTGTAGCTGGACTTGAACCAGGCGAGTCCCGTCGTATCGCTGCTCACAGCTCGTCTCGCAGTCGCTCCAGCAGGTCCCGTGATTCCATCGGGTTCAGGGCCTGCGAGCGCAGTGTGTCATAGCGTCGGCAGAGCAGACTCACCTCTTTTGGATCGGAGATCAACCGCCCATTCTGCTGACCTTCGGAGTAACCGAGTCGCTGCCCCGCCGGGGTTTCCAACAACTGCACCGGCCCGTCCAAGCACCCATGGAACTCCGACTCCAGCGGCACCACTTGGAACGTCACGTTGCGCGGCGCGGTGAGCTCCAGCGCATGATTCAGCAGGCTCGCATGCACGCGCACTCCACCCAGCCTGCGCCGCAGCACCGACTCCTCCACGATGAAGCTGAACGGCATCGTCGAACGCTCCGTCAACATCCGCTGCCGTTCCATACGCGCAGTGAGCTGCGCCTCCGTCTGCTCATCGGTCAGCAGCGGAATGCTGTTGTCGAACACCGCCCGCGCATACGCCTCCGACTGCAACAACCCCGGCACCAGCCGACACTCATACGTACACAGACTCACCGCCTCCCGCTCCAGCCGAGCCCACCGCCGGAACCAGGCCGCCAGCCCCACCTCCCCCTGGCTCAAATGACGCGCAGCCCGCCACAGCCCACCCGTGCCGCCGGTCGCCCCCTTCGCCCGCTCCATGAACGCCTCGTCCGGCATCCGGCGCCCCAACTCACCACCTCCTCCCTCACCTTCACGCAGCTGCTCTCCCCCACCCCGCGTGGTGCCCGCCTCGCCCGGCTGCCCAGCGTGAGCCAACTGCGGTCCTGGGGCGCCCCGCCGGATCTCACAGAGCGTGCCGAGATCGTCGTCGCGGAGCTCGCCGCGAACGCCGTACTCCACGGGCGCCTGTCCGGTCGTAGCTTCCGGCTGACCCTCGCGTTCGACACCTCGGCCGGCCGGCTCCGCATCGACGTAACCGATGCACGCGGCGACAGATGGCCGCAGCCGCGTCCCGCGACCGTCGCCTCCTCCGACACGGCACTCCACACCAACGGACGCGGCCTCGCCTTCGTCGCCGCGATCGCCGACCACTGGGAAACGCTCCCCCACCCAGCGGCAAGACCGTGCGAGCCGAACTGACCAGTCCGGCCTGAGAGGCACCCAACGCAAATCAGCCATCCCTCCCGATCGCGCGTTGACGTTGCCAACACGCCTCCCTACGGTGGTCCCTTGTAGGACGGGGATCATGGGGGACGACAGACCGTGCAGGTGAAAGACACCGGCGAACCCGACCGGACCGTCACGGCACACGGCCTCCTGCTCGATGCCGAACACGCTTTTCTGCGTGCGGAGTTCCGCCCCGTACGACCGCTCCTCCAGCGGTTTCAGCACGAGTTCGGCACCTCTGACGCCGACGACACCTCGATGCGTTACGCCATACTCCGCGCCGCCCTGGCCGCTCGTGCGGGCAGCTGGCCGGAGGCGGCCCGATGGTGCCCTGACCGAGACGACCTGGGCCGAGCGGACACAGGCATCGTCCACTCTCTTGCAGTGAGTGCCCTGCGCAGGCTGAGCGAAGAGGGACGGCACACCGAAGCCGCTACCGCCGCGCTCGCGATCGTCCTGTGGGCACACCTCCTGGACGAGGAGGATCCGGGCGACTTCCACGGGCTCCTCAGCGAACGGCGCGACACCCCCGTACCCGAGAAGCTCTGGGAGGAAGCCCGCCAACATCTGCACGGACGCGTCACCGACCTGCTGCACGCCCTGGACGTCCGAGCCGGCCGCGACGCCCTCTCCGCTTGGCGGACAGCCTGGGAGGCCGAGCGCGACGGCCTCGACCCCGTCGTCGTCCCCTCCGCCGCAGAGCCCGACGGTCTCATCCCCCTCGGGCTCGCCGCCGGTCATCTCGTACGGCATGGCCGCCATATCGACCTCCTCGACACCTACACCGCGCGCCATCCGGACACGACCGCCTGGACCGTGGACGCCCCCGACCACCGTGCTTGCGCCGACGCGCTGGGCCAGGCTCTGGCGGGGCGGGCCCAGGACCGGGTGCGGGCCGGTGAGTGGACCTCGGCGCTCTCCGACTTCAGTACGGCAGCGCAGCTCGGACGCAGCCTCGCGGCCAAGGAACAGCAGGCCGTACTGCGCGCCGCAGCGAACGTCGGGCGGACCAACACCGGTCGCGGTAACTCACCCGTCACACGGATCCAGGGCCTCGACCTGGCCCATGCCCTCCTGCCACAGGACACATCCGTGGCCGCTGAGTTGACCGCCGAGCTGGTGCGTCAGGGCCGGCGGGTCTTCACGAGCGACCCGGCGCAGAGCCGTAGGCGTTTCGCGCGCGCCCTGGACGTGACGCCCGGGGACCCGGACGCCCGGTCGGGCCTCGACGGCCACCTGAGGGCGGAACTCGATCGGGGGGACAAGCTCTGTGTCGACGACGTGCAGGGTCTGCTCGAACGTGACCCCGAGTGCGAACCGGCCCGGAAATGGCTCGGCGACCACTACGCGGAACTGGCGATGACCGCCACCGCTGCCCCCGACACCGACGGCCTCCGCACCACCATGGAGCGCCGTGTCGAACTGCTGAGCATGGCCGTGGGCATCGCGGGCCCTGGCCGGACCAGCCAGGTCAGGGAGCAGCTGGACACCGCCGTTCGCCTGCTCGCGGAGCACCTGGAAGCCACCGCGTCCCCGTCGGACGTCATCGAGCTGTTCCTCCGGGATCTGATGCGGACCGGTGTGAGTGCCCGTTTCGATCAGACCGTGGAATCCGCCTACTTGAACCGCGCCCAGGAGCGCGAGCAGGCCGGTGATCCTGACGGGGCGCAGCACGACCGCGTGTGCGCGGAGCGGATCGGCGCCGGGCTGCCCGACCAGGGCCTGCTCTTCGGCCCGAGCCCCGGGCCTCGCTCCGGCAGGCACGGTCATGGCGACACCGGACAGGAGGCTCTCTTTTGACCACCGGCGCATCCACCGACACGTCCGCCGCCCCGAACGGTGGTGACAGCGAACTCCCCCCGATTCCGTGGTTCGGCCCCACGCTTCACGAACTCGTGCCCAGCATCGCGCCGGGCACCCGCCCCCAGCCCCTGCGCAGGCAGGCGGCACAAGCGCTGGCGAAGGCCCGACAGGATCCGGTCAGGCACGGGCTCATCGAGCGCGCCGACCAAGCCTCTCGCAGTCCCGTCGCCGCACTCGTCGCCGAAATGCTCACCCCGCCCTTGCCCCCGCAAGCCTCCGAGGAGTGTCCGTGACCGATCCCGCCCCGGCCGTGGCCACCAGCCCGCCGTCCGAAGTCGACAAGCTGCGGCGCCGGGTGGAGGGGTTGTCCCGCAAGCGCGATGAGTCCGAGGCCCGATTGCGTGACCTGCTGACCGCGCTGCTGCCGCTGGACGACGTCCTCGCGGACACACGCCGACGGGCCGGTTCCCTGCAGGAGGCGCGGTCCCCACGCGAGGCGGTCTCGGCCGCGATCGCGCTGAGCGAGCAGGTCGATGCGGCGCAACGGATGCTCCGCAGCGAGTTGGCCCAGCACGACGTCGTCCCGGTGGACGTGATGGGCCGGGTCGTCGATCCGGCGGAGATGCGCGTCGTCGGTACGGAACCGCATCCGACCTGGCCGGAAGGCACGGTGCTCAGGGAAAAGCTCACCGGCTTCCGCCTGGGCGGCGCCGTCCTGCGGGCCCCGCGGGTGGTCATCTCCGTGCCTGGACCGGCACCGGAGCCCGAACCCGAGCCCGAGCCCTCGGTCACGATTGCCGCTTCAGGTGGCAAGCGGGCGCAGCCACAGCGCACCACCCGCTCCCAACGGCGCCGCCTGCAACACAAGCCCTCGGCCTGGCGCGGACGCCGCTCCCGCCGTACCTGAACCGAACACCGCACCGCCCCGTTCGCCTCCGACGCTCCATGACGATCAGGAAGCACCCTGCCATGCACCGGACTCTCGGTATCGACCTCGGCACCACCAACTCCGTCACGGCCTGGCTGCACGACGGCGTCCCCGCCGTCCTGCCCAACCGGCACGGCGATCCGGCCACCCCGTCCGCCCTCGGAATCGACTCCCGAGGCGCCTTGCTGGTGGGGCAGGAGGCTCTCAACTGGCGTGCGGGGGATCCGCGTTCCGTCATCACCGAGGTCAAGCGGCTGATCGGGCGGCGCTGGGACGACGACCTCGTACAGCAGGCACTCGCCACGCGTCCGGACGACGCGCCGCCGGTGCGGGCCGGAGCCGACGGCTCGGTGGAGATCCGGCTCGGCGAGCACTACCTCTCCCCCGTGCAGGTCTCCGCCGTCCTGCTGCGACGGCTGAAGAAGGATGCCGAGGACACAGCGGGAGTGCCGTTCCGGCGTGCGGTGATCACAGTGCCGGCGTACTTCGCCGAGCCGCAGACCCATGCGGTGCGCGAAGCCGGACGGCTGGCCGGGTTCCATGTGGCGCGCATCGTGAAGGAACCGACCGCCGCCGCGCACGCCTTCGGTATCAGGCCGGGCGAGAACGGGACCCCGGACTACGCCACCCTGCTCGTCTTCGACCTTGGCGGCGGCACCTTCGACGTGTCCCTGCTGACGATCGGCCCCGGCTACTTCTCGGTGGATCAGCTGGGTGGGGACAACCTCCTCGGCGGTGCGGACTTCGACGCGCTGCTGGACCGCCACTTGCGCGAGCGGCTCGACGGACGTGACCACGGCGGCGAAGGCGACGCCTCCCGCATCCGGGCCGCCGCCGAGCGCGCGAAGGTCGAACTGTCCGCGCGGGACGCATTCGACGTGACGCTCGCACCGCTCGGTCACCAGGGCGGATCCTGGTCGGGGACGGTACGGCGTACCGACTTCGAGAAGCTCCTCACCGAGCACCTCGGCCGGATGTGTGACACGGTCTCGTCGGTGCTGACGGAGAGCGGCTCTCTGCCCGAGGACATCCAGCAGGTCCTCCTGGTCGGCGGCTCCACCCGCATCCCTGCCGTCCGGCGTGATCTTCAGGGGCTCTTCGGCGAGGACACGGTCTCGGACGCGGTGGACCCCATGATGGCCGTCGCGCACGGTGCCGCCGTGGAGGCAGGTCTCCTCGACACCCTCGACTGCCCTGCCGAGAGCTGCACCATCGAGGGCATCCCCGTCACCGAGGACGCCTGCCCGTCCTGTGACACCCCGCTCCTCGGTGCCGCCACCGTGGACTGCCCGGGCTGCCACGTGCCTGCACCCGAACTCACCGCCGTCTGCCCCGTGTGCGCCACGGTTCTGTCCGGACTACGGGCTGCCACCCCGGCGAAGATCCGCACGGAGTGCCCGGAGTGCGGCCGCGACGACAACCCCGCCTCCGCGACCGCGTGCCTCGACTGCGACGCGCCACTGGACATGGGGGGACTGAAGTGCCCCGGCTGCGCAATGGTCAACGTCCCCGGTCTCAGCAACTGCTCGTTCTGCGGCGGCGACTTCGGCACCGCACTCCCCCAGCAGGTCACGGCCCAGCACATCGGTCTTGAGCTGGACGACGGCACCCTCAAGGTCCTCTTCCCCGGCGGCACCCACTACCCGACCGAATGGCACCGGGTCGACGACCTCGCGGTACGCAGCGACAACGGCGCATCCGTGCGCTTCCAGCTCTGGGAAGGACCACACCTGCGCTCGGCGCAGCGCAACGAGTTCTGCGGGAGCTTCGTCGACGAACGCACCGAGGGGCTCCGCGGAGAGGTGCCGCTCACCGTTCAGGCGAAGCTCGATGCCGACCGGACCGTCGCCTTGCAGTACCGCCTCGGCTCCGGCGACTGGCGAGGCGCGGAGCTCCGCCGCAGCTTGGTCTCCACAGGTACGGGCCGGAAGGCAGCCGAACTCCACGACCGGTACGCCCGCTTCCTGGTCGGCTTCAAGCACGATCTGACCGCCGCCGAACTCGACGCTCTCACCGAGGCCCAGGCCGACTTGGCGGCGCTCGCCAAGGGAGAGACCGTGGGCCGTTCCCTGGACGGGCTCCTGGAATCCGCCCGCACCACCCTGGACCTGTGCACGCGGGTTCGAAGTGCCCACGCGCAGGCGAGCATCACCTCCCGGAGCGGGCGCGGGCTGCTGCCGCCGCCGCTCCTGGAAGAACTACGGGAAGGCGCCGAGGCGGTCATGGACGCACGCAAGGCCATGGACCCAGACGCCATGCGGGCGAACACCGAACGCGTGGAGGACCTCTGGGCCGGTATCGACCCGGCGGTCCGGACCTCCCTCATGACCATCCGACTGGCCGAACAGGACGCCTATCCGGCGACCCTGCGGAAGGAGATCGTGGCCGCCCGCGACGAGCTGCGCAGCGCGGTGGAACGCGGCGATCAGGCGGCGCAGGATGCCCAACTCGTACGGCTCGTGGGCCTCGCCAAGGAAGGCCACGGCCAGTTCGCGGACGTGACCACCCCGCCGTCTGTGGGGAGCGTGCTGCCGACGGAGCGGTGACGGCTCTCGGAACCGTAGTTCACCAACCCAGAGTCCATTGACAGTGTCAACAGGTAGAGTGGAGCCATGTCGCAGCCCGAGCTCCTTCCCGGCACTCCTGAGTTCCGCATCAAGCTCCCCCAGGGCGGTGAGGCGCGCGGGCAGCTGCTGGCCGAGTTCGGCGGCAACGGCACGCACAAGTTCCTGCTGCGGGAAGGTTCCCTGGTGGCCGCCGAGGCCTGGCCCGGGCTCGGCGACCACACCCGCCGCAACCGCGCGGATCTGCGCGCGAGCGGCGGCCTCGTCGACGCGACGGCCGACCCCAGCCTGCCGAAGGACCAGCAACGGTGGAGGGCGGCCCGGGACATCGAGTGCAACTCCTCCTCGGCCGCCGCCGCGCTCGTGTACGGCTACGACGCTTCCGGCCCGGAGTCCTGGCGCACCACGGAAGGCCATCCGCTCGCCGACTATCTCTCCACCGGTTGGCGTGCCCCGCGCAAGGCATGGCTGGTGCGCGGCTCCAATGTCTCCGGGCACAACCTGGTGCGGCAATTGTGGCTCCAGGAGGGGTTCGTCTCGCTCCCGGCCGCGCATCTGCCGCCCCTTGAGGAGAGCGATCCGACCAAGAGCATGCTGCGCCGCTTCGTGGAGGACGGGTACGAGGGATCGGCCTCGTACAACCAGAAGCGGGGTCTCGTCGACGAACTGCACGCCTTCCTGACCCAGATGCGGATCGGCGACACCGTGGCCACCATAGGCGATGGTCGACTTCACATCGGGCAGCTCACTGGCGACTCCGTGCAGACCTCGTCGCAGGGCGGTCTGTCCAATCTGCGCAGGACCGTCTCCTGGTTCACGAAGAGCCACGCGTACGAGGAGCTGCCGGAGGAGCTGCAGCAGAAGTTGTCCGTTCAGCATGATGTCGTCGACCTGACCGGTGTCCTGGACGCCCTGGACGTGCTCACCGGACCGGGGGACCACGTGGCCCCAGAGGCGGCCGACACCACCGGGGAACGGTCGGCGCCCCGGGAGCTGACCCTGCCGGACATCACCGAGGAACTCGCTGCCGAACTCCTCGTCCATGACCGCGACTGGCTGGCCGAGATGCGGGAACTGCTCATCGATGAAAGACAGTTGGTGCTCTACGGCCCCCCGGGCACCGGCAAGACGTACCTGGCGATGAAGCTGGCCGAGTACCTCGGCGGCGGTCCGGAGCAGGTCAAGATCGTGCAATTCCATCCCTCGTACGCCTACGAGGACTTTTTCGAGGGCTTCCGGCCCGTGGAGGATCCCGATACGCGGGAGGTGGCCTTCCGGCTGACGGCCGGCCCGCTCCGGGAGCTCGCCGATCTCGCCTCCCGCGACGGCAACCGGCACATCCCACACTTCCTGATCATCGACGAGATCAACCGCGCCAATCTGGCGAAGGTCTTCGGTGAGCTGTACTTCCTCCTGGAGTACCGGACGAGGTCGGTCCGACTCACCTACTCCGGGGACGACTTCGGGCTGCCGCCCAACCTCTTCGTGATCGGCACGATGAACACCGCCGACCGGTCGATCGCCCTCGTGGACGCGGCGATGCGGCGCCGCTTCGCGTTCGTGGAGCTGTCCCCGCGCACCGAACCGACCGCCGGGCTGCTCGCCCGCTGGCTGAAGCGCGAGGGCAAGGACCTGGAACCCGCCCGCCTGCTCGACGCCCTCAACGCCCGTGTCGACGACGCCGACTTCGCCATCGGACCGTCGTACCTGATGAAGCCGGGCGTGTACCGCGACGGCGGCCTCGATCGGACGTGGCGCACAAAGATCCTGCCGCTGCTGGAGGAGCACCACTACGGCGAGGGCCTCGACGTCGCCGCTCGCTACGGCCTCGACGCCCTGCGCGAGCAGCGCCCGTGACACTGCCCATGCCTGAGGTGTCGCTGCGCGAGTACGGGCCCGCCGTCTCCGTCGCGCTGGACACCCAGGCCGGGCGGGCTCTGGCCGCCTCCGGGATCCTGCAGAGCGCGACCCCCGATCCCGGCCGTGGCGGGCACTGGCTGCTGCGGGCAGGCAGCCGCGTCGGCGCCGTCCGCACGGCCGGCGGTCAGGTCGTACGGATCATGCCCAAGACCCCGGTGAGCCGGTTGTTCTTCCTCCTCGGGTTCAGCCTCGACCCGGCCCGCGCCTGGCGCGACAGCGGCGAGGGCACCGTGGACACCGGTTCCTACAACGATGTCGTGCCCGCCCTCGCCCATGCCGTGGAGCGGCAGATCGACGGGGCCCTGCGACAGGGTGTCCTCCAGGGCTACCGGGAGGTCGAGGAGACCGCGCTGGTCGTGCGCGGAAGGCTGCGTGAGGCCGAGCAGATCCGGCGGCGCTTCGGCCGTACGCCGCCCGTGGAGATCGCCCACGACGCGTACACCGCCGACACCGCCGAGAACCGCATCCTGCGCGCCGCCACCGAGCGGCTGCTGCGGCTGCCGGACGTTCCCGGCCCCGTCCGGCGGCGCCTCGCTCATCAGCGGGTACGACTCGCCGACGCGCTGCCGTTGGTACGGGGGCAGGAACTGCCACGTTGGCAGCCGTCGCGTCTCAACTCCCGCTACCAGCCCGCGCTTCGGCTCGCGGAAGCCGTCCTACGGGGCACCTCGCCGGAGCACCGGACGGCCGGAGCCGACCCGCTCGCTGTGGACGGCTTCCTGCTGGATATGAACAAGTTGTTCGAGGACTTCGTCACGGTCGGCCTGCGCGAGGCGCTGCGGGAGCACGGTCTGACCGCACGCCTCCAGGATCCTCATCACCTCGACATGGCGGGCCGCGTAGGGATGCGCCCCGACCTGGTCGTCCGTAGTGGCGACGGCCGTACTCCTCTCGCCGTCGTCGACGCCAAGTACAAGGTCGAGCAGGCCGACGGGCTTCTCAACGCCGACCTGTACCAGGCGCTCGCGTACGCCACGGTGCTCGGTCTGGGCGAGGCCCACCTGGTGTACGCGGCCGGACGGCAGCCCGAGCGTGTCCACGAAGTGCGGGGGACAGCTGCGGGGGCGGACAGGCGGGCGATGCGGATCTATCAACACAGCCTCGATCTCTCCCGCGAATCAGAACAACTCCTCACGGCTTTCCGGGAGATCGCCGGACGTCTGGCGTCCGGCAGAAGGGAAGGTACCTGATGCCTCGGCTCGCCTTCGCCCAGAGTTTCTGGGACGGCTACGACGCCTTGGAGAAGCCGGTCCGGGCCGGAGTGCGCAAGGCCATGGCGAAGTTCCAGGCCATGAGCTCGGCCGAACTCAACGCGGACAAGGGGCTGCACCTGGAGTCCGTCCAGAACGCCCGTGACCCGCGGATGCGCACGATCCGCATCACCGACTTCTGGCGTGGTGTCGTCCTCGCCCCCGACGACGGCAGTGACATGTTCCTCCTGGTCAATGTCCTGCCGCACGACGACGCCTACACCTGGGCGACGAAGCGCCTGTACAGCGCGAACTCCGCGACGCGCGCCCTGGAGGTGCGCAACGCCGTCGCCCTGGACGAGCTGACACCGCTGTACGAGACGGCCGCGCGCACGGCTCCCCGGTTGCTGTTCGCGGACGTCTCCGACGGCACGCTGCGCGAGCTCGGCATCGACGACCAAGTCCTGCGCGCCGCACGATCGTTGGTGGACAAGGCCCAACTGGAGGCTTTCGCCACGCTGTTGCCGGAGGACCAGCTGGAGGTGCTCCAGTACCTCGCCGAGGGCTTCAGCCCGGAGGAGGTCTACCGGGACGTCGTAGCCGTGCGTCGCCCCGCCGACGCGCCCGCCGAACCGGTCGAGGACCTGGCCACGGTGATCACCAACACGTCCGCCCGCATCCGACTGGTCACCGGGCCACGGGAGTTGGAGGAGATGCTGGCGAAGCCGTTCGCGGCCTGGCGGGTCTTCCTGCACCCCTCCCAGCGGCGCGTCGCCTACCGCACGTCGTACGGCGGTCCCGTCCAGGTCACCGGGGGCCCCGGCACGGGCAAGACGGTGGCCGCGCTGCACCGGGTCAAGCATCTGCTCGGCCGCTCCGAGAACGGTCGCGTCCTGCTCACCACGTACACGAACGCGCTCGCCACCGGACTGCGCGAGATGCTCGGTCTGCTCCTCGACGAGGACGAGAAGCTGCTGGCACGGGTTGATGTGACGACGGTCGACGCCTGTGCCAACGGCGTCGTGCGCACCCACTCGGCGACCGCGCCCAAGCCGATCGGGGACCGGGAGCAGCGGCAGTTGTGGGAGAAGGTGGTGAAGCAGCTGGATCTGCCGTTCACCGCCCGGTTCCTGGCCCAGGAGTACCGGCACGTCGTCCTCGGCCAGAACCTCCGCGATGTCGACGCCTACCTCGGCGCGAGCCGCCGCGGCCGCGGCACCGGTCTCGGTGCCGCGCGCCGCCGGGAGGTGTGGAGGTGCGTGGAGCGGTTCGAGCAGTTCCTGCGCGACCGCGGCGAGACCACGCACCTGGGCATCTGCGCCCGTGCGGCGGAACTCCTCGCCGACGGCGCCGGGCCGGCTCCGTACGCCCACATCGTCGTGGACGAGGCACAGGACCTGCACCCCGCGCAGTGGCGGGTGCTGCGTGCCGCCGTCTCCCCCGGCTCCGACGACCTGTTCATCACCGGTGACCCGCATCAGCGGATCTACGACTCCCGGGTGTCACTGGGCTCGTTGGGCATCGCCTCAGTCGGCCGCAGCTTCCGGTTGCGCGTCAACTATCGCTCCACGGAAGAGATCCTGGCCTGGTCGGCCCGCCTCCTCGCGCCTGTCACGGTCGATGCGCTCGAGGGTGAGGGGACGGACTCGTTGGCCGGGTACCGCTCGCTGCTTCACGGCGGCCGCCCTCGGGTGCGGGGGTACGCCACCCGGCAAGAGGAGACGGAGGCGCTGGTGGAGCGGGTCCGAAACCTGGTCGCCGAGGGTTTCGCGCCGCACGAGATCGGTGTGTGCGCGCGTTTCAACCTCGCCCTGGACGCGGCCGAGGAGAAGTTGAAGGCCGCGGGGATTCCGGTGCTACGAGTCAAAGGGCAGGTCACTCAAGAGTCCGAGGGCGTGCGGCTGGCGACGATGCACGCGATGAAGGGGCTGGAGTTCCGGGCGGTGTCGGTGCTCGGTGTCGCCGAAGGCACGGTCCCGTTCGCCCGTGAGATCACCGCGCGTGAGGAAGACCCACTCCAACACGACGCCGACCTGCTCCGTGAGCGCTGCCTGCTCTTCGTCGCCTGCACACGCGCTCGCGAAACCCTGAAGGTGACGTGGAGCGGGACCGCGAGTCCCTTCCTCCCGCCCGTGGGCTGACCGGCGAACCGGCTCATTCCTCCGGTGTCAGGGCGCCCGTGGCCAGACCGTCACGGGCGACCTCGGCGAGCTGTCGGCTCAGCTCGTCAACCTTGCACATCCCCGCCTCGAACGCGGACAGGGCGCGGAAGGCGGAGCCGTACCGACGCTGCTCGTCGATGCCCATACGGGGGATGCGTGAGCCCCTGCTGTCGAAGCGGTAGGTCCCGCTCGCGCTCGTGGACCTGCGGGCGTTGGCCGAGCTGCGCAGGAACCCCTGCAGATAGTCCGTGTCGAGCTGCTCGCTGGCCGAGACGGGCTCCGGACCCTCGTACGCCACGAGCCCGGCGCGGGCCAGATCCGCGACGCTGGTGGTGGCGCCGTCCAGGGAGCCCGGCCCGCCGCCCGTCGCGAGTTCGGGCAGAAGGGCAGCGAGTCGACGGATCTGATCCTCCAACTCCTTGCGCAGGGAGGCGTATTCAGCAGGGTAGTCGCGGTGCCGGGAACGGAGATGTCTCCCAGGCGTCAGGTCGACGGTGTCGTCGAGGAGTTCGATCAGCGGCACGTCGGCCACCTGGTCGGGACGTGGTTCCAGATCCCCGTCGGGTGGATTCTCTGTCAGGTCGACCATGCTCACGGTGTGGCGCGTGTCCACCCCTTCCGTGTTCCCGGGACGCTGGAGACACCACAGGTGCACAGGCAGGGCATGCGAGGTCGCCGTCCCCGGCGGCAGGGCGACCACTTGTCGCACGATGCCCCGGCGGACGAGTTCCGACCGAATGCGGCGGCCGGCCTTGCGGTAGGCGACCGAGGCCGGCATGACCATGAGGACGTGGCCGCCGGGCGCGGTGTGGGCGTAAGCGTGCTGGAGCCAGGCGAGCTCCCCCTCGGCCTTGGACGGGGTGCCGAGGTCCCAGCGGGAGTCGAGCAGCAACTCCTCCCGCCCCCACTCGGTCACACCGGCCGGAGGGTCGCAGACGACCAGATCCGCCTTGAGGTCCGGCCATACGTCCGCACGCAGTGAATCGCCTGTCACGACGCGTACGCCGGAGCGGCCCAGGAGATCGGCGCGGAGCTGTGCGAAGCGAGCACTGTCGTCATCCATCTCCTGGCCGCAGCAACGCGTCCCGGCATCGGAGGCTACAGATAGGAGGAGCACCCCGATTCCGCAGGCAGGGTCGAAGACCGTGGCGCTGGACGGCAGTTCGGGGGCGAAGTGGCGGACGGCACGCACCACGCGCTCAGGGGTCACCTGGTCGGACCCGGCCCGCCGAGCGGAGTCCATAAATCGTTCGGTAAGTCCGTTCACAAGGTCGACGGACGATCCGGTTCGGACGAGCGCCTGTACACGGGTGGCGACGTTGTCCCCCAACCCCGGTCCTGTCTGCCCGGCCAGGGCCGCGGCGACCTGCGCCAGGCCCGAGACCATCTGTTCCCCGTATGCAGCCCGCATGGCCTGCCACAACTCGACCTCGGGTGACACCTCCTGACCCTTGCGCTGTCGGTACAGCCACTCCTGGACCTCGGCGAGCGCGTAGAGCGGACTGTTCGCGGCACCTCCGGCCGGCGCGGGGAAGTCGTCGTAGCGCCGGCGCCAGTTGGAGACAGCGGCCCGGGTGACTCCGGCCAGCCGGGCGATCTCGGCGCCGGTGATCAGAGGGCCGACCGATGGAGCGGCGTTGTCCGTCATACCTCCAGCGTACACGGAACGGCACTCACATTCCAGAATGTAGTCCGTTGACAATGTACACATTCAGATGCTTTTCTGTTGCGTGTACTCAATTCCCTTCTGGCCTACGGAGCCGCGCCATGCCCTCGCACACCGAAGTACGCACCGTCTATCGGCTGCCTGGCGTCGCCCCCAACAGCGAAGCCATGCTGGACGCCCTTGACGTCGAACTTCTGGACAGCCTCGGTGTAGATCCACTTTTGCCGGAGGCACTCGGGGTCCCGGCTGTGTACATCACCTGTGGGATCGAACACGCTGAGGCCCCGTGGTGCGAGCCCATGTCACGCACCACGGGCATCGCGGTCAACGAGAGCGTCCGCCGCACCGCCGCCGTACTGCTGCTCGCAGTCGATGGCATGGTGTATGCCATCGGCTGTGACCAGGGGTACCGGTTGATCCCCGAACACCTCAAGGACAAGCGTTTCGGCCTCTCGTTCGCCATCCGGCAGATGGACCCGAACTTGATCCGCGGAGCCGTGTCGAGATCTCTCGGGCAAGCTCGCACGGACATCTCCCTGGTTCCGGGCGGTGCCTCGGTCCCGTTGCTGGGCATTCGCGACCACTCGCGCATCGTGCGCAGCCTGGGCGGATACCTCGATAACCTGCCGCTCACCCGGTCGCGGTACAGCCTCGGCAAAGCCGTGAGCGCCCAAGGTGGGTGCGGGCTGCGGATCGCCCTCGGAATCGAACCCGAGGCCCTGCTCTCCGACCTGCGGACCATCGCCAGGATCTGCCGCGAGGACATCCCGCATCAAGAGCTGGAGTTCATTGACCACATTGTCCCGGTCAGCGACCCGGAGACCCTCGACACCCTCGGCGAAACCCTGGACGACCGTCTCGGGCGTCCCGACGACGGAAGCATCTCCGCCTGTGTCCCGTCCGAACATCACACGGCGCACGCCGAGGCCACCGCGTACACGACCCAGATCAACAGTGACAACGGAGCCCTGCGCTCGGATGACTTCGACCTCGGGTACGTGATCACCCGGGCTCGGCTCGCACCGCCCGGCCGGCGTCTGAAGGCACTGCGCGAAGGGACGGTGACCCTGGCCAGGGGCCGCCGGAAGGGGATCACCGACACGCTCGCCGTCACCAGCGCGCTGACCTGGCTGGAGACCGGTGTGTCCCTCGGCTCCAGACGGTTCTTCCTGATGGACGGCGAGTGGTACGAGGCCGGAGCCGCCTATGTCGAAGAGTGCCGGGCCACGGTGCGAGCGCTGTTCTCTCCTTTGCCTTCCGTCTCCCTCCCCACTTGGGAGGACGGCGAGTCGGAGAACACCTACAACAACAGAGTGGCTGACGAGTACAACAGCGAGGTGGCTGACGGTCAGCCCCGCTGGCTCTGCCTCGACACCAAGAACGTCGCCAACCCTCTCCGCCCCAGGGACCAGGTCGAGATCTGCGACCTGCTCGCGCCCGACGACACCCTGATCCTCGTCAAGCGGGCAGGCGGTTCCAGTCCGCTGAGCCATCTGTTCAGCCAGGCCAGGGTTGCGGTGGAACTGCTCCAGGAATCCGCCCAGGTCCGCAGCGAGTTCACCGCTAAGGTGGCCCGGCTGAGTCGAGGCGCACGCCTGCTTCCCGATGACTACACGCCCAAGCGAATCGTCCTTGCGATGCTCCTCAAGAACCGCACGAGCCTGACCCCGGACTCCATCTTCGGCTTCTCCCAGATCACCATCGCGCAGACCGCGAAGGCGCTGGCGGCACGAGGGGTGACTGTCGAGGTCATCGGCATCCCTGAAGGCGGCACCGACGCACTTTCACAGCCTCAGTGCGAGGTGGCGACCGATGCAGCGGGATGACAGCCACGGCCGTCAGTTTCGCTTGCCCCCGGACTTCCCCTTCGACGCTCGCCCTTTCGGCAGGGCCTGACCTGCCCGATGGCTCGCCTGACGCCCCACCGGAACGAGCGTCAGGATATCGCCTGTAACGCCCACACCGCGCATAATGCGCACGAGCAAAACCGCAGTTCAGGAGCCCTTCGCCGCCGGTTCAAGGATCGCCACACACTCCACATGATGCGTCATAGGGAAAAGATCAAACGCCCGAAGCATCCGCACCTTGTACCCCCCCTCCCGGAAGTACCCCAAGTCCCGAGCCAGCGCAGCCGGATCGCAAGCCACGTACGCGATCCGCCGCGCCCCCAGCCCCGCCAGGTGCCGCACCGTAGCCTTGCCCGCCCCCGCGCGAGGCGGGTCGAGGACGATGACGTCGACCTCGGTGATGCCGGTGCGCGGGAGGACCGACTCGACCTTGCCCTGTTCGATGCGGACGCGGTCGAAGGAGGCGAGGTTGTGGCGGGCGTCCTCGACGGAGCGTTTGCCGGACTCGATGCCGAGGACCGCGCCCTCGTCGCCGACGCGGTCGGCGATGGCGCCCGCGAAGAGGCCCACGCCGCAGTAGAGGTCGAGGGCCGTCTCGCCCTTGCGCGGCAGGAGGCCCTGCATGACCGCGGTCACCAGGGTGTCCGCCGCCTTCGGGTGGACCTGCCAGAAGCCGCCGTTGCCCACGCGGTACGTGCGGCCGTCGGCGCGTTCGCGGACGAAGGGGCGGCCGTGGACGCGGTGCACGCCGCCGTCCTTCTCCTCGACGCGCAGGACCGAGACCGGCTTGTCGAGCTCGACCAGGGGCAGGCGGGCGCCGGGGCGCGGGGTCAGGATCACCTGGCGGTCCTGCGAACCGGTCGCGGCGATCGCCTCGACCGAGGCCATCCCGGGCCAGTCGCGCGACTCGATGCCCAGTTCGGTGACGCCCTCGGCCGCGATCATGCAGTGGTCGACCGGCTCCACCTCGTGCGAGCGGTGGCGGCGCAGGCCCGCCCGGCCGGAGGAGGGGTCCACCGCGTACTGGACCCGGGTGCGCCAGGCCGGGACCTCGCCGGCGGGGAGCTTGTCGCCCTCGGCGGGCATGACGGTGCCGTCCCAGCCCGCCTCCTCGGGCGTGAGCCCGGCAAGACGCTTCAGCTGTTCGGCGATGACCTCGCCCTTGAGGCGGCGCTGCGCGCCCGGCTTCGCGTGCTGCCAGTCGCAGCCGCCGCAGCGGCCGGGGCCCGCGAACGGGCAGGGCGCCTCGACGCGGTCCTTGGAGGCGTCCAGGATCGTCACGGCGTCGGCCCGCAGGAAGCGCGCGCCCTCCTCGCCCTCCGTCACGCGCGCGACGACCTTCTCGCCGGGCAGCGCGTGCCGTACGAAGAGCACCTGGCCCTCGGCCGTACGGGCGACGCAGTGCCCGCCGTGCGCGACCGGTCCGACCTCGACCTCGTACTCCTCGCCCACCAGAGAGTTCTTCGGTTCAGCCTGCATGGCGGGGTGACTCCACAACGTAAGAGGTAAGGAACGCAAGAGGTAAGGACGGTGGTCGGCGGCGTCGAGAACATCGAGAAAACGGACGGCCGGACGACAGCCCACCAGTCTACGTTGCCCTTCGCGGGCCGCTCGCCAGGGAGGGCCGCGCCCTCACCCCTTCTTGCTCGTCTCCTTCGCCCGCTTCTCCACCGGCCCCCGCCGCACCGACCCCGGCGCGTTCCACTCCTGGCGCCTGCGCGCCCGGCGCTTCGCGGCCTCGGAGGACTCCAGCTGGTAGGGGACGGAGGTGACCATCACTCCGGGGGTGAACAGGAGGCGGCCCTTGAGGCGCAGCGCGCTCTGGTTGTGGAGCAGGTGCTCGTACCAGTGGCCCACCACGTACTCGGGGATGATCACGCTGACCGCGTCGCGCGGGCTCTCCCGGCGCAGCGACTTCACGTACTCGATGACCGGGCGCGTGACCTCGCGGTAGGGCGAGTCGAGGACCTTCAGGGGCACGCTGATGCTGCGCCGCTCCCACTCCTCGCGCAGGGCCTTGGTCTCGGCCGGGTCGACGTTGACGCTCAGCGCCTCCAGGGTGTCCGTGCGCATCAGCTTGGCGAACGCGAGGGCCCGCAGCGTCGGCTTGTGGATCTTGGAGACGAGGACGATGGAGTGCACGCGGGAGGGGCGGACGCTGTCGTCCGAGGGGCCCTCGGCGGCCGCGATCTCGTGGGCGACCCGGTCGTAGTGGCGGCGGATCGCGGTCATGGTCGCGTAGAAGATGACCATGCCGAGCAGCGCCACCCACGCGCCGTGCGTGAACTTCGTGACGAGTACGACGATCAGGACCAGGCCGGTGAAGAAGGCGCCGAAGGCGTTGATCCCCCGGGAGCGGATCATGTGGCGGCGCTTGCCCGGGTCGCGCTCCGTGGCCAGGTGGCGGTTCCAGTGCCGGACCATGCCGATCTGGCTGAGCGTGAAGGAGACGAAGACGCCGACGATGTAGAGCTGGATCAGACGGGTCGAGTCCGCGCCGTAGATCCAGACGAGCATGGCCGCGGCGCCCGCGAGCAGCACGATGCCGTTGGAGAAGGCGAGGCGGTCGCCGCGGGTGTGCAGCTGGCGCGGCAGGTAGCGGTCCTGCGCGAGGATCGAGCCGAGCAGCGGGAAGCCGTTGTAGGCGGTGTTCGCGGCGAGGAAGAGGACCAGCGCGGTGGCCGCGGCCAGGACGATGAAGAGGAAGCTGCCGTCGCCGAAGACCGCCTCGGCGACCTGGGAGATCACCGGGTTCTGGACGTAGTCGCCGCCGAGCGGGACACCGTTCTCCAGGAGGTCCTTGGCGGGCTTCTCGGCCATCTTCACGTCGGTCGCCATGGCGAGGCCGATGATGCCGCAGAACATGGTCACGGCGAGCGCGCCCATCAGGGCGAGCGTCGACGCGGCGTTCTTGGACTTGGGCTTGCGGAACGCGGGGACGCCGTTGCTGATCGCCTCGACGCCGGTGAGCGCGGCACAGCCGGAGGAGAAGGCCCGCAGGAGCAGGAAGACCATGGCGAAGCCGGCGAGGCCCTCGTGCTCGGCCTTGATCTCGAAGTCGGCGGTCGGGGCCTTCATGGTGTCGTCGAGGACCAGGCCCCGGTAGGCGCCCCACGCGATCATGATGAAGACGCCCGCCACGAAGACGTACGTCGGGATCGCGAAGAGCTTGCCGGACTCCTTCACGCCGCGCAGGTTCATCAGGGTCAGGAGCACGATGACGCCGACCGCGCAGAGCACCTTGTGCTCGACGACGAACGGGACCGCCGAGCCCAGGTTCTCGATGCCCGAGGAGATCGACACGGCCACGGTCAGGACGTAGTCGACGAGCAGCGCGCTCGCGACGGTCAGTCCGGCCTTGGGTCCGAGGTTGGTGTTGGCGACCTCGTAGTCACCGCCGCCGCTCGGGTACGCGTGCACGTTCTGGCGGTAGGAGGCGACGACCGTGAACATCAGCACGACGACCGCGACCGCGATCCAGGGGCTGAAGTGGTAGGCCGACACACCCGCGACGGACAGGACGAGCAGCACCTCGCCGGGCGCGTACGCGACGGAGGACAGCGGGTCGGACGCGAACACGGGGAGGGCGATGCGCTTCGGCAGGAGCGTTTCTCCGAGCCGGTCGCTGCGCAGTGCGCGCCCGATGAGGATCCGTTTGGGCACGTCGGTCAGTTTGGACACGCAGAGGATCGTAAGCGCTCCGTCAGCGCGCCGCCCACCCAGTACCCCGGACCTGTCAAGAGCTTCTGGCCAGAAGCTTAAAGAGATGTTCAAAAGGTGAGTGGGTGGACCGGTCGGTGTGCTCACACCGTCCGGTCCACCCGCTCAGCGTCCGCGGCCGCGCGCGGCGCCTGCGCTCACCGCCCGGGGGCCGTTCCCGCTCCCGCCATCGGCGGCTCCGCGCCCTCGTCGGCCGGGGCCGCGTACCCGCGGGTCAGTCGCTCCTCGGCCCGCCGCACCGCCTTCGACGGCCACCACGTCGCCCGGCCGAGCAGCAGCAGCGCCGCCGGCAGGATCATGACGCGGATCACGAACGCGTCGAGCAGGACGGCCACCGCGAGGACGAAGCCCATCTGCTTCATCTCCAGGATGTGCAGCATCACGAAGCTGGCGAAGACGGTGACCATGACGATGGCGGCGCTGGTGACGACCTTGGCGGACGCCGCGATCCCGTCGATCACGGCCTGCCGGGTGGGCACGCCGTTCAGGGCGGCCTCACGGATCCGGCTGACCACGAACACCTGGTAGTCCATCGAGAGCCCGAAGAGGATCACGAAGAGGAAGAGCGGCACGCGCGAGGAGATTCCGTGCAGGGAAACGAAGGACAGCAGGTCCTCGGCCCACTCCCCCTGGAAGACGAGCACGAGGAGCCCGAGCGCGGACGCGGCGGACAGCAGGTTCAGCCCGACGCCGAGCAGTCCGAGGACGACGGACCGGAACGCGTACACCGTCATCGCGAACGTCATCAGGAGCAGCAGTCCGAGGACCAGCGGCAGCTTCTGGTTCTGGTGGTCCACGTAGTCCACGCCGCGCGGCACGTCACCGCTGACGGCGGTCTCGACGCCGTCGAGCTTGCCGACGGTCGCGGGCAGGTAGTCGTCGCGGATGTGGTCGAGGGCCCGGACGGCCTTGTCGGAGTACGTGGCGTGCGGGGCGCCCAGGTCCAGGGTGCTGACGCGGCGGTCGGAGGAGGTCTTGATGGCGGGGCGGTCGTGGCGGGCGAGGAGCGGGTCGGCGGCGGCCTTGCGGTCGAGTGCGCGCAGGGCGTCGGTGACCTGCCCGGCCTGTCCGGGCTCGGACGTGACCACGACCTGGTAGCGGATGCGCAGGTCGGGGAAGGCGGCGAGCATCCGGTCGTAGCCCTGCATGGCGGGGATCTCGCGGGAGAAGCTGTCCCGGGCCGGGTCCTTGAGCTTCATGGTCACGGCGGGGGCCGCGAGGCCGAGCAGGACAAGGACGGACAGGCACAGGGTGAGCGCGGGGCGCTTGCGGGCGGGGGTGAGCAGGGCGTTCCAGACCCGGCCCGGCTTCTTCTCGGCGTCGGAGCGCACGGTCTTGCCCGCCGCGCGGCGCTTCTCCGCGCGGCGCTCGGCGCGTCGGCCGAGCTTGACGAGCATGGCGGGCAGCACGGTCACGGAGCTGACCACGGCGACGGCGACGACCAGGATGGTGCCGGTGGCCAGTGAGTCGAAGATGACGTCCCCGGCCAGGTAGAGCGCGGCGGTGGAGACGATCACGGCGAGCCCGGAGATCACGATGGCGCGGCCCGCGGTCGCGGCGGCGGCCTCGACCAGGGCCTCCGAGGAGAGCCTGCCGCCCGCGCGGGCCCGCTCCTCGCGTTCGCGCTTGAGGTAGAAGAGCGTGTAGTCGACGCCGACGGCCATGCCGATGAGAAGGATCATGTTCATCCCGACGCCGGTGTCGGGCAGCAGGTGCGAGGCGAGCATCGCCAGGCCCATGGTCGCCATGATCGAGGTGATGGCGAGCAGCAGCGGTACGCCGACCATCAGGACCGAGCCGAACACCAGGGCCAGCGTGATCAGCGTGACCGGCAGCGTGATCATCTCGGAGAACGCCAGGTCCTTGCCGCGCTGGTCGTTGACGCCCTTGCTCACGGACGCGGCGCCGGTCTCCTCCACCACGACGTCCGGGTGGGCCTTCTTCACCTTCTCGGTCGCGGCCCGGAGCGGGATGACGTTCTTCTTGCCCTCCTGCTCGGGTCCCTTCAGGGTGACGGGCACCCGGACGACCCTGCCGTCCTTGGAGCGGACCGGCGCGGCGACCTCGTCGACCTCGGGCAGGGCCCGCATGCGCCGGGTGACGTCCCGGACGGCCGCGTCGGCGGCGCGCGCGTCCAGGCGCTGCCCCGGCTCGGCGCTGATGAGGATCTGCTCCAGCGGTTTGATCTGGAGGTCGCCCCGCGCCGCCATGGCCTCCGCGCGCCCGGCCTCGCCGACGCGGAAGTCCGCCGACGTCGCCTGGTTCATCCCCGCCGTGATGCCCGCTCCCAGGCACAGCACCACGAACACGAACCAGCCGACGATCGCCCGCCACGGATGCAGCGCGCTCCACCGCGCCACCCGCACCGTCATCGACTGCCTCGCTCCGCGCCTCATGTCCGGCCCCCTCGCTGCCATAGCGACTCTCCCGTCCTCCATGTGTAAGTTGAGACTGACAGGTGAAGGACTGAGACGTCAACTGTCAGGATCGAACGAGGCTGGGCCCGTGAACAGGCACGGAGGATCCGTGAGCAGGCACGCAGGAATGGATGAGTCCGATCGACGGAGGGTTTGACAGTGGTTCAAGCCATGCGTAAGCCTTGGCCGACGGGTATCGGGACGGCGCGAAGGCGGGCCATGCAGGCCATGAACAGCGAGGAGCTGCTGGCCTTTCTGGCGGCCGTGGGCCACGCCCAGCGCATCCGGATCATCACGGAGCTGGCCACGGGTCCGCTGTACGTGAGCGAACTCGCCCGCCGCCTCGGCGTCTCCCGCCCCCTGCTGTACATGCATCTGGAACGCCTGGAGAAGGCCGGTCTCGTGATCGGCAGGCTGGAGCTGTCGGACGACGGCAAGGCCCTCAAGTACTTCGAACTCGCGCCCTTTGACGTGCAGTTGAACGTCGATACGATTCTCGCGGCTGCCCGCCTCGACGGGGCGGACGCTCCACCGGACGGGACGGGCGAAGCCGGAAAGCACTCACCAAAGGGGACGCCCCAATGAGCGACGCGATCATCCCGATCGCTTTCTTCCTGATCCTTGCCGGCGCAATTGTGACGGTGGCCAAGTTCCAGACGCAGCGCAGCCGCGAGCGCGACATCGAGTACGCGCAGGCGATGGAGGGCTACCGCAAGGCGCTGGACTCGGTCGCGGCCCAGCAGGAAGCCATACGGACCCAGCTCACCGAGCTGAACGTCCGGGTCCAGTCCATGGAGAGCATGCTGCGCGCCGTCGAGTGAGCCCGCGCCCGGCCTCGGACCGTCCCGCGGGATCCGACCCGGGTGCGGAAGCCGTTAACGTGGACTCGAGCATTCCCGGGGAACATTCGAGGGCGAGAGTCATGAGTAGGGCATTTACGCAGGTCACGAGGGCCATGAGGAGCGCGGGGTAACGACGTGCACATCGTCATCATGGGCTGCGGGAGAGTCGGTTCCGCTCTCGCGCAGACCCTGGAACAGCAGGGGCACACGGTCGCCGTCGTCGACCAGGACCCCACCGCATTCCGCCGTCTGGGCTCCGGCTTCGGCGGCCGCCGTGTGACCGGCGTCGGCTTCGACCAGGACACCCTGCGCGAGGCCGGCATCGAGGACGCCGGTGCCTTCGCCGCCGTCTCCAGCGGTGACAACTCCAACATCATCGCCGCCCGCGTGGCCCGCGAGATGTTCGGCATCGAGAACGTCGCGGCCCGTATCTACGACCCGCGCCGCGCCGAGGTCTACCAGCGCCTGGGCATCCCCACGGTCGCCACGGTCCGCTGGACCGCCGACCAGATGCTGCGCCGGCTCCTTCCGTCCGGCGCGGAGCCGCTGTGGCGCGACCCCACCGGCGGCGTACAGCTCGCCGAGGTGCACGCGTCGGCCGCCTGGATCGGGCACAAGATCAGCCAGCTGCAGGAGGAGACCGGCGTGCGCGTCGCCTTCCTCACCCGGCTCGGCGAGGCGGTCCTGCCGACCTCGCAGACGGTGCTGCAGGAAGGCGATCTGGTGCACGTGATGATGCGCACCGACGAGGTGGAGAAGGTCGAGGCGGCGTTCGCCGAAGGCCCCGAGGAAGGCGGTCACTGATGAGGGTCGCCATTGCCGGAGCGGGCGCGGTGGGCCGTTCCATCGCCGGTGAGCTCCTGGAGAACGGGCACGAGGTCCTCCTCGTCGACAAGGCGCCGACGGCCATCTCCGTCGAGCGCGTCCCGCAGGCCGAGTGGCTGCTCGCCGACGCCTGCGAGATCACCTCGCTGGACGAGGCGGCGCTGCAGCGCTGCAACGTCGTGATCGCCGCGACCGGCGACGACAAGGTCAACCTCGTCGTCTCGCTGCTCGCCAAGACCGAGTACGGCGTCCCGCGGGTCGTCGCGCGCGTCAACAACCCCAAGAACGAGTGGCTCTTCAACGAGTCCTGGGGCGTCGACGTCGCGGTGTCCACGCCACGTCTGATGTCCGCGCTCGTCGAGGAGGCGGTGAGCGTCGGCGATCTCGTCCGGTTGCTGCGCTTCAGCCACGGCGACGCGAACCTCGTCGAGCTGACGCTGCCGCCGGAGTCCGCCCTCGCGGGCACCCGCGTCGGCGACGTCCAGTGGCCCGAGGACACCTCGCTCGTCACCATCATCCGCGGTACGCGCGTGCTCGCGCCGACGCCGGACGACTCGCTCGAAGCGGGCGACGAGCTTCTCTTCGTGGCCGCGCAGGCGCGGGAGGAGCAGCTGGAGGATCTGCTGTCCGTACGTCGCGACGTCTAGCCCCTGGGCTCTACGCAGGTGGGGGGGGGGGGGCCCCGCGCGGGGGGCCCCCCCCGCGGCCGCACCTCCCGGCCTCCTCGGGAGCTACTTCCACTCCACGTCGACGTCGCGCGTCTCGATGTGCATGCCGAGCGGAACGCGCCACCAGTCGACACAAACAGGCCAAGTCTTCTTCACGGTCCTCCCGGCCTTGATGGGCGCCGGGAGCTTCCGCGTGGACTCGATGGTCCCCCAGTCCACGCCGAGGGCGCCGATGATGTGCGTACCGAGCGTCACGCTGCCCGAACGCACGGCGGAGCCCCCGGTGTTGCGGAAGGCGACCGTCACGTCCTCGCACCACCGCTTGTCCCCGGCGGCGCGCCGGGGCTCACCGACTTTGAGGGCGGCGGGGGTGGGGGGTTCCGGCTTGGGGTCCGGGTTCGGGTTCGGCCTGGGGTCCGGATTCGGCTTGGGGTCCGGGTTCGGGTCCGGATCGGGCTTCGGGTTCGGCCTGGGCTTCGGGGGAGTGCTGGGGTCGGTGGTGCCGCCGCGCGGGGAGTCGGGGCGGGTGCCGCTGCCTTGGCCCCCGTCACCGTTCCTGTCCCCGGCGCCGTCCTCTCCGGCGCCGCCGTCTCCGCCGCCGTCCTCCCTGCCGTCCCCGGCCCGTCCGGTCGATGGCCCGCCCGTAACGCCCTGGGGCCCCTGAGGGCCCTCAGGACCCGAACTCGCGCGTCCGCCGGGCGACTTCCCGCCCGAAGCCTCCCCGTCCAGCGGCACGAACTCCACGTCCCCGCTGGGGCCCACGGCCTTCCCGGACCCCTTCTCCGGCCCGCCCCCGGCCGCACCGGTGGCCACATAGCCGTCCCGCCCGTCACCGCCACACGCGGCGAGCAGCCCGCCCAGACCCAGCACGACCGCCGAGGCACCCGCTATCGCGCCCCGGCGGCCACGTCCGCCACTCCACGCACCACGAAGCATCGCGCCAGTGTGGCTGACGCTCCGTCAATTAGGAACCCTGTCAACAGGATCCATGCCGTCGGCAACGGATGCGGGGCCGAACCCCTCGGTCCGTGACGATCAGTCCGCGATGAGTCCTTCCCGCAGCTGTGCCAGCGTGCGCGTCAGCAGGCGGGAGACGTGCATCTGTGAGATGCCGACCTCCTCGCCGATCTGGGACTGCGTCATGTTCGCGAAGAAGCGCAGCATGATGATGCGGCGTTCGCGCGGCGGGAGTTTGGCGAGGAGGGGCTTGAGGGACTCGCGGTACTCGACGCCCTCCAGGGCGGTGTCCTCGTAGCCGAGGCGGTCCGCGAGGGAGCCCTCGCCGCCGTCGTCCTCGGGGGCGGGCGAGTCGAGGGACGAGGCGGTGTACGCGTTGCCGACGGCGAGGCCGTCGACCACGTCCTCCTCGGACACGCCGAGCACGGCGGCCAGTTCGGGCACCGTGGGGGAGCGGTCGAGGCGCTGGGCGAGCTCGTCGCTGGCCTTCGTGAGGGCCAGACGCAGCTCCTGGAGCCGGCGCGGGACGCGCACGGACCAGCTGGTGTCCCGGAAGAAGCGCTTGATCTCGCCGACGACGGTCGGCATCGCGAACGTCGGGAACTCCACGCCGCGTTCGCAGTCGAACCGGTCGATCGCCTTGATCAGGCCGATGGTGCCGACCTGGACGATGTCCTCCATCGGTTCGTTCCGGCTGCGGAAGCGCGCCGCGGCGTACCGCACCAGGGGGAGGTTGAGCTCGATCAGGGTGTCTCTGACGTAGGCACGCTCGGGGCTGTCCTGGTCGAGTGCGGCGAGCCGCAGGAAGAGGGAGCGGGACAGGGTGCGGGTGTCGATGGCTCCCGGCGCCGTGGTCACGGCTTCGGAACCGTTGAGCGCGTCGGGCGCTGATTCGCTCTCGCTGCCGAGCGTGAGCGTGAGCACCTTCGAGCTGCCCTGGTCTGCGGACATGCCACCCCCTTGAGGTCGCGGACGGTCGCGGCCGGCGCCCCGTCGAAGGAACGCAGCCTCCACCTGAATACCGGCGGCGGGGCCCCGGCAAACGCGGTTCCAGCAGAATGTCACATGTCGGCAACACGCTGTAGTGACTTGTCGACAAGTGAGGGTGACGTCCGTGCAGGAAAGAGGGGGTCTGAGACTTTTTCGGCCCCGGCTCCGTCGGTAACGGCCGAAAGGCTGTTCCACCCGATACGGTTACGCCTCGATCCGATTTGCGGACCGAAGCCGCGCGAAGCTTCTGGCCAGCAGTCTCGACACATGCATCTGGGAAACGCCCAATTCGGCACTGATCTGGGACTGCGTCAGATTGCTGTAGTAGCGAAGCAGCAGGATCCGCTGTTCCCGCTCGGGCAGTTGGACGAGCAGGTGCCGGACGAGGTCGCGGTGCTCGACGCCGTCCAGGGCCGGGTCCTCGTACCCGAGCCGGTCCAGGAGCCCGGGCAGCCCGTCGCCCTCCTGCGCGGCCTCCAGGGACGTCGCGTGGTACGAACGCCCGGCCTCGATGCAGGAGAGCACCTCCTCCTCGGTGATGCGCAGCCGCTCGGCGATCTCGGCGGTGGTGGGCGAGCGCCCGAAGGACGTGGTCAGGTCCTCCGTCGCCCCGGTGACCTGCACCCACAGCTCGTGCAGCCGCCGCGGTACGTGCACGGTGCGCACGTTGTCGCGGAAGTACCGCTTGATCTCGCCGACGACCGTGGGCATGGCGAAGGTCGGGAACTGCACGCCCCGGTCGGGGTCGAAGCGGTCGATGGCGTTGATCAGGCCGATGGTGCCGACCTGGACGACGTCCTCCATCGGCTCGTTGCGGCTGCGGAAGCGGGCCGCGGCGTACCGCACGAGCGGCAGGTTGGCCTCGATGAGCGCGCCGCGCACCCTGCCGTGCTCGACGGTGCCCGGCTCCAGCTCCTTGAGCTGGGCGAAGAGCACCTGCGTGAGGGCTCGGGTGTCGGCGCCCCTGCTGCTCGGCGCCTTGGCGGGCGGCGGCTCGGTGGCCTGCGCGGGCGGGGCTTCGGGGGCCCGGGCGGGCGGGGTCTCGGGCGCCTGTGCGGGCGGTGCTTCGGGCGCAGAACTGGCCGGCACGGTCAACGCCACCCCTTCTCCGGTGAGTCCGGCCGAGCTCGGTCAAGCTCGGTCGACCTCGGTCAACTCATCCGTCAAAAGCGGTCATAGCATCACAAGACATGTGCACTGTGTGCAAGCACCTGATAACTCCGTGTTGAGGGGCAAGTTGGGGCACAAGACGCAAAACGGCCCCGCACCGTTCCCGGTGCGGGGCCGTGGAAAACGTGGTGGCGGCCGCGGAACTCGTGGTGGCGGCGGCCTCAGAACTCGTAGTCGGCGATCACCCACGTGGCGAACTCGCGCCACAGCCCGACACCCGCCTGGTGCGCCGGGTGCTCCAGGTACCGGGTGAGCGCATCGGTGTCGTCGACCGCCGAGTTGATGGCGTAGTCGTACGCGATGGGGCGCTCGGAGATGTTCCAGGCGCACTCCCAGAAGCGCAGCTCGGGGATGATCCCGCCGAGCTCCTCGAAGGCCTTGACACCGGCGACGACGCGCGGGTCGTCGCGCTCGACGCCGTCGTTGAGCTTGAAGAGGACCAGATGGCGGATCACGGGCGCTCCCTCAGTCGTCCTTGCCGCCGTTGGCGACCCAGGTCATGAAGTCGCCGATGGCCTTGGCGGCGTTCGAAATGCCCTCGAACCCTACCTGGACGTAGTCCGCGGCCTTGGCCGGGTCGGTGATGATCACGTACAGGACGAACACCACGAGGACGAAAAGAATGATCTTTTTCGGGTCCTTCACGCTGTGGCCTCCCCTTGCCCGTTCATCCCCGAACCCCCGTGTGCCGTGTTCCGTGCCGTGTTCCGCTTGTGCCGGGCGAGTCTAACGTGGCGCGAACTCACCTGGTTTTTAAGGACCAATGACCCGGGGGCAGGGGCCCTTCGCCTGGCCGTTTCCGGTTGCGGGCGGCGCAGGATGGTGGTGAGCCCGGCGGATCTGGCAGGAATCCAAGGGCCCGGGACCGGTCTCCACTGCGGGGTCCGCGCCGTCCTCTTCCCCCGGTGGCGGCGTTGACTTGAGAGTTCGGTCCTCATCGGGGGAAGCGGCTTGTCCCCCCGATGCCGCTTCCCCCGTCCTATCGGAAGAACGCCCCGGCGCCATGACGGCGCCGGGGTTTTTCCGTGTCTGTTCGGTGTTCTCCGGCGTTCTTCAGCGTTCTCCGGTGTTCTCCGATGTTCTTCGGCGCTTCTCCGGTGCTGCCTCGGTGTTCTTCGGCGTCGCCCCGTGAAATGGCGAAGCACTCGTGATCAATACCCCCGGTCCGTATGCTTGTCCGTATTACGGGGGGTGATGCGTCCCATGCAGATGGTCATTCACGTACGGCTGTCCGTGGCCGCCGACGAACTGCCCAGGTTCCTCGTTCCCGCCGCGGAGCCGACGCTCCGCACCCTTTTCGAACGGATGGGCGGAACGCTTCAGTCCTTGAGCCTGCACCCGCCCGACGGCGTCGAGCTGTACTTCACGCTGCCCGCCGACCCGCAGCCGACCGCCGAAACCATCGAGCAGGTCATGCGGCTGCTGCGCGGCGCCTTCGGGCTGCGCCCCGGCTCCCACCAGATCGTCCCCCCGGCCCGCACCGGCGCCACCGGCACCCGCCGGCTCCAGTTCGGCGGCACCCGCGGGCGCGGGCGGGTGTGCGCCGAGTGCGGCGGGGTCGACGAGCGGCACGAGCGGGGGTGCCCGCGTTCCCGGAGCTGAGGGGCGGGGGCGGCGCGGGGCACGGGCTCCACGTGGTGCGGGTGCGCGGCGCCGGGCGGTACGCCGGTCGTCGCGCCCGTCCGTGCGGCCGCCGCGGCGGCTCCCGCGCGACACCTGGCAGCCGCCGCTCCCGCTCGGGTACGCCGCCAGCATCCAGGGGCTCGGCGGCTTCGCGGCCCCGCTGCTCGCGGGGGCGAGCTTCACCATGGCCGCGCTGCTCCTGCCGACCCTCGCCGCGGCCCAACCCCGCTTCGCCCGCTGGCCGGACGCCGCGGTGTCCCTGTTCATCGCCTCCGGGCTCGCCCAGATCGGCGCCGTCCAGGCCGCCGTCTGGGCCCGCCGCTACGACACCCTGCCCGAGGAACTGGCCCAGTGGTGGCCCGGCGAGGTGCGCGACGGGCGGCCGACCCGCTGGCTGCGCAACGTCCAGCGCGGCCACGCCACCCTCAGCCTGCGCTGGGCCGACCGCACCCGCGGCTTCTACCACGCCGGGATCGTCCTCCTCCTGAGCGGCACCCTCGTCGTCGGCGTACCACCGGGGCGGGTTCCCGGCCCACGCTGGACCCTCATCGGCACGGCCGCCCTGGGCCTCGCCGGGGAACTGGCCTGGCTGGTCCACGCCGCGTTCTTCGACCCCGCCCGCCGCCGCGCGGCCCACGGCCACCTGGCGGCCGCCGTGGCGGGGCTCGCCGCGGGGGTGGCGTCGGTGCCGTCCTTCGGGGGGACGGGGCGGGTGGTGGCGGGGGTGGTGCTCGCCGGGGCGGCGGCGGGGCACGGGGTGGTGACGGGACGGGCGGTGCGGGCGGTGCGGACGGCGCGGGCGGTACGTGTGGTGCCTGCGGCACGGGCGTCACGGGTGGTGCGTGCGGTGCGTTGGGTACGTGCGGTGCCGCGTACGGCGTCGGCCCCGTCGCCGATGGTCCGGTCGGCGGTGGCCTTCGGCACGGGCACCGCCGTGCTCGCGGCCGGTGCGGGGCTGCTCCTCACGACGGACTCGGCGCCGGTGCGGGCGGCGGTGGCGGCGGGCGCGGTGCTGGCCGCCGGGGCGCATCTGGCGCGTTTCGTCGCGCTGGTGCTCGCGGAGCGGGCGGAGGACGACGGGGAGGGGTGAGGGGCCACGGGGAGGGGTGAAGGGCCGACGGGTCCGCTCTACCCACCGCACGGACGGTCAGGTTCCCCCCCGCACGGACGGCCAGGTCCCGCCCACCACCCGAACGATCAGGTCCCGCCCACTACCCGAACGATCAGGTCCCGCCCACTACCCGAACGGCAAGCCTCCGCCTCACCCCACCCCGCCCAACCCCCGCCGCTCCCGATGCCCCCGCACCCGCCAGGCCCACCGCCCCCGCCCCCGCACCACCGACGGCTCCCGCCCCCGCACCCCGGCCAACTCCCCGCCCCGCACCCCGGACAGACCCCCGTCCGGCAGCCCCCTGCCCGACAGACCTCCGCCCCGCACCCCCGCCGCCCCCCACCCACCCCCGGAGCCCGCCCCGTCCGGCACCACCGCCCCCGTGAACACCATCGGCGGCGCCACCCGCTGCCCCCGGTGCACGACCGCGGGCCGCACCACGAACAGCACCGGGTCCCAGGCCACACAGCCGGGCCACAGCTCGCAGTCGACCACCGCACCCGCCCGCGTACCCAACCCCGCACCCGCCCGCGTACCCAACCCCGCATCCACCTCCGCCCCGGCCCCCGACTGTCCGTCAGCCCGCCCCAGAGACACGGGATCCCACGAGAACTCCACCCCGGCCTCGGCCGTGGCAGCCCGCAACGCCACAGCTGCGGCCGCCCACGCACCACCATCGGCCCCGGGAGCCCCCGGAGCCCCGCTCATCCCGACGACCCCACCCACCCCCAACACCCTCCGGATCAGCTCCCCCACCTCCCACGCCTTCTCCCGCGTCCCCCGGTCGTCCTCCGTGCCCGCATGCCAAGCCCGCAGCCACACGTGCTGGAGGTCGTCCGCGACGTCGAGGGCCCGGCGGCGGGGCTCGTCGAGCACGTCGGTGGTGCCGGGGCGCTCCGAGGCGAGGAGGTCGCGGATGTCCTCCTCGTGCCGTTCCACGTCGTCCCCGAGGTCGCCCACCGCCGCGGTGAGCGCGTCGAGGCGGGCGAGCACGTCCGGGAGGGCGGCGTCGGCGTACCCGCCGCCGACGTGCGCCGTCCCGCGCTCGCCGTCCTCGTCGCGGTTGCCCCTTCGGGAGAACATCCGGATCACCTCCCCATCAGCCGGATTCAGAACTCGGGGTCGAGGTCGAGCGTCGAGTCGACCGCCTTGCCGTCGTGCCGGTTGACCGCGCGGACGGTGATCTCCGCGCGGCCGAACGCCAGGTGGACGTCGACCTCGCGCTGCTCGCGCGGCAGGTGCATGCAGGAGCCGAGGTCGACGGTGATGTGGCCGATGCGCTTGGCGGGCGCCGAGTCGTAGTAGCGGGGGTCGGGGTCGTGGGTGGCGTAGAACTCGATCGTCATCAGTCGCCGGTCGGCCCGGATGGGGACCAGGTTCCGGTGGGCCACCTCGTGGTCGACGCCGACGCGCTCGCCGATGGCGACGAACCGCAGGAAGCGGTCGGGGCAGAAGTGCCGCCCCTCGTCGTTGGCCTCCAGGGTCCGGTCCTGCGCGCCGTCCTCGTCGTCGTACGGCTCGGAGACGCGGGCGCCGTACGTGTAGAGCGCGCAGCGTTCCGAGATGTCCGGCCCTCTCCGGCGCGCGCCGGACGGGGAACCCGCGGTCCCGACGCGTTCGCCGCCCTCGCGGACCGCCGACGCGTAGCACCGGTGCAGCGCCCCGTGCAGGACCGCCCGCTCGGGCCGGTCCGGGGTGAAGACCCGCGCCCGCTCCCCGACGTGGGCCCGCACGCGCTCCCGCAGGTAGGGCGACTGCGAGAACCCGCCGACCAAGTACACGTCCGGTCGGGCCGCGCCACCGCCCCCGGCCCCCTGAGCCGCCCCCGCCGCCATCGCCGCCTTCTCTAAGTGTTCGTCCACGAGCGGCAGGATCCCGCCGACCGCCGACTCCAGGAGGTCGGTCATCTCCTTGGGCCGGACGACGATCCGGCCCCCCTTGCCGCCCTGGACCGCGCCGAGGTGCCGCAGGTCCTCCGGGGAGAGCAGCCCGTGCAGCCCGTCCATGCGGAGCGCCACGCTCTCGCGGGAGCCGACCGTGAACTTGTTGCGGTGCGTCTCCCAGTCGCTCAACAGCTCCTGGAACTCCGCCCAGTGATACCGGGTCAGCCGCTCCAGGTTCGTCTGGTCGAGGAACCGGCTGCCGAGCACGTCCTGGATGAACCCGTTCGTCGTGTACGTGGCGCCGAACGCGCCGCCGGAGGGGCGGCCGAGCTGTGCGAGCGAGCCGTCCCCGAGCACCTCGTACGCCACCACGTCGACCGTGCCGCCGCCGCAGTCCGCCACCACGAACCGCCGCCCCGGCCTGCGGAACACGTTGCGCAGCGTCTGCACCGGGCCGGTCGGCGTCAGCTCCTGGACGGCGCAGTACAGCGCGGCCATGTCCGGCTCGGGTTCGAGCAGCAGCGCGTCGTGCCCGGACGGGAAACCGGCCGTGCCCGCGGCCTCGCGCATGGCGCCGAGCGCGGCCTGGGACCAGATGGCGGGCACGGTCAGGCACCACCGTATGTCCGACTCGCGGTACCGGCCCCCGTCGGTGATCTCGGCGACGGCGACCTCCCGCAGCTGTGCGAGATACGCGGCGATCAGCGGCACGGGGCGTGACAGGTCGTCGGAGAGCGCGCGGGGGACGCGGTTCCCCGGAGCGGGCCGTGACGGGTCGTCGGCCGGGCGCAGCGACATCTTCATGCCGGTGACGAGGCGGGAGCCCGGCGGGCGTTCGGCGCGCACGGCCGGGTACCCCCAGGCGAGCACGGCGTCGGACGCGTCGAGGAGCAGGGCCGAGCGGGTCTTCGGATAGCGCTTCTCGGTGGTCCCGGGCCACTGTTCCCGGTCGACGATGTCGCGCCGCCGTGGGTCCGCGCCGTCCCGGGTGACGGCACTCCAGGCGTACCCGCTGGCGTGCGTACCGAAGTCGATGGCCGCCGCCACCCGAAACCGCGCCATCGTCAGCCGTCCTCCTCTTTGCCGCGGCCCGGCGCACCGCTCGGGCCCCCCACGTCGTCGTCATCGCCGTCGTCCTCTCCGAGGAGCCTGCGGCGGTTCTCCTCGGCCGCGATGCCCTCGGCGGACGCCCGCAGCCCGGCCGCCTCGGTGCCGAGCTTCAGCGAGTCCAGGACGGGCAGCAGTCCGCGCACGCGGTCCAGATAGATCTGGCGTTCCGCGCGCGTGCCGGGCGTGGGCAGGTGCAGCGCGCGGCGGGCGGTGATCAGGGCGGGCTCGTCGAGTCCGGCCTCCTGGTACGTGGCCGCCTGCTGTATGAGCGCGTCGGTCTCCGCCTTGAGGCCCCGGTCGACGGAGACGTCCAGCATCGCGGCGGTGCCGAGGGCGGCGGCGCGGGGCAGCGGGTCGAGGGAGCCGTCGAGCCGGGCGTGCAGCCGCGGGTCGTGTCCCGCCGCCACGTGGAACCACTCGGCGATCACGGCGGCGACGCCCGCGGCCACCGTGGCGATCTGCGCCTCCACCGCGTGCCGGTCCTTGCCCGCCTCCGCCGGCAGCGCCGGGAACGGCAGCGAGAGCCGCACCGCGGCGGGCACGAGGGGCGAGAGCGCGTCGAAGGTGCCGAGCCGCCGCGGGACTTCGGGCAGCGTGGCGGCGGCGGAGGCCTCGCCGTAGAGGTTCCAGGCGACGATGTCGACGCGGGTGCGCCAGCCCTCGGTGATCTCCCCGTGGACGAGCACCACGGGGTGCGCGGCGAGCACTTGGCGGACGAGGTACAGGTCGGTCTCGTGCCGGTTGAGGGGGCGCCGGAACAGGCCCGGCACGCCCGCCATCAGCTTGGGGCCCGGCAGTTCCCTGAGGGCGTCGCGCAGATGGGAGTCGAACTCGGCGTTGACGGGGTCGACGAGCGCGTGCGGGTCGCTGGCGCGGAAGAAGGGGGCGGTGATGAGCGCGGGCAGGGTGCCGTTGCGGGTCTCGGCGGTGATCTGGGCGCTCACCTGGTGCGGATAGACCAGCGCGAAGGGGGTGTGCTCGCGGTGGTGGGCGGCGTCGGCGAGCGCCTGGTTCAGTTCGTAGTCCACCTGCGCGCCGTGCGTCCGCTCGTCCTTGCGCTGGCGGTGCTCCCGGTCGGACTGGTCGCGGCGCAGTCCGGCCTTCAACTCGATCCGGCCCCGGGCCAGTTCGTCCGTCAGGCGGGCGTGCCGCTCGGCGAGCCTGGCCGCCTCCTGCTGGAGCTTGCGCTCGTGCTCGCGCTGTTCCTCCGACCACTGGCTCGGGGGCACCGTCACGGTGGAGTGCGGTGGCAGCAGGTCCACTTGGGACGACGGCGACGGTGACGGCGAGCCGCCCCCGCCGCCGGCCGTGGCGGCGTGCTTGCGCTCGTCCCGGGCGAAGTCCCGCAGCCTGCGGTCGTGGATCTCGAGCCGCTTGGTCTCCTGGCGGGCGCTGTAGATGTCCACGCAGGCCTTGGGCAGGCCGCCGATGGCGTCCGCGACACCGCGGGCGACTTCCTTGGCCGTGTCACCGAGGCTGCGGATGAAGTTCATGATGCCCATGGCCGTACGTCCGTCCGGTGCGGGTCGGCTGACTGTGGCCGTGCCCTACCCGCGACCGCGCGACGGAATGCCTGATTCTCCCGGCCCGTCACATAAAACGAAGAATTGATTGCTTGTGGCGGCACTCGATCGCTTGTGCGCACTTAGTACGAAGCGTTCCGCTTCACTGGCCGCCGGGGGTGAGGGTGGGGGCCGCACGCGAAACACCCCGCCGGTCCAGTTTCCTGGACCAACGGGGTGTCTATGGCGGTAGCGGAGGGATTTGAACCCTCGGTGACTTGCGCCACACTCGCTTTCGAGGCGAGCTCCTTCGGCCGCTCGGACACGCTACCGAGAGAGATCCTAGCCCAAGGTGGGCCGTGGACCGAAATCCGTTTGGGCTACCCCTCGGCGGGCGGGCCGCCGCGGTCCCGGGAGCGGGCGAAGAAGTCGGTGAGCAGCCGCGCGCCCTCCTCGGCGAGGACTCCTTCGATCACTTCGGGCCGGTGGTTGAGGCGCCGGTCGCGCAGCAGGTCCCAGAGGGAGCCCGCGGCACCGGCCTTGGCGTCGCGGGCTCCGTAGACGACGCGTTCCACGCGGGACTGCTGGAGCGCGCCCGCGCACATCACGCAGGGCTCCAGGGTGACGACGAGCGTGCAGCCGGGCAGCCGCCAGCCGCCGAGCTTCGCGGCGGCCCGGCGCAGCGCGAGGATCTCGGCGTGCGCGGTGGGGTCGCCCCCGGCCTCGCGTTCGTTGTGGCCGGTGGCGAGCACCGTCTCGCCGTCCGCGGACAGCACGACGGCGCCGACGGGCACGTCACCGCCCCGGACGGCCCGTTCGGCCTCGTCCAGGGCGATCCGCATCGGCGCCCGCCAGCGCTCTCGTACCGGATCTGGGAGTTGTGTCACACAGCGAACCTAACGGACGGTTTCGAGGACCTCCGCGGCTCCCAGGATGTCGGCGATCTCGTTGAGCGCGTCGCCGCTCTCCAGGGCGAGCAGGTCCTTCTCCGGCACGCCGAGGTCGCTGAGGATCTGCCTGTCCCCGAGCGGCCCGGAGGGCACGGCCTCGCCGGACGCGTCCGTGGCGTCGCCGTCGCCCTCGTCGGCCGTTTCGGACTCGCCGTCCTCCGTGCCGTCGAGGTCGAGCGCGTCCAGGTCGTCCGCCCCGTCGTCCGGGTCGCGGCCCAGCATCTCGTCGGTGAGCAGGATCTCGCCGTAGGCGCTGCGGGCGGCGGCCGCGGCGTCGGAGACGTAGATCCGCGGGTCCTCCTCGCCGTCCACACGGACGACGCCGAACCAGGCGTCTTCCTGTTCGATGAAGACGAGGACTGTGTCGTCGTCGGCGCCCGTGATGCCGGCGGCGGCCTCACGGGCCAGGTCGGTCAGATCCGACAGGGTCTCCACATCGTCGAGCTCCGTGTCGCTCGCTTCCCACCCGTCTTCGGTGCGCGCGAGCAGTGCGGCGAAGTACACCGTGACTCTCCCACTGTTCATAGGCGCCGGTTGGGGGTCCCCCCGGCGGACGTCGGCGGCGGGAGTGCTGTTCCAAGCCCCGCCCACTCGGAATCGTGGCAGAAACAACGGCTTCAGGAGAGGTCTTCGGACCGCTGTGTCCGCGTCGCGTTGCGAATCACAGGCCGCTTTCGTGCCGCGGCCCCCCTCGCGGCTACCAGCGGAACGTACGCATACGCATCGCCTGCCGCAGTCGGGCCGCCCGTGCGCGGCGTGGTGTCACCCGGGCCCGCAGCTCGCGGGCCTCGGTCAACTCGTGCAGGAACTGGGCGCGGCGCCTGCGCCGCTCGGCTTCCGTCTCGCGCCGCCTGCGGCGCTCGGCGTCGCTCTCCCGCGCTTCCCGGTCGGGCATAGGCCACACCACCCCAGTTCGTACGTCCACCTTCCCCCCGTGGCCGGGGTTGATGCCAGCGCGGGGGGATCGGGGGGCCGCTTCGCCCGGTTACTGTTGAACAATGCGGATCCACGTCGTCGACCACCCGCTGGTGGCGCACAAACTCACCACGCTGCGCGACAAGCGCACCGACTCCCCGACCTTCCGGCGCCTGGCCGACGAGCTGGTCACCCTGCTCGCGTACGAGGCCACCCGGGACGTGCGCACCGAGCAGGTCGACATCGAGACCCCCGTGGTCGGGACGACCGGCGTCAAGCTGTCGTATCCGCGCCCGCTGGTCGTGCCGATCCTGCGCGCCGGTCTCGGCATGCTCGACGGCATGGTCCGCCTGCTCCCGACCGCCGAGGTCGGCTTCCTGGGCATGATCCGCAACGAGGAGACGCTGCAGGCGTCCACGTACGCGACCCGCATGCCGGAGGACCTCTCGGGCCGCCAGGTCTACGTCCTCGACCCGATGCTCGCCACCGGCGGCACGCTGGTCGCGGCGATCCAGGAGCTCATCAAGCGCGGCGCGGACGACGTGACCGCCGTGGTGCTCCTCGCCGCCCCGGAGGGCGTCGAGGTCATGGAGCGCGAGCTGGCGGGCACGCCGGTGACGGTCGTGACGGCGGCGGTGGACGAGCGCCTCAACGAGAACGGCTACATCGTGCCGGGGCTCGGCGACGCGGGGGACCGCATGTACGGGACGGCCGAATAGCCGTCGTACGGGGCGGCCGCGCGGCCGCCCGGGAACGGGTACGGGCACGGGACCGCTGAGTCAGCCCCTGCGGGCGCTCAGCAGTTCTTGCCGTCGGACCGCTCCGCCTTCGCGGACGTCGGCGCGGGCCTGGCGAGTGCCGCCAGGGCCTTGTCGGCGTCCGCCTTCTTCGCCAGGTCCTTGAACTTGCTGCCGAGGATCAGGTCGACCTCACCGCCCTTGCGGGCGTCCGTCTGCCGGGCGGCGCCCTTGAGCTGGGTGGCGAGCACCGGCAGCGCGGTGTCGGCGGCGGACTTCGCGCCGAGCACTATCCCCGGCCCCTCGACCTTCTTGTCGAACGCCTTCGTCGCGTTGTCCACGTCGCCGATGTCGAAGCCGCGCTTCTTCAGCTCGGCCGCGGTCTCCTTGGCGAGGCCGTCGCGCTGGGTGGCGTTGAAGACGTTGACGGTGATCTGGCGGGGCTGGGGGAAAGCTTTCGGCTTGGTCTCGCGGGCCGCGTCGGCCGACGCCGGTCTCGTCGCGCAGTCCTTCGCCCCGCCCGCCGCCGACGCCTTGTCGTCGCCGGAGAACACGTCGATGAGCTGAAGGCTGCCCCAGCCGAGCAGCCCGGCCACGGCGAGCGACGCGACGGCTCCGAGCACGATCCGCCGACGGCCGCTCGGGCGGCGCATTCGCGGGTATTTGTCCCCCGTGATGCGGTACTTGCCGCCCATGCCGGGGGGAGTGAGCATGCTCATGGGCGCAGCGTAGTGCCGCGCGGCGGTGATTCCTACTAAATGATCATTGCCCGGCGCCCGGTGCAACCCAAAAGGGCCAATGTGGGCCGGGGCCCGGGCTCAGCCCAGTTCGAGAACGCGCGCGTGCAGCACCTGGCGCTGCTGGAGCGCGGCGCGGACGGCGCGGTGCAGCCCGTCCTCCAGGTACAGATCGCCCTGCCACTTCACGACGTGCGCGAAGAGGTCGCCGTAGAACGTGGAGTCCTCGGCGAGCAGCGTTTCCAGGTCCAGCTGGCCCTTGGTGGTCACGAGCTGATCGAGGCGGACCGGGCGCGGCGCGACGTCCGCCCACTGCCGGGTGCTTTCCCGGCCGTGGTCGGGGTACGGCCGGCCGTTTCCGATGCGCTTGAAGATCACACGGAAAGCCTACCGGTCAAGGCTCTCCGGGCGCAGCCATGGCGGCCGAGTGCGACCCTGGGAAATGACGTCGGAAACCGGGACAAACCCGGAACTCTCAAGCCGGGAGCAGGGGCCGAAGTGAGCGACAGCCAGCCGATGCCGTCCACACCCGATGGCGAAAACCGCCCGAACGAGTCCGTGTCCGACGCTTCGGTGACGCCGTCCGCGCTGCCTCCGGAGGCCGTCGAGATCGCCGCCGGGTACGCCTTCGAAGGACCCGCCCTCGACCTCGGCGCGCTTCTGTGGGACGGGCAGTGCCTCCCCGGGGCACAGGTGCGCATCCCGTTGCCGATGCTCAACCGGCACGGCCTCGTCGCGGGCGCCACCGGCACCGGCAAGACCAAGACCCTCCAGCTGATCGCCGAGCAGCTTTCCGCCCAGGGCGTGCCCGTCTTCCTCGCCGACATCAAGGGCGACGTGTCGGGGATCTCGGCGCCCGGCGAGGCCAGTGACCGCGTCACCGGGCGGGCCCGGGACGTGGGGCAGGAGTGGGTGCCGCGCGGATGCCCGAGCGAGTTCTACGCCCTCGGCGGGATCGGCACCGGGATTCCCGTGCGGGCCACCATCACCAGCTTCGGCCCCGTGCTGCTCTCGAAGGTGCTCCAGCTGAACCAGACGCAGGAGCAGTCGCTCGGCCTGATCTTCCACTACGCCGACCAGAAGGGCCTCGAACTCGTCGACCTGAAGGACCTGCGCGCCGTCGTCGCCTTCCTCACGTCGGACGAGGGCAAGCCCGAGCTGAAGACGGTCGGCGGCCTGTCCACGGCGACCGCCGGGGTCATCCTGCGGGCGCTGACGGCGTTCGAGGCACAGGGGATGGGGGACTTCTTCGGGGAGCCGGAGTTCGACACGCGTGAGCTGCTGGGTGCGGGTGCGGGTGCGGGTGCGGGTGCGGGTGCGGGTGCTGAGGCAGGGGCGGGTGCGGGTGCGGCGGGTGCCGGTGGCGGATCCGGTGCGCCGGGCCTCGTCTCCGTACTCGAACTTCCCTCCGTGCAGGACAAGCCCGCCCTCTTCTCCACCTTCCTGATGTGGCTCCTCGCCGACCTGTACCACGACCTGCCCGAGGTCGGGGACGTGGACAAGCCCAAGCTCGTCTTCTTCTTCGACGAGGCCCATCTGCTGTTCAGCGGCGCCTCCAAGGCGTTCCTGGAGTCCATCACGCAGACCGTGCGGCTGATCCGCTCCAAGGGCGTCGGCGTCTTCTTCGTCACCCAGACCCCGAAGGACGTGCCCGCCGACGTCCTCGCCCAGCTCGGCAACCGGGTGCAGCACGCGCTGCGTGCCTTCACGCCCGAGGACGAGAAGGCCCTCAAGGCGACGGTCCGTACGTTCCCGAACTCCGCGTACGACCTGGAGGAGACCCTCACCGGCATCGGCACCGGCGAGGCCGTCGTCACCGTGCTCAGCGAGAAGGGCGCGCCCACGCCGGTCGCGGTCACCCGGCTGCGGGCGCCGCAGTCGCTGATGGGCCCGATCCCGGCGGCGGACCTGGAGCGGGCCGTCCGCGAGTCGCCGCTGTACGGGCGGTACGCGGAGGCGGTGGACCGGGAGTCGGCGTACGAGCGGCTGAGCGCGCGGGAGGCCGAGCGGGCCGCCGCGTCCGCGCCCGCCGCGGCGGAGGCTCCGCGTCCGGCGAAGGCGAAGCCGAAGGAGAGCGGGGGCGGGTCCGTCGTCGAGCAGGTGGTGGGCAGCGGCATGTTCAAGTCGCTGCTGCGGTCGATGGGGACGCAGATCGGCCGGGAGATCTCACGGTCGGTCTTCGGCACGGCGAAGCGTCGGCGCTAGCCCCGGGGCGCCCCGGCGGGTGGTGGACCGCGCCGTGCGGCTCGCACCGAGGCGGCCAGGCGGTCGGGCCGGGGTGGCCAGGCCGGGGCGGCCAGGCGGTTGTTCCGGGGCGGCTAGCCCTTCGCGGCCTTGGCCGCCTTCGCCGCCGCCTTCATCTCCTGCTTGTGCGCGCGGACCTTCTGCAGCGACTCGGGTCCCGTGATGTCCGCGACGGACCGGAACGCCTTCGGCTCCCCGTACGCCCCGGCCGCCTCCTGCCAGCCCTTGGGCCGCACGCCGAGCTGCTTGCCGAGCAGGGCCAGGAAGATCTGGGCCTTCTGTTGCCCGAAGCCGGGCAGCTCGTTCAGGCGCCGCAGCAGTTCCCTGCCGTCGGCCGCGTCCCGCCAGACGGCCTCCGCGTCGCCCTCGTACCGCTCCACGAGGTACTGGCACAGCTTCTGCACGCGCCCGGCCATCGCGCCCGGGTAGCGGTGCACGGCGGGCTTTGCGGAGAGCAGCTCGACGAAGGCGTCCGGGTCGTACGCCGCGATGTCGTGGGCGTCGAGGTCGTCCGCCCCCATCCGCCGCGCGATCGTGTACGGCCCCGCGAAGGCCCACTCCATGGGCACCTGCTGGTCGAGGAGCATCCCTACGAGCGCGGCCAGCGGGCTGCGGCTCAGCAGCGCGTCGGCCTCTTCTTGCTGGGCGAGGTGCAGCGTGGCGTCCATGGGGCGATCATCTCGCGGGGGCGGGGGGTTCGCAGGGCGGCGCGTGCGGGCGGGTGCGGGGACGGGGCGCGGCGGTGGGCGGCGGTGGGCGTGCGTGCGGGCGGTGGCGTCGAAGGGGACCGGCGGGAGCGCCAGCGAAGGGGTTCGGCCGGAGCGCCGGCGGCAGGCGCCCGGAAAAGCTGGTGCGGGCGCGGTGGGCCGCCGCCTAGCCTGGAGGCATGTCTACGCCCCGCATCTCCTAGCCAGGACACACGCCTCCACGTCACCCGTGTGTCCTTTCGCCCTTGCGGAGCGTTTCCCCATGCTTTCTGTACGTGACGTCGACCTGCGCGTCGGCGCCCGGACCCTGCTGTCCGGCATCTCCTTCCACGTCGCCCCCGGCGACCGCGTCGGCCTGGTCGGCCGTAACGGCGCGGGCAAGTCCACCCTCCTGAAGACCCTCGCCGGGCAGGCCCCGAGTACCACCGGCACCATCACCCGCACCGGCTCCCTCGGCCACCTCGCCCAGGACCCGGCCGCCGCCGACCCCGCGGCCACCGTCACCGACCGGATCCTGTCCGCGCGCGGCCTCGACGAGGCGGTGCGCGCGCTCAGGGACGCCGAGGCGGCCCTCGCCGACGGCGCCGACGAACGGGCCGCGCTCGCCGCCTACGCCCGCGCCGACGACGCCTTCCAGGCCCGCGGCGGCTACGCGGCCGAGGCCGAGGCCGCCCGGGTCGCGGCCGGGCTCGGCCTGCCCGAGCGGGTCCTCGGGCAGGCCGTGGGCGAACTCTCGGGCGGGCAGCGGCGCCGTGTGGAACTCGCCCGGATGCTGTTCTCGCGCCACGACACCCTGCTGCTCGACGAGCCCACCAACCACCTCGACCGGGACTCGGTGGAGTGGCTGCGGGCGTTCCTGCGCGCCTACCCGGGCGGTGTCGTCCTGGTCAGCCACGACGTGACGCTGCTCGCCGACGTCGTCAACCGCGTCTTCCACCTCGACCCCGGCCGCGCCGCCCTCGACGTCCACAACACCACCTGGCCCGCCTACCTCGCCCAGCGCGCCGCCGACGAGCGCCGCCGCGTCCGGGAGCGCGCCAACGCCGAGCGGAAGGCCACCGCCCTGCGCACCCAGGCCGACCGGATGCGCGCCCACGTCGCCACCGCGACCGCCGCGAAGAACATGGCGCGCCGCGCCGACCGGCTGCTCGCGGGCACCGAACCCGTGCGGCGCGGCGAGAAGGTCGCCCGCATCCGGCTCCCCGAACCCGCCCCCTGCGGCCGCATGCCCCTCGGCGCCGTCAGCCTGGCCAAGTCGTACGGGACCCTGCGGGTGCTGCACGGCGTGGACCTCGCTGTGGACCGGGGCAGCCGTCTGGTGGTGCTCGGGTTCAACGGGGCCGGGAAGACGACGCTGCTCCGCCTCCTCGCCGGGCGCGAGACACCGGACGCGGGCCGGGTCGTCCGCGGGCACGGGCTGCGGATCGGGTACTTCGGACAGGAACACGACACCCTGGACGGGGAGTCGACCGTGCGGGAGAACCTCGCGGCGGCCGCGCCGGGACTGACCGACGGCGAGGTGCGGCGGGTGCTGGGGTCGTTCCTGTTCACCGGCGACGACGCGGACAAGCCCGCCAAGGTGCTCTCCGGCGGCGAGAAGACCCGGCTCGCCCTGGCCGGACTCGTTCACTCCGGCGCCAACGTGCTGCTCCTGGACGAGCCCACCAACAACCTCGACCCCGCCTCCCGCGACGAGGTCCTCGCCGCCGTCGGGACGTACCCCGGAGCGATCGTGATGGTCACCCACGACGAGGGCGCGCTCGACGCCCTGCGCCCCGACCGGGTCCTCGTCCTGCCCGACGGCACGGAGGACCTGTGGAGCACGGAGTACCGGGAGTTGGTGTCCCTCGCCTGAGGCCTCAGGCCTGAGACCTGACGCCGGGCGCCCGAGGCGTGTGTTTCCATGCCCGGATGAGCGACCGACGCGAGGGTGCCGAAGCCGTGGATCTTCTTGTACGGGGACGGGTCCCCGCCGACCTCGACGCCTGCGCGCGCGTCCTCGCCGACGTGCACGTCGGCGACGGCTACCCCACCAACTGGCCCGCCGACCCGGCCGGTTGGCTGACGCCGTCCGGCCTGCTCGGGGCCTGGGTGGCCGAGGCCGACGGGGACGTCGTCGGGCACGTCGCGCTCTGCGGGCCGGCGGCGGACGACGTGGCGCCCGGGATGTGGGGCACGCGGGACGGCTCGACGGCCGTGGTCAGCCGGTTGTTCGTGGGGCCGACGGCACGGGGGCGGGGGATCGGCGCGGTGCTCCTCGACCGGGTGGCGGGGGCGGCGCGGGAGCGGGGGCTGTGGCCGGTGCTCGACGTGGTGGCCACGGACACCGGGGCCGTGGCGCTGTACGAGCGCGCGGGCTGGGAGCTGCTCGGGGTCGGCGAGCAGCGGTGGAGCGCGCGGCAGACGGTGCGGGTGCGGTGTTACGCGGGGCCGGGGGTGGGGTCGGCGTCAGGGTCGGCGTCGGCTTAGGCCGTCCCGCTCGTCACGCCCGCCTCGACTGTCACGCCCGCCTCGACTGTCACGTCCGCCCTGCCGGACCCGTCCGCCCCGCCCGCCTCCGCCGCCGCGTCCCGCAGCGCCCCCAGGAACGCCCGCAGCACCGGCCCCCGCGGCGCCGTCGCCCGTACCGCCGCCCAGATCGACCGCACCGGCTCCGGATCGCGGACCTCGCGTACGACCCACGCGGGACGGCCCCCGTCCGTGCCCGGCGCCGTGGCCAGGCCCATCTCCGGCACCAGGGCGACGCCGACCCCGGCGGCCACGAACCCCTGCGCGGTGGCGTAGTCCCCGCTCTCGACCACGAAGTCCGGTGTGAACCCGGCCGATCCGCACGCGTCGAGGACCGCGTCCAGGCAGGGGCCCGGCAACTCGCTGCCGACGAAGGGCTCTTCGGCGAGGTCGGTGAGCCGCAGCTCCGTGCGGGCGGCGAGGGGGTGGGCCGGGGGCAGCACGGCGCGATACCGGTCGTCCAGGAGGTGGACGAAGCGGATGCCGTCGACCGGGGGCGCGTCGTGGCGCCGGACGACGAGGGCCACGTCCGTGCGGCCCGCCTTCACCTCGGGCAGCGGGTCGTCCGGGTCGGTGAGGCGCAACTCGGCCCGCACGCCCGGGTGTTCGCGGCGCAGCCGGGCCAGGGCGGGCGCGGCGACGCGGGCGCCCGCGGTGGCGAAGTACCGTACCGAGATCCGGCCCGTGCGGCCCGTCCGCAGATCGGCGAGGGCCGTCTCCGCGCGGGCGACGTGCAGGCCGACGGCGGTCGCGCAGTCGGCCAGGAGCAGCCCGGCGTCCGTGGGCCGCACCCCGCGTCCGGTGCGTTCGAGGAGCCGGGTGCCGGCCTCCTTCTCCAGGGCCGCCATCTGCTGGCTGACCGCGGACGGGGTGTAGCCGAGGTTCCGGGCCGCCGCGGTGACCGAGCCGCTGGTGACGACCGCCCGCAGGATCTGCATGCGCCGCATGTCGAGCATGCGGCCAGCGTACGCCCCGAATGAAGCAGAGCTTAAATCTGCCTTCGAATCTTTTCTCTTGTCTTACGAATGGGGTCGGGGCACCGTCGAGGACATGCGAATCGCCGTGCTCGCCCTGCTGTGGGGCTCCAGTTTCCTGTGGATCAAGCTGGCCCTGGAGGGCGGCCTGGCGCCGCTGCACGTGACGATCGTGCGCTGCGCGCTCGGCGCCGCCGTGCTCCTGGTCCTCGCCCGCTCGGCCCGTCAGCGCCTGCCGCGCGAGCGCCGCGTCTGGGGCCATCTGATCGTGGCGGCCCTGTTCTGCAACGCGCTGCCGTTCCTGTTCTTCAGCATCGGCGAGCAGACGGTCGACTCCGGTGTCGCGGGCGTCATGAACGCCACGACCCCGCTGTGGTCCCTCGGCCTCGGGCTGCTGCTCGGCACGGAGCGCGGGCTCGGCCGGAAGCGGCTCGCCGGGCTCGGCCTCGGCTTCGGCGGCACCCTGCTGATCTTCGCGCCCTGGCAGCAGTCGGGGCTCGCGACCTGGGGCGCCCTCGCGCTCCTCGCCGCCGCCGTCAGCTACGCCGTCGCCTTCGCGTACATGGCCCGCCACCTCATCGGCCGCGACACCCCGCCGCTCGCCCTCTCCGCCGCCCAACTCCTCGCCGCCACCGGCCTGACCACGCTCGGCCTGCCCGCGAGCCCGCACACGGAGTCGGCGCCGACCCTCACCGGCGTCCTGGCCGTCGTCGTACTCGGCGTCTTCGGCACCGGCCTCACCTTCCACCTCAACTCCCGCCTCATCGCCGACGAGGGGCCGACCGCGGCGGCCACGGTCGGCTATCTGCTCCCGGTCGTCTCGGTCGGCCTCGGCGCGCTGGTCCTGGGGGAGGAGGTCGGCGTACGGGTGGTGGCCGGGATGGCGGTGGTGCTCGTGGGGGTGGGGCTGGCCCGGGTGGGGAGGGCGGGGGCCGTGCGAGGGGGCGGGGCCCGGCCCGAGGCTCACCTGCCGAGCAGCGAGCGCACCGCGGCCCGGTCCACGCCGGTCAGCGCGCGCACGACCAGCGGCGTGAGCAGCACGAGCAGCCAGCCGACGGCGCCGACTCCGGCGACCTGCCAGGGCGACTCGATGTAGTACGCGTGGTGCTCGCCGCCGGACGTGTAGTCGAAGAGGCGGTAGCCGGGCCAGTCGGTGTAGCGCGCGAACACCCAGGAGTACGCGGGGAAGAGCGCGACGACCCACCCGGTCACCCACAGCGTCACCGCCACCACGAAGCTCGTCACCCGCCACGGGAACATCACGACCTGGAACACCAGCGCCCGCCACCCGGCCCCGTCCCCGATCCGGGCCAGCGCCCGCGCCCACACCCCGCCGTCCCCCACCCGCAAGGCCGGGGGCCCGGCCACCTCGACCCCGAGCCGCACCCGCGCCCGCCGCCGCTCGACCGCCCCGAGCCCACGCGCCCCGGCCAGCATCACCGCGAACACGGGCAGCCCGAGCAACGTGACGGCGAGCCCCGCGCCCAGCGAGAACAGCGTGACGGCGAAGACGAACCCGGCGACGGCGATCGGCAGCGAGACGAGCGTGTACCCGAACTCGCGGAAGGTGACGGCGGCGAAGGGGGCGCGCCAGAAGGAGGGGCGCGGGGAGGCGGGGCGCGGGGAGGGGACGTGTTCCCTGACCGGGGCCGGGGCCGGGGCAGCGGCCGCGGCCGCGGCTGCGGACAAGGTGGGGGCGGGTGCGTGGGGAAGCGTGTCGATGGTCATCAGGGGGCCTCGTATTCGTCTGTTCGCCCGGCAGGGGACGTACCGTGCTGACATCCCCAACCCTGCTGCGGACGAGGGCGCGAGGGCATAGGGGGAGACGGTGTCCGGGGGTGTACCCAGCACCCCTCTTCGCCCCGCCCGGCCGTGGGACCGGAGTGTCTCCCGTGACAACTCGGTCCTGAGCGTCCCGACTTGGTCACAGTGGCCGGATCTCGCCTGACGTCATGCCGAGTGGTTCGTAGGGTGATCACCCCATCCAGCAGCTTCATCAGAGAGGGAACATGCCTCAGATCAGCGCATTCTCCACCGACGGGCCCCGCGTACGCCGTGTCCGTCGCACTGTCGCCGCCCTGGTCGGCGCGGCCGCCCTGGCCGCGTTGGGCACCGTGAACGCGCCAACTGCCGCGGCCGGCCCCGTCCCGCCCGGCGGCAGCTCGTGGGACCACGTGTGGTCGGGGACCGGCGTCAAGGTCTATGTGAAGGAGCGCGGAGACATAGTCTCCGTGTGCGACACGGCCGCGAACGGTCACTCGGCCTGGACGACGGTGGACCGTCTGAACCCCGACGTCGAGGGCTACAAGATGTACGCCCGCGGCGGCAAGGGAACCTGCACGTCCCACTCGGCTGCCGAAGGCGGCAGGTACAACCTGGCGGAGGGCGGCCAGTACACCCTCAACTTCGAGGGCCGCGGCGACAACGGCGGCTCGGTCGCGGGCTTCATCAACGACCACTGAGCATCGGCGTGCGGCGGCCCGTGCACACCGTGCCCGGGCCGCCGGCCCTCTGACCTCTCGCGAACGACCTCTCGCAAATGACCTCTCGCGAACGATGAAGGCTCCGACCGTGATCCGGTCGGAGCCTTCGTCTGTCCTGACGGGCGGGTGCGGAGTGTGGGTGTGGCCGCAGACCACGGTGTCGTCGAGTTGTCCGAGGGAACCGCTTCGGCGCGATGGGCGAAGGACAGGTGAAAGCCCAAGTATTCGAGCATCGTCCCTTGGACGAGAGGAGCCCCGATGGCCGTCGTACCAGGCGTCGGCATCGGCACCGCGCGTGCCGATGTGGAGAGCGACGCCTCAGTGATCGCGCGGTCCCGGGACGAGCCCGAGGCGTTCGCCGTGCTCTTCGACCGGCACGCCGACGCCGTGCACCGCTATGCGGCCCGCCGCCTCGGCGGCGAGGTCGCCGACGACCTCGTCGCGGAGACCTTCACCACCGCGTTCCAGCAGCGGCATCGCTACGACCCGGCCCGCGGCGCGGGCGCCGACGCCCGGCCCTGGCTGTTCGGCATAGCGACCAACCTGGTCGGCCGGCATCGGCGGGCCGAGGCCCGCCGGTTCAAGGCCATGGCCCGGGTCCCGGCCCCCGCCGACCACGACGAGCCGCTGGCCGACCGGGCCGCGGACCGGGTGGTGGCGCGGGCCGTGGGACGCGAGCTGGCGGCGGCGCTGGCCTCGCTGCCCGCTCGGCACCGGGACGTGCTGCTGCTGGTGGCCTGGGGGGATCTCAGCTACGGGGAGGCGGCCCAGGCCCTCGGTATCCCCGTGGGCACGGTCAGATCACGGATGCACCGGGCTCGCAGCAAGCTGCGCGAAGCACTGGGCGGATCCAATCCGACGGCACTGCGAGAGGTATCCGACCATGCATGACGAACTCGAACTCCTGAGGGAGTGGGACGCGGATGCGGCCCCCCTCACCGATCCGGCCCGGGACCGGGCCCGGCACCGGCTGCTCAACGCGATGGCCCACGCGGACCAGCGCACCGGCACCGGCCCCGGTCGCCGCCGCGCACTGCGCCTCGCGGCGGCCGCGGTGGTCGCCACGGCGGTCACGGGGACGGCGGTGCTGATCGGCACGGACGGCTCCGGCGAGGGCGGCGCACCGGGCACGAGCACCCCGCGGGTGCAGAACGCCGCCGTGGTGCTGAACGGGGCGGCGGCGTGGGAGCGCAAGCAGGAGAAGGAGCCGGTGGCGCCGCGCGACGACCAGTTCATCTACTCGAAGCGGATCATCAAGGAGACGGAGCAGAAGACCGGCGAGGTCAAGACCTACACCGACGAGATGTGGGACTCGGTGGACGTCTCCAAGCCCTCCTTGTCCATGGAACTGGGCCGCGAGATGTGGGAGGAGCCCACGGGGAAGGTGTGGCCACCCCGGCAGTGGAGCGAGCTGAAGAAGCTGCCCCAGGACCCGAAGAAGCTCATCTGGGCCATCCTCTCCCTCGGCTCCCGCGTCAAGTCCGACGACCGGCCGGTCAGCGACCTCGACAAGCTCGAGCGGTACGAGGCCTACTGGCTGCTCGGCGAGCTCCTGAAGAACCCGGTGCTGCCCCAGGGACTGCGCCCCGCGGCGTACGAGGCGCTGGCCATTGTGCCCGGCGTCAAGACGATCCCGGGAGTGAAGGACTCCGCCGGGCGGACCGGGGTGGGGATCGCCCATACCGGGCGCGGGTCCCACGAAGACAAGTACCTGATCTTCGACCCGGCGTCGTATGAGTTCCTGGGCTTCCGCGACGAGCGGACCTCGGCTTCCGGAAAGAAGAAGTACAGCCAGCTGTCGCACGTGGTGGACTGGGGGATCGTCGACCGGGTGAGGCAGCGCCCGTAGTCCGCTGCCCCGCGGCCGGGCCCCGCAGGGCCGCACACGTCGAAGGGCCCCACCGCGAACGGTGGGGCCCTTCGACATCGTGCCCGGTGAGGCACTGGCGGAGGATACGAGATTCGAACTCGTGAGGGGTTGCCCCCAACACGCTTTCCAAGCGTGCGCCCTAGGCCTCTAGGCGAATCCTCCGCCGCAAACAATACAAGACTCGGAGGAGTGCTCGCGAACGCGTTCCGGTCGCGGGGAGCTGGAGCGTTCCTCTCCGGGGAGCGGGCTCGTTCGCACCCCCCGGGATCGGCTAGGGTGGGGGCCAGCCCCTCACGTGGCGCTATCTGACTGAACTCCCCCAGGGCCGGAAGGCAGCAAGGGTAGGTCGGCTCTGGCGGGTGCGTGGGGGGCGCTTTGCGTTCCGGGGCCGGGGGTGTGGCGGGGCCGGTGGGGCGGGGGCTTCGTCCGGGGCGGTCCGGGTTGTCAGTGGGCGCCTATAACCTCGTATACGTGTCGTCTCTCGCGCTGTACCGCCGTTATCGCCCGGAGTCGTTCGCCGAGGTCATCGGGCAGGAGCATGTAACCGACCCGCTGCAGCAGGCGCTGCGCAACAACCGGGTCAATCACGCGTACCTGTTCAGTGGCCCGCGCGGCTGCGGCAAGACGACGAGCGCGCGCATCCTCGCCCGGTGTCTGAACTGTGAGCAAGGTCCCACTCCCACCCCGTGCGGCGAGTGCCAGTCCTGCCGCGACCTCGCGCGGAACGGGCCGGGTTCGATCGACGTCATCGAGATCGACGCCGCCTCGCACGGTGGCGTGGACGACGCGCGCGACCTGCGCGAGAAGGCCTTCTTCGGACCCGCGTCCAGCCGGTACAAGATCTACATCATCGACGAGGCCCACATGGTCACGTCGGCGGGCTTCAACGCCCTCCTGAAGGTCGTCGAAGAGCCGCCGGAGCACCTCAAGTTCATCTTCGCGACGACGGAGCCCGAGAAGGTCATCGGCACCATCCGGTCGCGTACGCACCACTACCCGTTCCGGCTCGTCCCCCCGGGCACCCTGCGCGAGTACCTCGGCGAGGTGTGCGGGCGCGAGGGCATCCCCGTCGAGGACGGCGTGCTGCCGCTCGTCGTGCGCGCCGGTGCCGGGTCCGTGCGTGACTCCATGTCCGTCATGGACCAGCTCCTCGCGGGCGCCCGCGAGGACGGTGTGACGTATGCCATGGCGACGGGCCTGCTCGGGTACACGGACGGTTCGCTCCTCGACTCCGTGGTCGAGGCCTTCGCCTCCGGTGACGGCGCCGCCGCCTTCGAGGTCGTGGACCGCGTCATCGAGGGCGGCAACGACCCGCGCCGCTTCGTCGCCGACCTCCTGGAGCGGCTGCGGGACCTGGTGATCCTCGCCGCCGTGCCCGACGCCGCCGAGAAGGGCCTCATCGACGCCCCCAGCGACGTGGTGGAGCGCATGCAGGCCCAGGCCGGGGTGTTCGGCGGCGCCGAGCTGAGCCGCGCCGCCGACCTCGTCAACGAAGGCCTCACGGAGATGCGCGGGGCCACCTCGCCCCGCCTCCAGCTGGAACTGATCTGCGCGCGCGTGCTGCTCCCCGCCGCGTACGACGACGAGCGCTCGGTGATGGCCCGCCTCGACCGCCTGGAGCGCGGCGGCAACTTCATGGCCGCGGGTCCCGCCGGTGCTCCCGCCATGGGGTACGTGCCCGGTCCCGAGGCCCACGCCGCGGTGCGGCAGCCGGGCGTCGCGATGCCGCAGCCGGGCCCGGACGTCCCGCCCGGGGGCGGCGCCGCGGCGGCTCGCGCGGCTGTCCGGGGTGCTGGTGCTGGTGCTGGTGCCGAGGCCGGGGCCCCGCCCGCCGTGGCCCAGCCCACCCCTGCTCCCGCTCCGGCTCCCGCCCCCGAGGCCCCGCCGTCCCCCCAGCCCCAGCCCTCCGCCGCCCCGGCCGCACCCCCGGCACCCGCCGAGCCCACCGCCCCGGCCCCCGCGGCCACCCGTCCCGGCAGCTGGCCCACGGCCTCCGCCCCGGGCAGCGGAGCCTCGGCCCCGAGCGGTGGCACGGCCGGCGGCCCGACCGGTGGGCCCGCGCCCGCAGCCCCCGCCGCCGCGGCGAACCGCCCGGGCGGCTGGCCGACGGCGGCCCCCGCGGGCGGCGGCCCCGCGCAGCCCCCCGCCGCACCCCCCGCCCAGGCCCCGCAGCCGGCTCCCGCGGCCCCGGCCCAGTCGGCCCCGGCCGCCCCCGCCGCCGCGTACACGGGCGGTGGCCCCGACCCCCGCTCCCTCTGGCCGAACATCCTCGACGCCGTCAAGAACCGCCGCCGCTTCACCTGGATCCTGCTCAGCCAGAACGCCCAGGTGGCCGGGTTCGACGGCACCACGCTCCAGCTCGGCTTCGTGAACGCCGGCGCCCGGGACAACTTCGCGTCCAGCGGCAGCGAGGACGTCCTGCGGCAGGCGCTGACCGAGCAGTTCGGGGTGCAGTGGAAGGTCGAGGCGATCGTCGACCCGTCGGGCGGCTCGGCACCGCCGCCCGCGGCGAGCGGCTTCGGCGGCGCCCCGGTGGCCCCCCGCCCCGCCCCCCAGCAGCCCGCGCCGCCGCAGCCCCCCGCCCCGGCCCCGCAGCCCGGCCCCGCCCCGTCGGCGTCCGCGCCCCCCGCCCCCCAGCAGGGCCAGTCGCGCCCCTCGGCCCCGGCGCCCGCCCAGGCCCCGCCGTCCAGAGCCCCGGAGCACGTCGCCCCCGAGGACGACATCCCCGAGGACGACGACCCGGACCTGGTCGACTCGGCCCTTTCCGGCCACGAGCTGATCGTCCGGGAGCTGGGCGCGACGGTGGTCGAGGAGTACTCCAACAACGAGTAGCGGGCAGCGGGCGGAGTGCTCCAACAACGAGTAGCGGGCAGCGGGCGGAGTACTCCCACGAGCCGCGGGCAACGGGTGAAGTGCCCTGACGAGCAGCGGGCAACGAGTGGGGAATCCCCAGCTCCGCACCCCTCACCTGGAGAAACCCACAACCCTCCGACCGCCCGCGCCTCGGACGCCCGAACAAAGGCACCCCGTCCGCCGGGCTAGGCTGACCCCCGTGAAGGTCCTCGTCATCGGCAGCGGTGCCCGCGAACACGCCCTGTGCCGCTCCCTGTCCCTCGACCCCGCGGTCACCGCCCTGCACTGCGCTCCCGGCAACGCCGGGATCGCGGACGTGGCCGAGCTGCACCAGGTCGACGCCCTCGACGGCGCCGCCGTGGCCGCGCTCGCCACGGAGCTCGGCGTCGGTCTGGTCGTCGTGGGGCCGGAGGCGCCCCTGGTCGCCGGAGTCGCCGACGCCGTGCGGGAAGCGGGTGTCCCGTGCTTCGGGCCGTCCAAGGAGGCCGCCCGCCTTGAGGGCTCCAAGGCCTTCGCCAAGGACGTGATGGCGGGCGCGGGCGTACCCACCGCCCGCAGCTACGTCTGCACCACCCCCGAAGAGGTCGACGCGGCCCTCGACGCCTTCGGCGCCCCGTACGTCGTCAAGGACGACGGCCTCGCCGCGGGCAAGGGCGTCGTCGTCACCGACGACGTCGAGCAGGCCAGGAAGCACGCCCTCGCCTGCGGACGCGTCGTCATCGAGGAGTTCCTCGACGGCCCGGAGGTCTCCCTCTTCGCCGTCACCGATGGCGAGACCGTCGTCCCGCTGCGCCCCGCCCAGGACTTCAAGCGCGCCCTCGACGGCGACGAGGGCCCCAACACCGGCGGCATGGGCGCCTATTCGCCGCTGCCGTGGGCCGACCCGAAGCTCGTCGACGAGGTCCAGGAGACGGTGCTCCAGCCGACCGTCGACGAACTGCGCCGCCGCGGCACCCCCTTCTCCGGTCTGCTGTACGCCGGGCTCGCGATCACCAGCCGCGGCGTGCGCGTCATCGAGTTCAACGCCCGCTTCGGCGACCCCGAGACCCAGGTCGTCCTCGCCCGCCTCAAGACCCCGCTCGCGGGCCTCCTGCTCGCCGCGGCGAACGGCACGCTCGCCGACCTGCCGCCGCTGCGCTGGAGCGACGACGCGGCCGTCACCGTCGTCATCGCCTCGCACAACTACCCCGGTACGCCACGCACCGGCGACCCCATCGAAGGCCTCGCCGACGTCGCGGACCAGGACGCCCCGGACGCGTACGTCCTGCACGCCGGGACCAGGCGCGACGGCGACGCGGTCGTCAGCGCGGGCGGCCGCGTCCTCTCGGTGACGGCCACCGGTGCCGACCTCGCGCAGGCCCGCGAGCGCGCGTACGCGGCGGTCGGCCGCGTACGCCTCGACGGCTCCCAGCACCGCACGGACATCGCGGAGCAGGCCGCACGGGGCGGCGCCGCGTAGCCCGCACGGTTCGGGTCGTCCCGCGCCACCTCCCACCCCTGCGCCCCACGGGTCTACGGTCATCCGTAGACCCGTCAGGCGTTACGGAGGGTGTTCGCTGAGCCCGCCGTATGACGGCCGCCGACTTGCCGGGACCGCGGGCCTGGTCGCCGCCGTGGACGTCGGCCCCGAGGCCCCTGCGCACGGGCCCGCGCCCCGTCTCCCGGCCCCTCGCGGAGCGGGCCAGCTTTGCCCAAAGCCATTCCATCGAGTGACCGCTCGGCCATCCGGCTGACGATGACCGACACCCCAACTAGGGTGCGGCGAAGGCATTGAAGGCACTCACAGCCAAACAGCCCACCGGCATTGCGATGTCGGTGGCGGGTGCCACAGTGGGGGAGTGAGCAACGCCAACGACGTGCGCCGTCGGCTCCGGTCGCCGGCCGAGCTGTAGGCAGCAGGGGGTGACTTCGGTCGTGTCAGGGATGGGTGTGGAGGTGGGCGCGCGGGCAGCGCGTTCCCGGGCCCTCGCCGTGCTGCGCATCCGCAGCCGGGCGCTGGCCGTCGCCCTGCTGCCCGCGGCCGTCGCCGTCGTGCTGCTCGCCGCCACGGCCATGGGGCACATAGGCGGCGGCAGTTGGGCCGCGGCGCGCTGGGCCGTGACGGTGCTCGCGGTGCTCGTACTGCTCGGTGCCGGGGCCGTCGCCCTCGTCGTAGCCCGGGCCAGACCCGCCATGAGCCCCACCGTCCCGATCACGGAGGCCTCCGCCCCCGATCTGTACCGCCTGGTGCGGGACCTCGCCGACCGCCTGGAAGTCCCCGCCCCCTCGGCCATAGCGCTCACCCCGGACTGCGACAGCTGGCTGGAGGACCGCACCCACCGGGCGCACGGGACCCCGGCCGACACCGCCGCCCCCGGCACGGGCACCGGCCCGGACGGTTCGCGCACCGAGTTGCCCACCCCGCCCCACGGCACGGCCATCCAGGGCGCCCGGCCACCCCGGCGCCGCGCGCCCGCCGCCCCCGTCCTCGTCATCGGCTCGCCCTTCCTGTGGTGGATGCGCGTCGGCGAACTGCGCGCGGTGCTCGCCCCGGTCGTCGCGGGTACGGGTCCCTCGGCGCACCCCGACATAGCGGCCGCCCGCCGTTTCGTACGCGGCCTGGACGCCGCCGTCGCCGTCGCGTCGGCGCCGGGGCGCGGGGCGCTCGCGCGCACCGTCCTCGGCGGGGTCGGGAAGGTGGCCCGGCTGCTCCTTCGCAGTTGCCGGGTGCACGCCGCGGAGATGGAGCGCGGTGTCGCGGCGGCCGCGGCCGAGCGGGCCCAGAGCGTGGACTACGGCGTGCGGATCGTCGCCCAGGAGCAGGTCGGCCTCGCGTACGCGGGGTGGGACCGGCTGCTCACCCGGGTCGCGCTGCCCGCCTGGCGCATGGGGCGGTGGCCCTCGCGGCTCGACGCGGGTGTCGTCTCCGCCCTCACCGAGCTCTCCCGCCGCGACCGCCTCGCCGAGGGCTTCGCCTCCCGGCTCGGCGAACGCCCCGCGTGCGACCTCCTGGAGGAGCCCGGCGCGGTGGACGAGGCCGCCTCGCTGCTCGCCGCCCGGCTGTTCCACGGCGGGCCCGCCGAGACCGGGCCCGGCTGGGCGCCGGTGGCCTGGCAGGAGTATCCGGACGAGGTCGTCGACCGGAAGTGGCGGATGGACGCGGCGCGTCTGCACCGCGTCCTGGACTCCCTCGGCGTCAGCCGCTCCAGCGACCCGACGGCGGCCGACCCCAAGGGGCCGACGCTCGAGCGGGTCATCGAGCACCTCACGGACCCGGAGGCGATGGCGCGGCGGGCGGCGGCGGAGGCGGCCGCGGGCCTGGCCGAACGCGGCCTCACCACCGCCGAGCCTGACCCCGACCTCGACCCCGACTTCACCGAGGCGGGCCTCACCGACCCCGGTCTCACCGACTCCGGCTTCAGCGACTCCGGCTTCACCGAGGCGGGCCTCTCCGACCCCGACTTCGCCGAAGCGGGCCTCACCGACGCCGAGTTGGCCCAGGCCGGTTTCGCCGCCGCCGTCGATCCGGCCGACGTCGTCGACGCGCCGGAAGGGCCGGGCGGGGAGCTGGCCGCGCGGCTCAGCGAGGAGCTGGACCGGGAGGAGGCCGAGGCGCCGCCCCGGCCCGCGCCTGCGGGGCAGGGGCCGGACGAGGCCCTGTGGGACGACGGGGTGCTGCCGTTGTTCCCGCTGCAACCGCCCCGGTCCGGGCGGGAGTTGCTGGCCGATCACGTCACGGCGATGGTGTGCTGTGCGGCCGTGGACACGGCGGGGGCTTCGCCGGGGCTCGACTGGCTCGACGGGCCTTCGCTCCTGATGCGTGGTGAGCGTGCGGCCGATCTCGCGCCGAAGGTTCTCACCCTGGTCGAGGACGGTGACCCCGAGCCGCTCCGCCGCTGGCTCACCGAACTGGGCGTCCGCCCCGAGAAGCCGGTACGCCTGGTCTGACCCCCGTACCGGCGCTCCGCGCCTCGTCCTCAGGCGCCGGACGGGCTATCTCCCACCCACCCGCCCAACCTCGCACCCAGCCGCCCAACAGCCCGGCACCTCAGCCCCGAATGGCTCACCCCCGGATCGCGCTCCGCGCTCGTCCTCAAACGCCGGACGGGCTTTTTCCCACCCGCCCGCCCGAACTTGCACCAGCAGACCGACAGCCCGGCACCTTCTGCCCGACATCGGCGAAGTTGTTTTCAGCCCGTCGTGGGGGTCCCCCCTGCTCCTTAAGAGCTTGGGGGAGTTTGAGGACGAGGCGCGGAGCGCCGATTCGGGGGCGGATCGTCCCACCCGAAGGGGACACCCACCCCCGGGGTCCAGGGGCGCAGCCCATGGTTTCGGGAAAGGGGCGGGGTTGGGGAGGGCCACGCCAATTCACGACGAACGGTAACGACGCACGTGCGTAATGTGATGTGCTGGACCCGGCACCCGACACGGCCACGTGGGACAGCGCAGAGCACACCGCGCACCCCCCGCCGCACAACCCGTGTCGCCCAGGCCGGGGGAGCGAGGGAGGGGACAACGCATGGGACCGGAGCCGATCCGCCGCTGGGAGTCGGGCGCCCTCGCCCACGCCGTGACCGACCCGTTCGGCCAGGGCCCGCTGCCCTGGCTCCGCGGCGCCGAGCACTACTTCGACGACACGGGCCAGGTCGTCCCCTGGTACGTGGACCACACACCGGGCGCCACCGGCCCGGTCCCGACCCCCCGCACCGGCAGCCCCCGCACGGCCGACGACATACACCGCCAGATCAAGGGCTTCACCAGCACCGGAGCCGCCGCCCCCGGCGAGGCGATCGACTTCCACATCACCGTGGACCCGCCCCAGCAGTTCAGCGTGGACATCTACCGCATCGGCCACTACAGCGGCGACGGCGCCCGCAAGATCACGACGAGCCCCCGCCTCTCCGGCATCGTGCAGCCCGCCCCGCTCGCCGCCGACCGCACGGTCTCCTGCCACCACTGGTGGCTGTCCTGGCGCCTGCAGATCCCGTCGTACTGGAACATCGGGGCGTACGTGGCCGTCCTCACCACCACCGACGGCTACCGCTCCCACGTCCCCTTCACGGTCCGCGACAGCGTCCCCCCGGGCCCCGGCGAGCCGGTCGCCCCCTCGGCCGACCTGCTCGTCCTGCTGCCCGACATCACCTGGCAGGCGTACAACCTCTACCCGGAGGACGGCCACACCGGCGCCAGCCTCTACCACGCCTGGGACGACTACGGCCGGCTCCTCGGCGAGAGCGAGGCCGCGACCACGGTCTCCTTCGACCGGCCGTACGCGGGCGCGGGCCTGCCCCTGCACGTGGGCCACGCCTACGACTTCATCCGCTGGGCCGAGCGCTACGGCTACGACCTCGCGTACGCCGACACCCGCGACCTGCACGCGGGCCGCATCGACCCCACCCGCTACCGGGGCCTGGTCTTCCCCGGCCACGACGAGTACTGGTCGGCGGCGATGCGCCGCACCACGGAGCTGGCCCGTGAGGCGGGCACGTCCCTGGTCTTCCTCTCCGCCAACACCATGTACTGGCAGGTCGAGTTGGGCCCTTCGCCCTCCGGCGTCCCGGACCGCCTGCTCACCTGCCGAAAACGCCGCGGACCCGGCAAGGCCGCGCTGTGGCGCGAAGTGGACGTCCCCGAGCAGCAGTTGATGGGCATCCAGTACGCGGGCCGGGTCCCCGAGCCGCATCCGCTGATCGTCCGCAACGCCGACCACTGGCTGTGGGAGGCGACCGGCGCGCACGAGAGCGACGAGATCGACGGCCTGGTCGCGGGCGAGGCCGACCGCTACTTCCCGCGCACCGCGCTCCCCGAGCACCAGGGCCGCATCCTGCTCGCCCACTCCCCGTACGAGGACAGCGAGGGCGCCGTGCGCCACCAGGAGACGTCGCTGTACCGCGCCCCGTCCGGCGCCCTCGTCTTCGCGTCGGGCACCTTCGCCTGGTCCCCGGCCCTGGACCGCCCCGGCCACATCGACCCACGCGTCCAGCGCGCCACGGCCAACCTCCTGGACCGCATCTGCAAACGCGACTGAACCCGGGCCCCCGCGGACACGGCTGCGGCCCGCCCGCGCGGACATGACCGGGCCCGTTCGCGTTCACCACGCCCCATCCGGGCAACCCGTGGCCAAGACCAGCTCCCGCATACGGGAGAATCGAGCCATTGGACAGAACCACGGGGAGGAACCGTGTCCGGATTCGTCGAAAAGCCCGAGCCGATTCAGGTTCCGGGTCTGGTGCATCTGCACACCGGCAAGGTGCGCGAGCTGTACCAGAACGAGGCGGGCGACCTCGTGATGGTCGCCAGCGACCGCTTGTCCGCCTACGACTGGGTGCTGCCCACCGAGATCCCCGACAAGGGGCGGGTGCTTACCCGGCTCTCCCTGTGGTGGTTCGAGCAGCTGGCCGACCTGGCCCCCAACCACGTCATCTCCACCGACGTGCCGCCCGGCGCCCCCGCCGACTGGGAGGGCCGCACGCTCGTCTGCAAGTCCCTGGCGATGGTGCCGGTCGAGTGCGTGGCCCGCGGCTATCTGGCCGGTTCGGGGCTCGTCGAGTACGAGGAGTCCCGCACCGTCTGCGGACTCGCCCTGCCCGAGGGCCTGGAGAACGGCTCCGAGCTGCCCGCGCCGATCTTCACGCCCGCCACGAAGGCGGAGGTCGGCGAGCACGACGAGAACGTGTCGTACGAGGAGGTGGCCCGCCAGGTCGGCGCCGACACCGCGGCCCAGCTGCGGCAGACGACCCTCGCCGTGTACGGCCGCGCCCGTGACATCGCCCGTGAGCGCGGTCTGATCCTCGCGGACACCAAGTTCGAGTTCGGCTTCGAGGCCCGCGACGGCGAGCCCGACACGCTCGTCCTCGCCGACGAGGTCCTCACCCCCGACTCGTCCCGCTTCTGGCCCGCGGACGAGTGGCGGCCGGGCCGCGCCCAGCCGTCCTTCGACAAGCAGTACGTGCGCGACTGGCTCACGTCGGCCGCGTCCGGCTGGGACCGCGCGAGCGAGCAGCCGCCCCCGCCGCTGCCCGAGGACGTGGTGGCGGCCACCCGCGCCAAGTACATCGAGGCGTACGAGCGGCTCACGGGAAGTCCCTGGGCGTAAGCACGACAAAGCCCCCCGGTTCCGAGAACCGGGGGGCTTTCGCTGAGCGGACGACCAGGTTCGAACTGGCGACCTCAACCTTGGCAAGGTTGCGCTCTACCAACTGAGCTACGTCCGCGCTGCGCCGAAGCGCGAGAGCCACTATACCCAACCTCGCTCCCGCGCGAGACGCACTGCCGCATGCCGGTTCTCCGCACCGATCTTGGTCACCGCCGAGGAGAGGTAGTTGCGGACCGTTCCCTGCGAGAGCGCGGCCCGCTCCGCGATCTCCGACACGGGCGCGCCGTCGGCGGCGAGTTCGAGCACCTCGGCCTCGCGGGCGGTCAGCGGGGAGTCCCCGGCGGAGATCGCGTCGGCGGCCAACTCCTGGTCCACGTAGCGGTTTCCCGCGTGCACGGAGCGGATGATCTCCGCAAGCCGTTGCGCACTGACCGTCTTCGGGACGAACCCGCGCACACCCGCTTCGAGTGCCCGTTTCAGGTGCCCGGGCCGACCGTGACTGGTGACGATCATGGTGCGGCAGTCGGGGAGTTCGTCCCGCAGGAGTGTGGCGACACTCACACCGTCGGTGCCCGGCATCTGCAGATCGAGCACGGCGACGTCCGGCCGGTGGGCCCGCGCCATGGCCAGCGCCTCGGGCCCGGACGCGGCCTCGGCGACGACGACGAGGTCGTCCTCCAGGGCGAGCAGGGCGGCGAGCGCGCCACGGATCAGATGCTCGTCGTCGGCGAGCAGTACGCGTACGGCGGTCATGAGGCCTTGGCCTCCGGGGCGAGCGGGACGGCGTCCGCCGGGTCCTGTGTCCCGTTCGGGCGGCCCGGCTCCGGCAGCGGCACCCGCGCCGTGAGCCGGAAGCGGCCGTCCGCCGACGTGTGTTCCAGCGTGCCGCCCACGGTGGCGAGCCGTTCCCCGAGTCCCCTGAGCCCGGACCCGCCGCTGCCGACGGGGGCCTCGGGCGCCCCGTCGTTCTCGATGGTCAACTCCGTACGTCCTTCCGTCACCGAAACCGTGATGGTGCACGTCTCCGCGTCACCGTGCCGCAGCACGTTGGTGGTGCCCTCGCGCACGACCCACCCGAGCGCCGCCTGCACGGCCGCCGGCAGCCCGACGGGCGCCCCGCTCACCCGGCAGCCGATCCCGGCGGCCTCCAGGACGCCCTGCGCCCCGGCGAGTTCGGCGCCGAGCTCCGCCGCGCGGTAGCCGCGGACGACGTCCCGTATCTCCCGCTGGGTCTCCTGCGCGATCCGCTGCACCTCGACCATCTGGTCCACCGCCTCGGGTCGTCCGCGCCGGGCGAGCTGCACGGCGAGCTCGCTCTTGAGGGCGATGACGGCGAGGTTGCGGCCCATGACGTCGTGCAGGTCGCGGCCGAAGCGCAGGCGTTCCTCGGCGACGGCGAGGCGGCCCTCGGTCTCCCGGGCCCGCTCGGCCTCCCACATCACGGACAGCGTCCAGGCCCCGCAGCGCGAGGTGAGCAGCGAGACCAGGCCGCCGACGGTGATGAGCACGGCCAGGGCGGCCAACAGGCCGCCGCGCGTCCCCACGGCGGCGAAGGCGGCCAGCAGGACGACGATGATGCCCGCGAGATGGAGGAAGAAGCTCCGGATCGACAGGGCGAAGCCCAGCCCCTCCGCGTACGGGGTGATCAGGAACAGCATGCCGATGCCGATCACGTCGCCCTTGACGCCGTCGACGTGCTGGAGCGCGAGGGCGAGGCCGAAGCCGGCGGCGGTGAGGCCGAACATGACGGCCAGGTCGCGGCGCGGGAACGGGGCACGGCCCAGGTAGTGGTCGAGGGCTCGGCGCAGCATGCGGTTGACCTGCACGCACTGGAGCGCGGCCACCACGATCATCGACCAGCCGAGGAGCTGCGCGGTGGTCTCGTGCCGCAGGTTCAGGCCCACCGGCATCACGCACCAGCTGACGAGGAAGATCCACGGCACGGTGTGCCACATGACCATGCTCTGCAGCTCGACCTGCTCGATCTTCCTCAGACCGCGCCAGCCCCGCTGCCAACCCCGGATCCTGCCCACAGCTCCCTGTCCCTTCACCCGCCCGGCAGCCCCCTGACGGGTGCCGCTAGCGCCGCGGCTCCCAGCGGAACCACTTGCGTACAGCAAACACGCCGACCACGATCCAGGCCACCGCGATCGCGAGGGCCCGCAGCGCCTCGCCCGCGTCGAGCTCACCGGTCCAGCCGCCGCGGATCAGCGCGATCACGGGGGACAGCGGCAGCAGTTCGCAGATCCTGGCCAGCTTGTCCGGCATGACTTCCAGCGGCACGGTCGCGCCGGAGCCGATCAGGGAGGCGATAAGGAGCGGCATGACCATCACCTGGGCGCTCTCCACGCTCTGGCTGATGATCGAGGTGGCCGCCGCGAGCAGCGGGAACATCACGAGTCCCAGGAGCAGCCCCAGGGCCACGTAGTGCACGGCGCCGGGGGTGCCCACGTCGAGCATGGCGGCGCACATGCCGATCAGCACGAGGGACTGGACGAGCCCGATGGCGACGGACGGCAGCGCCGCGCCCGCGAGGATCTCGGCGTCCCGCACCTCGCCGGTGCGCAGCCGCTTGAGCACGAGTTCCTCGCGCCGGGCCGCGTACACGGTGACCAGCGCCGAGTACACGGCGAAGAGGAGGGAGAAGGCGATCGCGGACGGCAGCAGGACCGAGCCGACGGAGAGGCCGGTGCCCTTGAGGTCCATCTCCTGGGCCGCCGACTTCATGGTGAAGGGCACCACCAGGGGCACGAAGAGCGCCGCGAACAGTGTGCCCTTGGCGCGGCCGATCAGGGTGAGTTCCGCCCGGGCCAGTGCCAGGAGGCGGCCGGTCGGGGTGGTCGTGGTGGCGCCGCGGGCGGGCCGGGCGGTCCGTGGGGCGACGGTGTCGGTGGGGCTCATCGGACGGTCTCCTTCTGCTGGTTCGCCCGGCGGGAGCCGCCGACCCGACGGACGTCGCCGGTCTCCTCGGCCGTCCGTGTCGCCTCCTGCGCGATCTGCAGGAACGCCTCTTCCAGCGACGCGGCGCGCACGTCGAGCCTGCCCAGCTCGACCCTGGTGGCCTGGGCCCAGGTGAGCAGCGCCGTCGCGACCCGCTGGAGCTGGTCGGTGCGGAGCCGGACGGTGCGGCCCTCCACCTCGTGTCCGGTCACGCCGAGTTCGGCGAGCGGCGGCAGGTCGCCGGGGAAGTACCCCTCGGGCAGCTGGAAGGAGATGCGGGCGGGCTGGGAGGCGACGACCTCGGCGACGGTGCCCGTGGCGGCGATGCGGCCTTCGTGCAGGATCGCGAGGCGGTCGGCGAGGTTCTCGGCCTCTTCCAGGTAGTGCGTGGTGAGGAGCACGGTGGTGCCCCGGTCGCGCAGGGCGCGCACCAACTTCCAGGTCTCGCGGCGGCCTTCGGCGTCGAGCCCGGTGGTGGGCTCGTCCAGGAACAGCACCTCGGGGTCGCCGAGCAGCGCCGTCGCGAGGTCCAGGCGCCGCTTCTCGCCGCCGGAGAGCTGCTTGACCCGTACCTTTCCGCGGCCGGTGAGGCCGACGGATTCGAGGACCTCGGCGGCGGGGCGGGCGCCGCTGGTGCACCCGGCCCACATGCGCAGTGTCTCGTCGACGGTCAGCTCTGAGGGGAAGCCGCCCTCTTGGAGCATCACGCCGATCCGGGGCCGGACCGCGTCCCGCTCGCGGTACGGGTCGTGCCCGAGCACGCGCACGGTCCCGGCGGTGGGCTCGGCGAGGCCTTCGAGGACTTCGACGGTGGAGGTCTTGCCCGCGCCGTTGGTGCCGAGCAGAGCGAACAGCTCCCCGCGACCGGCGGTGAACGAGATCCCCCGGACCGCTTCGAAGCCTCCTGTGTAGCGGCGCCGCAGGCCGGTCACTTCGATCACTTGGTCTGTCATGACTCAAGGCTCGCCCGCTGCCGGGGCGCCGGGCAGTGCGCGTTGTCATCGACTCGCATGACAAATGTCAGACGCGGGGATCAGGCGCGAGGATCACGCGGGGTGCCGGATATGTGGAGGCGGCCGGTCCTGAAACGACGAAGGCCCGGTGTCTGGGACACCGGGCCTTCGTGACTGGAGCGAACGACGAGGTTCGAACTCGCGACCTCAACCTTGGCAAGGTTGCGCTCTACCAACTGAGCTACGTTCGCATTGCCTCCGACCAGCTCTCACTGATCGGCGCGAGCACCAGCTTACCGCACCCGAATGGGTGGTCGGTGAGCGGTGCGGAGCGGGTGACAGGAATTGCACACTGCGCCTTCCCCCTGGAAGGGGGATGTTCTACTACTGAACTACACCCGCACGACTCCTCGGGGTTCGGCCTTTTCGGCCTTGCCCTTCGGCGTGCTCCAGACTCTAGCTGACCAGCGGGGGTGCTGCGCAAGTCGGCTGCGCGAGCACCCCCGCCCCGAGGTCTCCGAGGAGCCCCGACGCCTGCGTCCGGAGTCAGTTGGCGGCCTCGAACGCCTCGTACACCTTCTTCGGGATCCGGCCGCGCGGCGGTACGTCGAGGCGGTGCGAGCGGGCCCAGGCGCGCACGGCCGCCGGGTCGGGGGTCACCGCCGTGTGCCGGTAGACCTTGCCGGACTTCGACTGCTTGCGGGCCGCCTCCAGGTAGGGGGCGAGCACCTTGCGGAGTTTCTCGGCATTGGTTTGGTTGAGGTCGATCTCGTACGACTTCCCGTCCAGACCGAAGGCGACCGTTTCCGCCGCTTCTGAGCCGTCGATGTCGTCAAAGAGAGTGACCACGACACGCTGCGCCACGAATATCGGTCCTTTCGTGCGGCGTCACCGCATTGACGTGCAGCGATGTGCGGTGATGCCGACTGTCCGGCAGTTTTGGGACAAAGTATCGGCTATTGCCAATTCCTTTGTACAGTGCCTGGCATTGAATAGTGAAGCCATGGAAAACCGACCGCGTGTTCCGGTGGCGTGTCCGGGAGAATACGGGCAGGCCGGGCGCTTCCCCAGCAGGGTGGGTGCGGCGGGGTGGTGGGCGCAATGGCGAGCTGTGATCTTTTCCAGGATTTTTCGCGTACGTGTCCTGCTCGACGCCGTGCCGACCCCTGAGAAGTGACTGCGGTCACGTATGTTGCTACGAATCTACGCGGGTAGAAATTTTGTGCGGGTAGTCTGAAGGAACCTGCTCGGCGGCCCGCTCGGCGCCAGGTGAGCAGTACCCCGCAAGCAGCAGCGCAAGCACCACACACCGGGAGTGCCAGTGGCACGCGTCGTAGTCGACGTCATGCTCAAGCCGGAGATCCTCGACCCCCAGGGACAGGCGGTGCAGCGTGCACTGCCGCGCCTCGGATTCCAGGGCATCTCCGACGTACGTCAAGGAAAGCGCTTCGAACTCGAGGTGGACGGGCCCGTCGACGACGCCGCCCTCGCCCGTATCCACGAGATGGCGGAAACCTTCCTCGCCAACACCGTGATCGAGGACTTCGTCGTAAAGGTCGAAGAGCCGGCGGTGGAGGCGAAGTGACCTCCCTCCCGTCACCCGCCACCACCCTCAACGGGGGCCCTGCGGGCCGCTGGAATATTCGTGTCGGAGTCGTCACTTTCCCTGGAACGCTCGACGACCGGGACACGCAGCGCGCCGTCCGCGTCGCCGGTGCCGAGGCCGTGCCGCTGTGGCACCGCGACAAGGACCTGAAGCAGGTCGACGCCGTGGTCCTTCCGGGCGGTTTCAGTTACGGCGACTATCTGCGGGCCGGCGCCATCTCGCGTTTCTCGCCCGTCATGGAGTCGGTCATCGAGCAGGCCAAGGCCGGAATGCCGGTCCTCGGGATCTGCAACGGCTTCCAGGTCCTCACCGAGACCCACCTGCTGCCCGGCGCGATGCTGCGCAACAACCACCTGCACTTCATCTGCCGTGACCAGAAGCTGCGCGTGGAGACCAACTCGACTGCCTGGACCGCCGATTACGAGGCGGGCCAGGAGATCTCGATCCCGCTGAAGAACATCGACGGACGCTACGTCGCCGACGAGCGCACCCTCGACATGCTGGAGGCGGAGGGCCGCGTCGCCTTCCGGTACCTGGACATGAACCCGAACGGCTCGCTGCGCGACATCGCGGGCATCACGAACGAGGCGGGCAACGTCGTCGGCCTCATGCCGCACCCCGAGCACGCGGTCGAGCCGCTGATCGGGACCGGCCGCACGGACGGTCTGGGATTCTTCACCTCGATCCTGAAGAAGCTGGTGGACGCCCGATGACCCTGGACACCGTCAAGCACGCGGCGGAGACCCCCGAGTCCGCGCAGCCCTGGAAGGAGCTCGGCCTCAAGGAGGACGAGTACACCCGGATCCGGGAGATCCTCGGCCGCCGCCCGACCGGCGCCGAGCTCGCCATGTACTCCGTCATGTGGTCCGAGCACTGCTCGTACAAGAGCAGCAAGGTGCACCTGAAGCAGTTCGGCGAGAAGGTCCCCGAGAACGACGCGATGCTCGTCGGGATCGGCGAGAACGCGGGCGTCGTCGACGTCGGCCAGGGCTACGCGGTCACCTTCAAGGTCGAGTCGCACAACCACCCGTCGTACATCGAGCCCTACCAGGGCGCGGCCACCGGCGTCGGCGGCATCGTGCGCGACATCCTCGCGATGGGCGCGCGCCCGGTCGCGGTCGTGGACCCGCTGCGCTTCGGCGCCGCCGACCACCCCGACACCAAGCGCGTCCTGCCGGGCGTCGTCGCGGGCATCGGCGGCTACGGCAACTGCCTGGGTCTGCCCAACATCGGCGGCGAGGTCGTCTTCGACTCCTGCTACCAGGGCAACCCGCTGGTCAACGCGGGCTGCATCGGCGTCATGAAGCACGAGGACATCCACCTCGCGAAGGCGTCGGGCACCGGCAACAAGGTCATCCTGTACGGGGCCCGCACGGGCGGCGACGGCATCGGCGGCGTGTCCGTCCTGGCGTCGGAGACCTTCGAGTCCACCGGACCGGCCAAGCGTCCCGCCGTCCAGGTCGGCGACCCCTTCCAGGAGAAGCTCCTCATCGAGTGCACCCTGGAGATCTTCGGCGAGAAGCTGGTCGCGGGCATCCAGGACCTCGGCGGCGCGGGTCTGTCCTGCGCCACCAGCGAGCTGGCGTCGGCCGGTTCGGGCGGCATGCGCGTGGAGCTGGACACGGTTCCGCTGCGCGACTCATCGCTCTCGCCCGAGGAGATCCTCATGAGCGAGTCGCAGGAGCGCATGTGCGCGGTCGTCGAGCCCGACAAGGTCGACCGCTTCATGGAGATCTGCGAGAAGTGGGACGTCATCGCGACCGTCATCGGTGAGGTGACGGAGGGCGAGCGCCTGGAGATCTTCTGGCACGGCGAGCAGATCGTCGACGTACCGCCGCGCACGGTCGCCCACGAGGGCCCCGTCTACCACCGCCCCTACGAGCGCCCGTCCTGGCAGGACGCGCTCCAGGCGGACGACGCGAACAAGCTGGCGCGCCCGGCGAACGCGGCGGAGCTGCGCGAGCAGATCCTCAAGCTGGTCGCCTCCCCGAACCAGGCCTCCAAGGCGTGGATCACCGACCAGTACGACCGCTTCGTCCAGGGCAACACGATCCTCGCGCAGCCCGAGGACGCGGGCATGGTCCGCGTCGACGAGGAGTCCAACCTGGGCGTCGCGATGGCGACGGACGGCAACGGCCGGTACGCGAAGCTCGACCCGTACGCGGGCGCCCAGCTCGCGCTCGCCGAGTCGTACCGCAACGTCGCCGCCTCCGGCGCCAAGCCGCTCGCGATCTCCAACTGCCTGAACTTCGGCTCCCCCGAGGACCCGGACGTGATGTGGCAGTTCGCGGAGGCCACCCGCGGCCTCGCCGACGGCTGTCTGCAGCTCGGCACCCCGGTGACCGGCGGCAACGTCTCCCTCTACAACCAGACCGGTGAGACGGCGATCCACCCGACCCCGGTCGTGGCCGTGCTCGGCGTCATCGACGACGTCACGCGCCGCACGCCGATCGCCTTCAAGGAAGAGGGCCAGCTCCTCTACCTGCTCGGCGAGACCCACGAGGAGTTCGGCGGCTCGGCCTGGTCCCAGGTCGTGCACGACCACCTCGGCGGCCTGCCGCCCAAGGTCGACCTGGAGCGGGAGCGGCTGCTCGGCGAGATCCTGATCTCCGCCTCGCGCGACGGCATGATCGACGCCGCGCACGACCTGTCCGACGGCGGTCTGATCCAGGCGGTCGTGGAGTCCTGCCTGCGCGGCGGCACCGGCGCGCGCCTGGTGGTGCCGGACGGCCTGGACGCCTTCACCTTCCTCCTCTCCGAGTCCGCGGGGCGTGCCGTCGTGTCCGTGCCGCGCAGCGAGGAGCTGCGGTTCACCGACATGTGCGGGGCGCGGGGTCTGCCCGTCACGCGCGTCGGTGTGGTCGACGGGGACGCCGTCGACGTGCAGGGCGAGTTCACGCTGCCGCTGAGCGAGCTGCGTGCGGCGCACGAGGAGACGGTGCCTGGGCTCTTCGCCTGATCCGTCGCTCCTTCGAAGCCCCCGTTCGGACCTGGTCCGGGCGGGGGCTTCGGCGTTTCCGGGGCCTGAGGTTGCGCGGAATTACGTAACTACGTAATCTCAAGATCATGGATCTGGAAGAGCGCGTCGCCGATCTTGAGCGGCGCATGGCGGAGCTGGAGAGCGCGGGCCCGGCCGCGCCTCCCGTGGGCGAGGGCGACTTCTGGGCCCTCGACGCGCTGAAGGCCCGGCATCCGGTGACCGACGACGCGGACGGCGCCGTCCTGTTCACCGGAGCGGTGCGCGTGCCGACGGGACATCGGTACGAGTGGCAGTACGGCCAGCTCACCGAGACGGTCTTCGAGGGCGACTGGTCCGAGCTTGCCGACTCCTTCGCCGCGCTCGGCAATCCCGTACGGCTCCGGCTGCTTCGGGAGATCCTCGGCGGTCTGCGCACCGCCGCCGAGCTGGCCGCGCTCGAGGACATCGGGACGACCGGCCAGATCTATCACCACCTGCGCCAACTGACCGGCGCGGGCTGGCTGCACAGCGCGGAGCGCGGCCGCTACGAAGTGCCCGCGGGGCGGGTCGTGCCGCTCCTGGTGGTGCTCACCGCCGCGCGCCCCGTGACCTGACCGTTCTCAGTTTTCCGCTTTCCGTACGAGGGGGACTCGTGTCCGTACGTCAACGCAGGCTCGCCGCGCTGGTCAAGCGTGTGCTGTGGCTGATCTTCTTCGTCCAGGCCGTCGCCGGGTTCTTCGTGGACCTGCCGTACAACTACTGGCTGGGCTGGCTGCCCGCGCTCGGTGCGATGGCCATCAGTCTGACGACCGCCCGCTCCGTCCGGCAGGAGATCGCGACGGACCCGCCCGCGCCCGTCGAGGTCGAGCCCCCGGTCACCGGCCGCTGGTCCGCCCTCAACAGCCCCGCCGACAAGGTGCCGAGCCACGGCACGCACAGCCTCGGCCAGACCTACGCCATCGACATCACGGCCGAGCCGGAGGACCCGGAGCGCGGTCGGCCGGGCCCGGTCTGGTTCTGGCCCGTCGCCCGGCGCAACCAGGACTACCCCGCCTTCGGGGCGCCGCTGCACGCGGCGGGCGACGCCACCGTCGTGCACGCGGAGGACGGCCAGCGTGACCACCTCAGCCGCAGCTCCCTCGCCGGGGTCCTGTACTTCTGGCTGATCGAGGGCATCGGCCGGAGCGTCGGCGGCACCCGCCGCATCGTCGGCAACCACGTCGTCCTCGACCTCGGGGAGGGGACGTACGCCGTGTACGCGCACGTCCGGAAGGGCTCGCTGGAGGTCCGCACCGGCGACAAGGTCCTCGCCGGTCAGGTGCTCGGCCAGTGCGGCAACTCCGGCAACTCCACCGAACCGCACGTCCACTTCCAGCTGATGGACGGCCCGGACCTGGACACGGCCAGGGGCGTGCCCTTCCGGTGGCGGGGGGTCGGGGTGCCCGCCAACCGGGAGGTGTTCACGGTCGAGGCCACTGAGGTGTACTCGGTCCAGAGTTAATCCAAGATTAAAATTCATCCTGGTATAGTCCGCCGCATGGCCGCACGAGAAGCCGCATCCGCATCCGCGTCCGGGCCCACGCCCGCGTCCGCGTCCACGCCCGCGGACGAGCCCGGGGCCCGGGCCCCGGGCCCCCGTCAGCCGGGGCTGCGGGAGCGCAAGAAGCGGCAGACCGCCGCGCGGATCTGGCAGGCCGCGGTGGAGCTGTTCGTCGAGCGGGGCTTCGACAAGGTGTCCGTCGCCGAGATCGCGGCCGCCGCCGACGTCTCGAAGATGACCGTCTTCAACTACTTCGGCACGAAGGAGGACCTGCTCCTCAGCCCCATGGAGGAGCACGTCGCCGACGCCGCCGAAGCCGTGCGCGCCCGCGCCCCCGGCGAGTCCGCCGCCGAGGCCCTGCGCCGTCAGCTGCTCGACCTGATCGAGGCCAGGGACCCGTCCGTCGGCCTGGGCGACAGCGCCCGCACGCTCCAGGTGCTTCGCCTGATCACCGAGACGCCGGTGCTCCTGCACCGTGCGCACTCCTTCCACCTGCGCCGGCAGGACCTCCTCGCCGACGTCCTCGCGGCGGAGACCGGCGACGCGGTCCTCGCGGAGGTCGCCGCGGCCCAACTGATCGGCGTACGCAACGCGGTGTTCGCCGAGGTGCACCGCCGCCGCGTCGCCGACGTCCCCCTCGACCAGGTCGCCGCCGACGCCGCGCGCCTGGCGAGGGACGCCTTCGCCCTGGTGGAAAAGGGACTCAGCGGCTACGCGGTCAAGGCTTAGGCTCCCCCCATGCCACCGGCCAAGAAGCGCACCCGCAGCTACGACCCGACCAAGATCCGCACCGCCGTGCTCGCCCAGTTCACCACGGTGCGCACGGCCGTCGCGGGCCTGACCCCGGAGCAACTGGCCGCGCCCACCCGGCTCGGGGACTGGACCGTGCGCGAACTGGCCGCCCACCTCACGATGGTGCTCGGCTCCGTGGCCCGCTATCTGGACGCGCCCGAGCCCGAGAAGCTCGAAGTGCCGCTCCAGGACTGGCCGTTCCGCACGTCCTCGGCGGCGGGCCAGGTCGACGAGGACGTGCACGCGATCGTCGACGCGGGCACCGACCTGGACGCCCTGTTCGCGCACGCCGTCGACCGGCTGGCCAAGACCCTCCCCGGCGCCGCCGACACCCGCCTCGTCCCCTCCCTTCCCCAAGCTCTCGACTGCGCTCGAGCAGGGGAGACCCCAACCGGCGGCATGACCCTCGCCGACTTCATGGTCACCCGCACCGTCGAACTGGTCGTCCACACCGACGACTTGAACGACGCGCTGCCGGGCCTGAACGTGTCGTACGACCGCCAGGCCCTGGCCGCCTGCACCCGCCTCCTCCTCGACGCCCTGGCCACGAAGGCCCCCGGCGGCTCGGTGGAGGTCCGCGTCCCGCCGTACGCGGTGGTCCAGTGCGTCGAGGGCCCCCGGCACACCCGCGGCACCCCGCCGAACGTCGTCGAGACCGACCCGCTGACCTGGATCAGGCTCGCCACGGGCCGGACGACGTGGGCGGCGGCCCGCGAGGCGGCACAGGTCAGCGCGAGCGGTGAACGGGCCGATCTGGGCGGGCTGCTGCCGATCATGTCGTGACGGGTGGGGCCCGAGTGCCGTGACCACCGGCGGGACCCGGAGGGAACCGGACCCGGAGCCGCCCCGTCACAATGACATGTACAAGCAGCGTGTGACCCAGACCCTCACCGTCCTCGCCGCCGCCGGGCTGCTCGCGGCCTGCGGCTCTGAGTCCGACTCCGGCGACGGCGGTTCCGACAAGGCCGGACCGGGCAACTCCGGCTCCGGCAAGGGCGGCGGCTCGGAATCGTCCCTGACCGGAGTCCGCTGGAACGTCGACAGCCTCACGGTCGACGGCAAGAAGAAGGCGGCCCCGAACGGCGCCTATGTGAAGTTCGGCGGCAAGGGCACCGCCGCCGGCAACTTCGGCTGCAACGGCTACGGCGCCAAGGCGTCCGTCAAGGGCGACACCGTCCACTTCGAACCCGGGCAGCACACCGAGATGGCCTGCGACGCGCTCGACTTCGAGAAGAGCCTCGCCCGCGCCATGGACGGAAAGCTCAAGGCCCAGGTGGACGACGAACGCCTGACGCTCACCACCGCCGACGGCGACCGCATCGCCTTCAGTGCCGAGGCCGGGGCGCCGCTGAAGGGCACCGAGTGGACGGTGACCTCCGTCGGCACCGGAGACTCCACGACCTCCCTGCCCAAGGACCTGAACGACAAGATCAAGCTCACCTTCACCAAGGACGGCGCGGTCCGCGGCAACCTCGGCTGCAACGACGTCACCGCGAACGCGTCCGCCTCCGACGGCAAGATAGAACTGGGCCAGCCCCGGGCCACCCGCAAGATGTGCCCCGGCGACGTCATGCCGACCGAGCGCGCCCTCCTGAAGCTCTTCGACGGCAAGGTCTCCTACAAGCTGGACCACCGCACCCTCACCCTCACCGCACCCGACGGCAAGACGACGGTGAAGGCCCAGGCCCCGGCGGCCTGACCCGAAACGGCGTCACGCGGCCGACCGACGTCATGCGGCCGGATGCGGTCGGCGTCACGCGGCCGACCGACGTCATGCGGCCGGATGCGGTCGGCGTCACGCGGCCGGATAGGGCAGCAAGCCCGCCGCCGTCCGCTCCCACGCCGTCCGCAGCTCCTTCAGGAGGCCCGGCTCCCGCCCGCTCAGATCAGCCTGTTCGCGCTGGTCACGGCCCAGGTGGAAGAGCTGGTCGCGGCCGCTCCTGCCGCGGTGGTACTTCCAGTGGCCGCGCCGCAGCGCCCGCTCGCCGCGCACCCGCCAGAACAGGTCCCGCTCGGGCACCTCGCGCCCGCGCAGGAGATGCCCGGCGAGGCTCGTGCCGTCGAGCGGGTACGCCGGGTCGGGCCGGGCCCCGGCCAGTTCGAGGAGCGTCGCCGTCCAGTCCGGCGTGTACACCGGCTCGTCGCTGACCTGCCCGCCGTCCAGGCGGGCGGGCCAGCGCAGGACCGTCGGCACCCGGATGCCGCCTTCGAGCAGCGACCCCTTGTTGCCCGACAGGGGCCAGTTGTACGAGAAGCGCTCGCCGCCGTGTCGCCGTCGGCGATCCAGGGCCAGTGCGGGGTGGTGAAGTTCAGGTTGAGCAGCCACGGCCGGTCGTGCTCGCGCGCCACGTACGCGCTCGCCCTCTCGGTGAGGATCCGCGTGTAGTAGCGCAGGTCCTTGTACGTGGCGTCGCCCTCGCGCACCGCGCCCTCGTACAGGTCGTACTCGCCCCCGCCGCCGAGCTTCGAGTAGTACTCCAGAGCCCCGCCGAAGTTCCCGAAGAACTCGTCCGGCCGGGGAAGCGCCCGGTGTAGAGGCTGAAGCGGGTCGGGGAGCAGGTCGCGGAGCCGGAGTAGGCGTTGGTGAAGCGGACGCCCTGGCGGGCCAGGCGGTCCAGGTGCGGGGTCTTGATGTGCGGCGACCCGTAGGACGACAGGTCGGCCCAGCCGAGGTCGTCACCGAGGACGAAGAGGATGTTGGGCCGCTTGGAGTGCCGCCCGGGGGCGGCGGCGAAGGGCCGCTCGGCGGTCGTGGGGGCGTCGGCGCGGGCCGCGTCGGCACCGACGCCGACGGCGGCCGCGGCCCCCGCCACCCCACCGGCGAAGGCCCGCCGGGACAGCCGCGAAGTCGCGGCAGGACCCGACGAACGGGATGAATCGGACTCGTACGAAGACACGAAGCACTCCTGAACAGGACAGGCGGGGAAGAGCGGGAGAAGAGAGTTCAGGCCGTGCGCGGACAGAGGGCGCTTGCTACCCGGACCAGGTCGACGTGGCGGCGCTCCACAAGGAACTGCATGAATCAGGAGCCTCAGCCAGTGGGCGAAATCCCGTCAATGCCTTGTCGCCGCTGTTCACGAGGCCTTCGTACGATCGCAGCAATGGGCGCCCGGGAAGCCGCCCGCGCCAGGAGCGCGCTTACGTTCCGTACAGGCTCCGTATCCCCAATTCGGACCAGTGGTCGATCTCGCCTACACTCGGTGGCGTGCCACGTGGTGACGGTCGACTCAATCACGATCTGCTCCCCGGCGAGAAAGGCCCCCAGGACGCTTGTGGCGTCTTCGGTGTCTGGGCTCCGGGTGAAGAGGTCGCAAAGCTCACGTACTTCGGGCTCTACGCCCTCCAGCATCGGGGCCAGGAATCCGCGGGAATCGCGGTCAGCAACGGCTCCCAGATCCTCGTCTTCAAGGACATGGGGCTCGTATCCCAGGTCTTCGACGAGACCTCCCTCAGTTCTCTCCAAGGACACATCGCGGTCGGTCACGCCCGCTACTCCACCACTGGAGCGTCCGTCTGGGAGAACGCCCAGCCCACCTTCCGCGCCACGGCCCACGGCTCCATCGCCCTCGGCCACAACGGCAACCTGGTCAACACGGCGCAGCTCGCCGAGATGGTCGCCGACCTGCCCAAGCAGGAGGGCCGCACCACGCGCGTGGCGGCCACCAACGACACCGACCTGCTCACGGCCCTGCTCGCCGCCCAGACGGACGCCGACGGCAAGCCGCTGACCATAGAGGAAGCCGCCGGCGTGGTGCTTCCCCAGGTCCAGGGCGCCTTCAGCCTCGTCTTCATGGACGAGCACACGCTGTACGCGGGACGCGACCCGCAGGGCATCCGCCCGCTCGTCCTCGGCCGCCTCGAGCGCGGCTGGGTGGTGGCCTCCGAGAGCGCCGCCCTCGACATCTGCGGCGCCGCCTACGTCCGCGAGATCGAGCCGGGCGAGTTCATCGCCATCGACGAGAACGGCCTGCGAACGTCCCGATTCGCTGAAGCGAAGCCCAAGGGCTGTGTCTTCGAGTACGTCTATCTGGCGCGCCCCGACACCGACATCGCGGGCCGCAACGTCTATCTCTCGCGCGTCGAGATGGGCCGCAAGCTCGCCAAGGAAGCCCCGGCCGACGCCGACCTGGTGATAGCGACCCCGGAGTCCGGCACGCCCGCCGCCATCGGCTACGCGGAAGCCTCCGGGATCCCCTTCGGCGCCGGACTGGTCAAGAACGCCTACGTCGGCCGGACCTTCATCCAGCCCTCCCAGACCATCCGCCAGCTCGGCATCAGGCTGAAGCTGAACCCCCTCAAGGAAGTCATCAAGGGCAAGCGCCTGGTGGTCGTCGACGACTCGATCGTCCGCGGCAACACCCAGCGCGCCCTGGTCAAGATGCTCCGCGAGGCCGGCGCCGCCGAGGTCCACATCCGGATCTCCTCGCCGCCCGTGAAGTGGCCGTGCTTCTTCGGCATCGACTTCGCCACCCGCGCCGAGCTGATCGCCAACGGCATGAGCATCGAGGAGATCGGCACCTCGCTCGGCGCCGACTCGCTCTCCTACATCTCCATCGACGGCATGATCGAGGCCACCACCATCGACAAGCCGAACCTCTGCCGCGCCTGCTTCGACGGCGAGTACCCGATGGATCTGCCCGACCCGGAACTCCTCGGCAAGCAGCTCCTGGAGACGGAGCTGGCAGCCGGTCCGGCGGCCACGGCAGCGGCCGACGCGATCCGTCGCCCCTGAGCCCCGTCATCAACCCGAAAGATCCCAGGCAATGTCTGAGACCACTGGTGCTTCCTACGCTTCGGCAGGCGTCGACATCGAAGCCGGCGACCGCGCCGTCGAGCTGATGAAGGAGTGGGTGAAGAAGACGCAGCGCCCCGAGGTCGCGGGCCTCGGCGGCCTCGGCGGCTTCGCCGGCCTCTTCGACGCCTCCGCCCTGAAGCGCTTCGACCGCCCGCTGCTCGCCTCCGCCACGGACGGCGTGGGCACGAAGGTCGACCTCGCGCGCAAGCTCGGCGTGTACGACACGATCGGCCACGACCTCGTCGGCATGGTCGTCGACGACATCGTCGTGTGCGGTGCCGAGCCGCTGTTCATGACCGACTACATCTGCGTCGGCAAGGTCCACCCGGAGCGCGTCGCCGCGATCGTCAAGGGCATCGCCGAGGGCTGCGTCCTCGCGGGCTGCTCCCTCGTCGGCGGCGAGACCGCCGAACACCCGGGCCTGCTCGGCCCGGACGACTTCGACGTGGCGGGCGCGGGCACCGGCGTCGTGGAGGCCGACCGCGTGCTCGGCGCCGATCGCATCCGTAAGGGTGACGCGGTCATCGCCATGGAGTCGTCGGGTCTTCACTCCAACGGGTACTCGCTGGTGCGACACGTGCTCTTCGACCGCGCCGGGATGTCCCTGGAGCAGGAGGTCGAGGAGTTCGGCCGCACGCTCGGCGAGGAGCTCCTGGAGCCCACGAAGATCTACTCCCTGGACTGTCTCGCGCTGATCCGCACGGCCGAGGTGCACGCCTTCAGCCACGTCACCGGCGGCGGCCTCGCGGCGAACCTGGCCCGGGTCGTCCCCGACGGCCTGCACGCCACCGTGGACCGCTCCACGTGGACGCCGGGCGCGGTCTTCGACCTGGTCGGCCGCGCGGGCCGGGTCGAGCGCCTGGAGCTGGAGAAGACCCTGAACATGGGCGTCGGCATGATCGCCGTCGTGCCCCAGGAGTCGGTCGACGTGGCCCTCACGACCCTCGCCGACCGCGGCGTGGACGCCTGGGTCGCGGGCGAGATCACCGACCGCGGTGACCACGCGAGCGGCGCCGAACTCACCGGCGACTACGCGAAGTAGCCCCTGGGGCGGGGCAGTAGCCCCCCGGGACAGCACAAAACCCGGTCCGGCGGTGTTACCACCCCGGGCCGGGTGAAGTGCGATCGCTGTCAGAACGGCGCGATTGGCGCGAACTCAGCGTTGTGCGGCTACCGCGAGGTCAAGCGCCGCGGCGCTGCGACGAGGGACCGGACTGGTCGTCCTCGTCTTCCTCGTCGTCGTTGTACAGATCCGCGTACTGCGCGTACGGGTCGTCTTCCTCGTCCTCGTCCTCGAACGGCTCGCCATTCGGCGGCTGCTGCGAAGTCGAAGCGCCCAGCTCATTGGCCAGACGCGACAGGTCAGTCCCGCCGCTGTTGTACTTCAGCTGGCGGGCGACCTTTGTCTGCTTGGCCTTGGCCCGGCCGCGCCCCATGGCTCGACCCCCTCGGTATCGGGGCTTCATGGCCCCAGAGTCTTGACACGCGTTCATGATCTGGAACGGACTCTCCATGGAGAGACCGGTCCGTAGGGCTTCCACGGTACCTGCTCCTGCGGCCATACGGTACGTCGCCCGCAGGACGCGCCTAGGCGCACGACTGGCAAGGTGCCCTTTCCTCGCTGGTCAGCTGCGATTTTAACCTCTTCTTGGCAGGCGACCCGCCGACGGGGGTGAGTCTTGTCTCCCGAGGGCGTCGGCGGGCCGTGATCCGGCGTCGAATCGGCGCGGTTCGCACACGTTCCGTGCGGTGTGCGTCAGCGGTGCGTCACGGGCGGCGGGCCTCCGCGATGCGCTGCTCGGCGATCCTGTCGGCCGCCGCGGCGGGCGGAATCCCGTCCTGCTTCGCACGTGCGAATATGGCGAGCGTGGTGTCGAAGATCTTCGAGGCCTTCGCCTTGCAGCGGTCGAAGTCGAAGCCGTGCAGCTCGTCGGCGACCTGGATGACACCGCCCGCGTTCACCACGTAGTCGGGCGCGTAGAGGATCCCGCGGTCGGCGAGGTCCTTCTCCACACCCGGGTGTTCGAGCTGGTTGTTGGCGGCGCCGCACACCACCTTCGCGGTGAGCTGCGGCACGGTCGTGTCGTTCAGGGCGCCGCCGAGCGCGCACGGGGCGTACACGTCCAGGCCCTCGGTGCGGATCAGGGTCTCCGTGTCGGCGACCGCGGTGACCTCGGGGTGCTTGCTGGTGATGCGGAGCAGCGAGTCCTCGCGCACGTCGGTGATGACCACCTCGGCGCCGTCCTCCAGGAGGTGCTCCACGAGGATGTGTCCGACCTTGCCGACGCCCGCGACGCCGACCTTGCGGCCGCGCAGCGTGGGGTCGCCCCACAGGTGCTGGGCGGAGGCCCGCATGCCCTGGAAGACGCCGAAGGCGGTGAGCACCGAGGAGTCGCCGGCGCCGCCGTGCTCCGGGGAGCGCCCGGTGGTCCAGCGGCACTCGCGCGCGACCACGTCCATGTCCGCGACGTACGTGCCGACGTCGCAGGCCGTCACGTAGCGGCCGCCGAGCGAGGCCACGAAGCGGCCGTAGGCGAGCAGCAGCTCGTCGCTCTTGATCCGGTCCGGGTCACCGATGATGACGGCCTTGCCGCCGCCGTGGTCGAGCCCGGCCATGGCGTTCTTGTACGACATCCCGCGCGCGAGGTTCAGGGCGTCGGCGACGGCCGCTTCCTCGGAGGCGTAGGGGTAGAAGCGCGTACCGCCGAGGGCGGGGCCCAGGGCGGTGGAGTGGATGGCGATGACGGCCTTGAGACCGCTGGCGCGGTCCTGGCAGAGCACGACCTGCTCGTGGCCCCCTTGTTCCGAGTGGAACAGGGTGTGCAGGACGCCGTCGGTTACATCGGTCACGGTGGTGACTCCCGGTTGCGTAGCGGCGGTTGGGCGGGGTTCCCGTGCGGGTGGCGGGCCCCGTTTGCCAAGAGAGTAGAGCCTCCTGGTGCTGGGCCGCCGCACGGTGGTCGGCATGACTCTGTCCGGTCCCCGCGCGGGCCACTCTCCCGGGCCGCAGGACGGAGTACGGCACTGTTCGGCCATGGCACGATTTGCAGTGTTTTCCAGTCGCTGGGCGGGGGAGGGGAGGAGCCGTGCCCAAGGTGTCCTCGGTGATCGTCCCGTACGCGTCGTACTTGCGTGTGTATGAGCCCCTGGCGGCCTTCCCTGAGCCCGAGCGCGGCCACTGGGCGCGCTACGCCCGCCGCCGGGAACGCCCCTCCTACCAGGACGAACTCCGTCGTTCCCTGGCCGATTTGGTGCCCACGCCACCCATCCCGGTGCCGGTGCACGAGAGCGGCGAGGCGTTCGTGGTGGAGACGGACGGCGTGGTGTGCGTCTGCCCCTGGCGGACCCGGCTGCGTGGCTGGCAGGCCCTCGGCGAGCTCGGCGGCCAGCTGCCCGCGCCGGTCCTGGACGCGGTCCTGCCGCCGGTGGTGCGCCGCCAGGCCGCCGCGGACTACGAGCAGTGGCTGGCCCGCAACCCCGACGCGCGCCCCTGGATCCGCACGGCGACCTGGCACGTGCCGCTGAACTGGTTCGTCCTGGTCGCGGACGAGGAGCGGCTGTACGAGCCCGGATACGCAGACGGGGGCGCCGGGGGTGCCGGGGGTGCCGGGGCCGCCGGTGCCGAGGGCGAGGAGGCGTCCGCCGGGGGCGGGGTGCCGGTGCTGCGGTACCGCACGCCCATGGTGCAGGCGCGGCGCCGGGTGGCACGGGGTCTGAAGGCGCTGCGGGACGCGATGGACGAGGGGCCGCTCATCGACGGCCTGGTGGACGTCGGGCGGTGGCTGGAGGAGTTCCACCCGCGCTCCCTGGTGGAGCTGGACTACGGCGGCCTGGTGCACGCGCTGCCGGGCGAGCTGCTCGACGAGGACCACTCGGCGGCGGACGTGGCCGCCGGGATCGAGGCGCTGCGGGCCGGTGACGGGGTGGGGGCCGGCGAGGCGTATGCGAGGCTCGTGGAGCGATGGCGGGCGGTGCGGGAGCGGCAGTTCTCGAACTGATCGCCTCCAGGTCTCGTGCCGGTGCGACGCTCCGGCCCGCTGCCGATGGAGAGCGCTTGTCCCGGTGGCGGGACGTAGGTCCCGATCCGGGCCTTTGCCTCAAGCGTGATGGACCGCACTTAACTCGCCCTTGCGCCGATCGGCCTTCCTCATGCCAAAATAGGACAAGGAGTCCGGAGAGGACTCCTTCCGTTCAACTATGGGCGGAATGCTCTGCATTGCACGCTATGGGGGGTCTGTTGACTCCTGATCGCTCTGTGACTGATCGTCACTGTGGCGTGACTGTCCGCTATGGCATGGTCCATCGGCTTCCGTCGCTGATGGACACCTGGGAGGGCAATTCCATCGGTTTGGCCGACGCGGCTGGACGGATGGTGTAGTTGTAGTGCCGAGGACAAGCCGTTCGTCCTATAACCGACTCGACTCGCGTCCGCCATTTCGGGCAACGCGGGTCAAGGTGCAGAATTTAGAGGAATGAACCGAGAAGGTTCGGTTCTCCCGAGGAGGCCGCTCATGACCGCTCGCACCCCTGATGCCGAGCCGCTGCTGACCCCGGCTGAGGTCGCCACGATGTTCCGCGTCGACCCCAAGACGGTCACGCGCTGGGCCAAGGCTGGCAAGCTCACGTCGATTCGCACGCTCGGCGGGCACCGCCGTTACCGCGAGGCTGAGGTCCGCGCTCTGCTGGCGGGTATCCCCCAGCAGCGCAGCGAGGCCTGAGCACGGCGTTTGTGAACTAAGCAGCAGTAAGCAGTACACATCGGACGATGAGCACGACCACTGCCGGGTCCCCCAACCTGGCCGTAACGTCCGACATATAGCTACACACGACACGGGACCCGCCCCAACGGGCCCCACGCCTGATCATTCTGGGTGCGTCGTAGATCGCGCTGGACTCCGCCGGGTCCAGCGCGATTTTTCATGCCCGCGCGCCCCTGGCGCCCGCCGGTGCTCGCCGTCCCTCGGGTGGGTGCGCGCTGTTGGGGGCCTCTGTGAGCCGCCCTGTTGATCCCTGGGGGACCCTGTCGGGCGGGCCGTGCGAGGGTGGGGTGCGCGCCGTCAAGGCGGCGCGTCAGGTGGTGCAATTGCACATATTAGATTGACCTGTTGTAGGGCAGGTGTAAGTTCCGGGGTTTCCAAAACTCGTTCGGTGACTACCGTCACACGAACCGTGGCTTGTTGCCCTGACCGCCCGTGCGCTAGAGGAGCCGAAGCGCGCCGACACCGGCCAACTCTCCGGAGAACACTCCCGCTCTCCGCTCAGCTTCCCACTCGGCGGGTGTCGTGCGCCTCGGCTTTGGTCATGCCTTGGGAGGACTTTCGTCCTCGCGTTGCTCAGCGGCCTCAGGAGCGTCATGAGCCTCCGGGGTGTCCTTGTGCTCCGGGGTGTCGTGCGGGTCGCCGGAGGGCTCCATGGCGAGGCGCAGCAGTTGGTGGCAGATGGGACAGTGCCGGGTCAGATGGCGGTAGCTGGTGGCCGCCGCGAGATGGGCGCGCAGCAGCGCGCGGGTCTCGTGCCGTGCGGACGCGGGGTATGCGGGCATGCGCCACCTCCTCGGGAGCGTGCGACGCGCTCCCTGTTGTTCTGGGGTACCGGCGGAATGTGACGCCGTCAACCCTGCTGCGCACGGGCACAACGCGGCGGGCCGCACCCTGACGGATGCGGGCCCATGAAGCCGTGAGGCCCGCACCCTGACGGATGCGGGCCCATAAAGCGGTGAGGCCCGCACCCTCGCGGGTACGGGCCTCACAGTTACTGCGGTCCTGACGGGATTTGAACCCGCGGCCTCCACCTTGACAGGGTGGCGAGCACTCCAAACTGCTCCACAGGACCAGGTTTCGCAGCTCCGATTGTTGCTCTGGGCTGCGAGAAAAGACTGTACAGGAGGTCGGCTCCCTGGTCGAACTCGCTCTGGGTGAGCGGTTGGTTACAGTCGTACGGCTAGGGGGCCGCGGCGTCGATGGCCTTCACGATGCGCTTGTCCGAGACGGGGTACGCCGTGCCCAGGGCGTGCGCGAAGTAGCTGACGCGCAGCTCCTCGATCATCCAGCGGATGTCCAGGACCTCGCGCGGCACGGGCCGCCCCTGCGGCAACTGCTCGAGGAGCCACGCGTACTCGTCGCGCATCTCGCGGACCTTCTCCATGCGCGTGGTGTCCCGCTGGACGCTCGTCGGCATCTGCTGGAGCCGTCGGTCGGCGGCGACCATGTAGCGCATGAGGTCGGGCAGCCTGCGCAGCCCCGTCTCCGTGACGAAGCCGGGCTTGATGAGGGCGTCGAGCTGCTCCCGCACGTCCGCGAGGTTCGCGAGCAGCGCCGGGCTCCTGGTGGACTTCAGGCGCCGCTCGCAGGCCTGCCAGGCGGCGAGGACCTGCTGGACCTGCGCGACGGCGTGCACGGTCGTGTCGACGATCTCGGCGCGCACCTTCTCGTACAGCTTGCGGTACGACTCCTCGTCCCACGCGGGCCCGCCGAAGTCCGCGATGAGCTTGTCCGCGGCGGCCCGCGCGCAGTCGTCGAAGAGGGCCTGCATGGAGCCGTGTGGGTTCGCCGACAGGGCGAGCTTCTGGGCGTTGGTGAGCTTGTCCTGGGCGAACTTGGCCGGATTGACGGGGATGTTGCGCAGGATGAGGCGGCGGGTGCCGCGCCACATCGCGCCCGTCTGCTCCGCCTCGGTGTCGTAGAGGCGTACGGAGACGGTGTCGCCGTCGTCCACGAGGGCCGGGTAGGCCTTCACGGGCTGGCCCGCGCGCCGCGTCTCGAAGACGCGCGAGAGCGAGCCGATCGTCCAGTCCGTGAGGCCGGTCCGCTCCACGGACTCGCCGCCGGAGCGCTCGGCCGTGGCGGCGGCCGCCTGCGACAGGGCCTTGCGCGCCTTCGGCTTGAGCCGGAGCTTCAGGACCTCGAGGTCCTTGTCCTCGGCGAGCTTGCGGCGCCGCTCGTCGGTGACCCGGAACGTGATCTTCAGGTGGTCCGGTACGCGGGTCAGGTCGAAGTCGTCGCCGTGCACGGGCACGCCGACCATCTTCTGCAGCTCGCGCCCCAGCGTGACGTGCAGCGGCTCTTGAAGGGGCGTGGCCCGCTTCAGGAACTCCTTGGCGTAGTTGGGCGCGGGCACGTAGTGGCGGCGGATCGGCTTCGGCAGGGAGCGGATCAGCTCGGTCACGACCTCCTCGCGCAGACCGGGGATCTGCCAGTCGAAGCCGTCGGGCGAGACCTGGTTGAGCACCTGGAGCGGGATGTGCACGGTCACGCCGTCCGCGTCCGCGCCCGGCTCGAACTGGTACGTCACCTTGAACTTCAGCGGCCCCTGGCGCCAGCTGTCCGGGTAGTCGTTCTTCGACACGTCGCCCGCGCGCTCGTTGATGAGCATCGACCGCTCGAAGTCGAGCAGCTCGGGTTCTTCGTGGCGCTTCTTCTTCCACCACGAGTCGAAGTGCGCCCCCGACACGACGTCCTCGGGCACCCGCTGGTCGTAGAAGTCGAACAGCGTCTCGTCGTCGACGAGGATGTCGCGGCGCCGGGCGCGGTGCTCCAGCTCCTCGACCTCGGTGAGCAGCTTGCGGTTGTCGGCGAAGAACTTGTGGTGCGTACGCCAGTCACCCTCGACCAGGGCGTTGCGAATGAAAAGGTCTCGGGAGACCTCGGGGTCGATGCGGCCGTAGTTCACCTTGCGGTCGGTGACGATCGGGACGCCGTACAGCGTCACCTTCTCGTACGCCATGACGGCTGCCTGGTCCTTCTCCCAGTGCGGCTCGCTGTACGTGCGCTTGAGCAGGTGCTGGGCCAGCGGCTCGATCCACTCGGGCTCGATCCTCGCGTTGACGCGGGCCCAAAGGCGGGACGTCTCGACCAGCTCGGCCGACATGATGAAGCGCGGGGGCTTCTTGAAGAGCGCCGACCCGGGGAAGACCGCGAACTTGGCGCTCCGCGCCCCCAGATACTCGTTCTTCGCTGTGTTCTTCCCGCCCTCCCCCCCGGCGTTCTTCACATCCTTCATCCCGATGTGGGACAGCAGCCCGGCCAGCAGCGAAAGGTGGACCTGCTTGTCGCCCGCGTCGTCGTCGTTCAGATGGACGCCGAGCTGCTTGGCCACCGTGCGCAGCTGGGTGTAGATGTCCTGCCACTCGCGGATCCGCAGGAAGTTCAGATACTCGCGTTTGCACATGCGGCGGAAAGCGGAGGAGCCGAGCTCCTTCTGCTGCTCGCGCACGTACCGCCACAGGTTCAGGTACGCGAGGAAGTCGGACGTCTCGTCCTTGAAGCGGGCGTGCTGCTGGTCGGCCTGCGTCTGCTTGTCGGCGGGGCGCTCGCGCGGGTCCTGGATGGACAGCGCGGCCGCGATCACCATGACCTCGCGCACACAGCCGTTCTTGTCGGCCTCCAGGACCATCCGGGCGAGCCGCGGGTCCACGGGGAGCTGGGCCAGCTTGCGGCCCTGCTGCGTGAGCCGCTTCTTCGGGTCCTTCTGGGTGGGGTCGAGGGCGCCGAGCTCCTGGAGGAGCTGCACGCCGTCCCGGATGTTGCGGTGGTCCGGCGGGTCGATGAAGGGGAACTTCTCGATGTCGCCGAGCCCGGCCGCGGTCATCTGGAGGATGACGGAGGCCAGGTTCGTACGGAGGATCTCCGCGTCCGTGAACTCGGGGCGGGCGAGGAAGTCCTCCTCGCTGTACAGCCGGATGCAGATGCCGTCCGACGTGCGCCCGCAGCGGCCCTTGCGCTGGTTGGCGCTGGCCTGGCTGACCGCCTCGATGGGCAGGCGCTGCACCTTCGTGCGGTGGCTGTAGCGGGAGATGCGGGCGGTGCCCGGGTCGATCACGTACTTGATGCCCGGGACCGTCAGGGACGTCTCGGCGACGTTGGTCGCCAGGACGATTCTTCGTCCCGTGTGCGGCTGGAACACGCGGTGCTGCTCGGCGTGCGACAGCCGGGCGTAGAGGGGGAGGACCTCGGTGAAGCGGTAGTTCTTCTTGTTCAGCGCGTCCGCCGTGTCGCGGATCTCGCGCTCACCGGACAGGAAGACCAGGATGTCGCCCTTGCCCTCGCCCTGGAGCTCCTCGACGGCGTCCGTGATCGCGGTGATCTGGTCGCGGTCGGGGTCGTCGTTGTCCTCTTCCAGGAGCGGGCGGTACCGCACCTCCACCGGATACGTCCGGCCGCTGACCTCGACGATCGGCGCGTCCCCGAAGTGGCGCGCGAAGCGCTCCGGGTCGATGGTCGCGGAGGTGATGACCACCTTCAGGTCCGGGCGCTTCGGCAGCAGCTGGGCGAGATAGCCCAGCAGGAAGTCGATGTTCAGAGACCGCTCGTGGGCCTCGTCGATGATGATCGTGTCGTACGCGCGCAGCTCGCGGTCCGTCTGGATCTCGGCGAGCAGGATGCCGTCCGTCATCAGCTTCACGTACGTGTCGCCGCTCACCTGGTCCGTGAAGCGGACCTTCCAGCCGACGGCCTCGCCGAGCGGCGTGTTCATCTCCTCGGCCACCCGCTCCGCGACCGTGCGGGCCGCGATGCGGCGCGGCTGCGTGTGCCCGATCAGGCCGCGCACGCCCCGGCCGAGCTCCAGACAGATCTTCGGGATCTGGGTCGTCTTGCCCGAGCCCGTCTCACCCGCGACGATCACGACCTGGTGGTCGCGGATCGCCGCCAGGATGTCGTCCTTCTTCTGGCTGACCGGCAGTTGCTCGGGATACGTGATCGCGGGCACGCCGGTGGCGCGGCCCGCCATGCGGGCCGCGGCCTTCTCGACGTCGTCCGCGATCTCCGCGAGAACGGCGGCGCGGGCCTCGGGCTTGCGGATCCGGCGCGCACCTTCGAGCCGCCTGCCGATCCGGTGCTCATCGCGCAGCGAGAGCTCCGTCAGGCGGGGGGCGAGGGCGTCGAGGGTGAGGGCGGGCTGCGTAGACATACGCGGTCCAGGATCTCACCCGGTGCTCGGGAACGGCCAACCGATTTCCCGTGGGGCACGCGGGAACACGTACGATTCCGGGCATGTGGTCCCGGGCCCGGCTTGCGTGGTGCCCCCTGGTGGGGGTGCTGGTCGTCGTGCTCGGGCTCGGGGTGCTGTGTGGTTCCGCGGGGGCTGCCGGGGTGTCCGGGGCGACCGGAGTGTTCGGGGCGACCGGGGTGTCCGGGGCGACCGGGGTGTCCGAGACGGTCGTGTCGTCCGGGGTCACCGAAGCGCCGGTGTTCGTCGCCGAAGGCCAAGGTGTGCCCGGGTGCGGGCAGGGTGGCGACAAGGGTGACGTGCAGCGGCCCGCCGCGCCGCCGCGTTCCCCCAGCTCCTACGAGCTGCTGCCCGCCCTCTACGACACCCGGCCCGCCGCCGGCTCCTGGCTCGCCGACCAGGCCGTCCTGACGCTCTCGCCCGGCCGCGCGCCGCCCGCGCTCGTGCCGCCCTCGCCGATAGACCTCTCCGTTCTGCGCGTGTAGGAGGCCCCTGTCCCAGGGGTCCCTCAGCTACGCACACGTACACGTACGCATCACGCGCATCAGGAGAAGTGCATCACCATGTCGTCATCGTCGTCATCCACCGGCAAGTCCTCCGCGTCCACGGGCAAGTCCTCCGCGTCCACCAGCAAGGCGGCCGCCCGCGCGCAGCAGGCCGCACGCGAGAAGGCCGCCGCCCGCAAGAAGAAGAACATCGCCGTCGTCGCCGGTGTGGTCGCCGTCGCCGCGATCCTCGGTGTCGCCTCCTACACCGCCTCCAAGCCCGGGAAGTCGTCCACCGCCACCGCCGAGAAGTCCTCCGGCTCCGGCGACTCCGCCGCCGCTCCTCGCGAGGGCGTCTACCCCGAGCTGGCCGCCCTCGCCCGGCGCGACGCCAAGGACCCGCTGGCCCAGGGCAAGGCCGACGCGCCCGTCGTCATGATCGAGTACGCCGACTTCAAGTGCGGCTTCTGCGGGAAGTTCGCCCGGGACACCGAGCCCGACCTGGTCAAGAAGTACGTCGAGGACGGCACCCTGCGCATCGAGTGGCGGAACTTCCCGATCTTCGGCGAGGACTCCGAGCGGGCCGCTCGCGGGGCCTGGGCGGCCGGCAGGCAGGGCAGGTTCTGGGAGTTCCACGAGGCCGCGTACGCGGACGGGGCCAAGGAGAAGGGCTTCGGGGACGGGCGGCTGAAGGAGCTGGCCCGGGAGGCCGGGGTCGGGGACGTCGAGCGGTTCGCCCGGGACGCCGGGAGCGACGCGGCTCGGGCCGCCGTGAAGAAGGACCAGGAGGAGGGGTACAAGCTCGGTGCCACCTCCACACCGTCGTTCATCGTCAACGGGCAGCCGATCGCCGGGGCGCAGCCGGATGCCGTGTTCGAGCAGGCCATCGACGCGGCGAAGGCCGAGGCTGCGAAGGCCGGGGCGGCCGAGGGCAGGAAGAAGTGAGCGCCGACGTCGGGTACTTCGCCGCCTTCCTGGCGGGGTTGCTGGCCCTGGTCAGTCCGTGCAGCGCCTTGTTGCTGCCCGCCTTCTTCGCCTACTCGATCGACTCCACCTCGCGGCTCCTCGCCCGTACCGGGATCTTCTACGCCGGGCTCGCCACGACGTTGGTGCCGCTCGGCGCCGCCGGGTCCGTGGCCGGGCGGTTCTTCTTCGGGCACCGGGAGCAGTTGGTGTTCTGGGCCGGGTGGCTGATCATCGCGCTCGGTGTCGCGCAGGTGGTGGGCCTCGGGTTCGCCTCGCGGCGCATGGCCGAGCTGTCCGGGCGGATCCGGCCCACGACGGCTGTGTCGGTGTACGCGCTGGGGGCTGTGTACGGGCTTGCCGGGTTCTGTGCGGGGCCGATCCTCGGGAGTGTGCTGACCGTGGCGGCCGTGAGTGGGAGCCCCGTGTACGGGGGCGCTCTCCTTGCCGTGTACGCCCTGGGGATGGCTGTGCCGCTGTTCGTTCTCGCTGTGCTGTGGGAGCGGTTCGAGTTGGGGCGGCGGCGGTGGCTGCGGGGGCGGGTGTTCCGGGTGGGGCGCTTCGAGCTGCATACGACGTCCGTGCTGTCCGGGCTGTTCTTCGTGCTGCTCGGGGCGTTGTTCCTGGCGTACGACGGGGCTGCGGCGTTGCCCGGGTTGCTGGATGTGGACGACTCGTTCGCCGTGCAGGAGTGGGCGGGGCGGCTCGGGGACGCTGTGCCGGACTGGGTGATGTTGGTGGGGGTCGTCGTGGTGGTGGGCGGTGTGGTCCTGCTGCGGCGCCGCCGGTCCGCCGCGTCGGGCTAGCCGGGGTCTGTGGGGGTTGCGGTCCCTCGCCTCCGCTCCGGTCGTGGGGCGGGGCCGCGCCGGTATGTCCGTGCTCGCGTGTGTGGCCTGGTACGCGTTGTGTGTACGTCCGTCGTGGTCGTCCGAGCTGCGCGCGGACATACCGGCACGTCCCCTCCGGTTCGGATGGCGGCGAACGGTCCGGTGGGGGTGCTGTCACTTCCAGCTGCCGCCCCCCCCGCTGTGGGCAGCTGGGCCGCCCAGAGGGCGGAACGGGTGGGCACAGCCCCGGCCGACGGCGCCCTTGATGTTGGGGGGAGTAGGGGCACGGCCCCGGGGACGACGGTCCGTGTGATGTGCGGGGGAGGGGGAAACGGCGAAGGCCCCGTCCGGGGACGGGGCCTTCTGGAGGTGGCTGGGGCCGGGATCGAACCGGCGACCTATCGCTTTTCAGGCGATCGCTCGTACCAACTGAGCTACCCAGCCACGCAGCTCACCGAGGTGATCTGCAAGCGGTCCTGACGGGATTTGAACCCGCGGCCTCCACCTTGACAGGGTGGCGAGCACTCCAAACTGCTCCACAGGACCAAGCGTTGTGCGAGCACAAGTCTCGCACAGGTGTTGCGTGCCCCCAACGGGATTCGAACCCGTGCTACCGCCTTGAAAGGGCGGCGTCCTGGGCCACTAGACGATGAGGGCTAAGAGGCCCGCCGTGGGCGCTTTGCAGCGCGTCGGGGACGTGAGAAGCATATGGGATGGGGGGAGGGATCGCCAAAACGGTTTACGAGGGTGGCACCGGGGGCGGCGTCGAGGGGTCGGCCCCGGGCTGGTTCTCCTTGGGCAGATGGCGGCTGACCTCGGCCTTCGTGAGGCCGAGCCCGCCCAGTTTGATCTCGTCCCAGGCCTGGAGGCGTTTGGTGGCGCGGTCCAGGTAGAGGACGGATGTCTCCACCGGGTCGGGGTGGTCCCCTTCGACCGCGCGCAGCCCGCTGCCGCCCGTCGACCCCTCGACGCGCAGCCGCGTGCCGTCCTCCATGACCTCCATCTCCTGGTGGTGCACATGCCCGGCGAGGACCAGCGGCACCGTGCCGTCCGTCCTCCGCGCCGCCGTCGGGTTGTGCGTGACGGCGATGTCGACCGGCGTGCCCTTGGCGGCCTGCTCGCGGAGCGAGGTGGCGAGGTTGATGCCCGCCATCTCCTCCACCGGGTTGCCCTCCTGTTTCACGGAGCGGTCCGGAGTGAACTGGGGGTCCCCGATGCCCGCGAAGCGCAGGCCCGCGACGTCGGCCGGTTTGCCGCCGTCGAGCACGTGGGTGTTCTTGAGCTTCTTCATGTAGCGCTGCGTCGCGAACGAGTCGTGGTTGCCGCGCACCCACACGTAGGGCGCGCCCAGGTCCTCGATCGGGTCGAGGAAGGCGTTCTCGGCGGCGGTGCCGTGGTCCATGGTGTCGCCGGAGTCGACGATGACGTCGATCTCGTACTGCTCGACGAGCGAGGAGATGATCTTCCAGCTGGCCGGGTTGAGGTGGATGTCCGACACGTGCAGGAGGCGGATCGTGGACGGGTCCGGTTCGTACGCGGGGAGGGTGGACGTCACGTCGTACAGCTTCGTCACGTTGGTGACCAGGCGCGCCAACTCCCGCTGGTAGACGTCGAATTCGCTGACGATGTTGCGGGCGTTGCCGACGACCGAGGGGGCACTGCTCAGGAGGCCCGAGAACTTCGGCTCCAGGACCGACTTGGGGTTCCAGGTCGCGTACGCCGCCGCGCCGGAGGCCGCCAGGAGCGCGAGTGCGAGGCCGCCCGCCGCGAGCGCCCTGCGCGGTCTGCGGTACACCGCGAGGCCGAGCGCCGTGGCGCCCGCGACCACGGCCGCGCAGGAGCGCACCGCCAGGTTCAGCGTGCCCGTCACGACGTCCTCCGCCACCTCCTCCTGCATCCCCGAGATCCGCTCCGGATGGTCCACGAGGGCCTCCGAGCGCACCGGGTCCAGGCGGTCCACCTCGACGTCCAGGCGGATCGGCGCCACGTGCGAGCGCAGTTCGAGGGCGCCGAGCGGCGACACGTCGATCTTCGTGCCGCCGGTCAGGGACGGGCGCAGCTGCATGCGCGTGTCCATGGGCCCCACGGACGTCCGTACGCTGCCGACGATCAGCAGCCCCAGCCAGGCCCCCAGGAGCACCACCGCCACCAGGCCCACCGCACGGCCGAACGGGTGCGGGGTGCTGGTGAGGTTCGTGGTGGGGGGTGGGTGTGCCGCGCGGTAGCGGCTGACGAGAGCGGTCGTCGCCCCGCGCAGGCCGCGCAGGTTCCGCAGAACGACCGTCCAGTCGCGCCCCATTGGGGCCGTATGCCCATGCGCGGTGGCGGCTATGCCCGCGCCGGGGCGGCGGTGGGTGCGGGGTGTGGCGGACAATGGGTGTGTGCTGGAGATGACGCGCGAGGAGTTCGAGGAACTGGTGGCCGAGGCGCTCGACCGGATTCCTCCCGAGCTGACGCGGCTCATGGACAACGTCGCGGTGTTCGTCGAGGACGAACCGCCCCGCGACGACCCCGAGCTGCTCGGTCTGTACGAGGGAACTCCGCTCACCGATCGCGGGGAGTGGTACGCCGGGGTGCTGCCCGACCGCATCACCATCTACCGGGGGCCCACCCTGCGGATGTGCGAGTCGCGCGAGGACGTCGTCGCCGAGACCGAGATCACCGTGGTGCATGAGGTCGCGCACCACTTCGGGATCGACGACGAGCGGCTGCATGCCCTGGGGTACGGCTGACGGGTGCGGCTGGGCTTCCGGGGGTGCGGTGACTTCTCGGGGGTGCTCCGGGGGCTCGGGCGTCGGTCCGGTGCGGGCGGTCTGAGGCTTCGGTCACAGGTCGGGTGCGGGCGCGGGCTTTCCGTGTCCTCTTGCGGGGCGCGGGAGTTGGGCAGGGCGTTCCTTCCCCCAGCGCCTTCGGAGGTGCTCGGCCGTGCGCCATGTGTACGTTTCCGTTCGGTGGGCCGCGGCCGTCGTGGCCGTCGCGGCCACCGCGGGCTGTATGAGCATCGGCGACGACGGGAGCGGCGCGCCCGTCCCCGCACGGTCCGCCGGTGAGCGGAGCGGGGCCGCCGCCCCCGACGGGGGGAGCGTCACGCCCGGCGGCTCCCGTGCCGACGGGCGCGCGGACGGCCGCCGGGGCGGCGAGAAGGACGGCAAGGGCGGCAAGGACGCCAAGGGTGGCGACGAGGGCGGCGGCAAGGACGGCAAGAGCCCGGCCGCCGGGCGCGGGAAGGACGCCGCGCCGGACGACGAGCCCTCGAAGGGGGGCGCCAGCGGCGGCTCGACCGTCGAACCCACCAGCGACGGCGGCAAGCCCTCGCCGACCCGTACGCGGCCGGGGCCCCGGCCGACCCGGAGCACCCCCGCCCCCGACCCGACGTCCGCGACGCCCACGCCGACGCAGGAGCCGACGCCCCCGGAGCCGTCGTCGTCCGCCCACGGCGGGGTGGGGGAGCCCGCGGGGCGCGGGGAGCCTTCGCCTGAGGCCGGGCCCGCGTAGGGGGTGTGGAGCCGTCGTCGGGGCCTTGGGAAAGCCCCGATATGGTGGGCGTTTGCCAATTGGGGTGGTGGGTGCGTATGGTGGTAGATCGTTTGATCCCATTTGCCCGGCCCTCTTGGTGGAAAAGCCACAGAAGAGCGCCGCGTGGCGCGTACTCTCCCTTGCCGTGGCTGACCGCATAGAGGCGGTCCATTGCGAAATCACGGAGTTGACGGGCGCGTGCCGAGACTCCGGAAGGTTTCGCATTTCGCATGTCCATTTTCAGTTCTGACCACGCCGTCCTGCCCGAGAACGAGTCGGTCGAGGCCGTCGAGAGCGACGCCGTAGCGGCTGTCGCCGAGGCCCCCGAGGCCGCCGAGACCGTCGAGGCCGCGGACGTCACCGAGGTCACCACCGACGCCGTCGCCGAGGCCGTCGAGGCCGACGCCGACGCCGAGCCCGAGATCACCTTCGGTGACCTCGGCTTGCCCGACGGCGTCGTCCGCAAGCTCGCCCGCAACGGCGTGCACACCCCGTTCCCGATCCAGGCCGCGACCATCCCGGACGCCCTGGCCGGCAAGGACATCCTCGGCCGTGGCCGCACCGGCTCCGGCAAGACCCTCTCCTTCGGTCTGCCGACCCTGGCGCGCCTCGCCGACGGCCACACCGAGAAGAAGAAGCCCCGCGCGGTCATCCTCACCCCGACCCGCGAGCTGGCGATGCAGGTCGCCGACGCCCTCCAGCCCTACGGCGACGTCCTCGGCCTCAAGATGAAGGTCGTCTGCGGCGGTACGTCCATGGGCAACCAGATCTACGCCCTGGAGCGCGGCGTCGACATCCTCGTCGCCACCCCGGGCCGTCTGCGCGACATCATCAACCGCGGCGCCTGCTCCCTGGAGAACGTCGAGGTCGCCGTCCTCGACGAGGCCGACCAGATGTCCGACCTGGGCTTCCTGCCCGAGGTCACCGAGCTGCTCGACCAGGTTCCGGTCGGTGGCCAGCGCATGCTGTTCTCGGCCACGATGGAGAACGAGATCTCCACGCTGGTCAAGCGCTACCTGAACAACCCGGTGACGCATGAGGTCGACGCCGCCCAGGGCGCTGTCACGACCATGACGCACCACATCCTGATCGTGAAGCCCCGCGACAAGGCGCCGGTCACCGCCGCCATCGCCGCGCGCAAGGGCCGCACCATCATCTTCGTCCGCACCCAGCTGGGCGCCGACCGCATCGCCGAGCAGCTCCGCGACGCCGGTGTGAAGGCCGACGCGCTGCACGGCGGCATGACGCAGGGCGCGCGCACCCGCACCCTCGCCGACTTCAAGGACGGCTACGTCAACGCGCTCGTCGCGACCGACGTAGCCGCCCGCGGCATCCACGTCGACGGCATCGACCTGGTCCTGAACGTGGACCCGGCCGGCGACCACAAGGACTACCTGCACCGCTCCGGCCGTACCGCTCGCGCGGGCCGCTCCGGCACGGTCGTGTCCCTGTCCCTGCCGCACCAGCGCCGCCAGATCTTCCGCCTCATGGAGGACGCGGGCGTCGACGCCTCGCGCCACATCATCAACGGCGGCGGCGCGTTCGACCCGGAGGTCGCCGAGATCACCGGCGCCCGCTCCATGACCGAGGTCCAGGCCGAGTCCGCGGGCAACGCGGCCACCCAGGCCGAGCGTGAGGTCCGCGACCTCACCAAGGACCTGGAGCGCGCCCAGCGCCGCGCCGCCGAGCTGCGCGACGAGGCCGACCGCCTCACCGCCCGCGCCGCCCGCGAGCGCGGCGAGGACCCCGCGGCCGCGGTCGCCGAGGCCGCCGCGACCGAGGGCGAGTCCGCCGCGGTGTCGGTGCCGGAGCAGCCGGTCGCGGAGCGCGACGACGAGCGTCCCGCCCGCGAGGACCGTCCCTCGTACGAGCAGCGCCGTCCGGCCCGTGACGAGCGCGGCAACTACGAGAAGGAGCGCCGCTCCTTCGACCGCCGCGACGACCGCGGTGGTGACCGTGGTGGCTTCAACCGTGACCGTCGTGACGACCGTGGTGGCCGTTCCTTCGAGCGTCGCGACGACCGTGGTGGCTTCAACCGTGACCGTCGTGACGAGCGCGGCGGCTTCAACCGCGACGACCGTGGCGGCTTCCGCGGCGGCTTCAACCGCGATGACCGCGGCGGCCGTTCCTTCGAGCGCCGTGACGACCGTGGTGGCTTCAACCGTGACCGTCGTGACGACCGTGGCGGCGACCGTGGTGGCCGTTCCTTCGAGCGTCGCGACGACCGTGGCGGCTTCAACCGCGACCGTCGTGACGACCGTGGCGGCGACCGTGGTGGCCGTTCCTTCGAGCGCCGTGACGAGCGTGGCGGCTTCCGCCGCGACGACCGTCCCTCCGGTCACCGGGGCAGCGACCGCCCGTTCAACCGCGACCGCCGCGACGACCGCCCCGCCGGCGGCCACCGCGCCGGCGGCCACGACCGCCCGTCGTACAACCGCGGCTCCGGCTCCGGCACCGGCTCCTTCGGCCGCCGCGACGACAAGCCGCGCTGGAAGCGCAACGGCTGACGCCTGAGCGCCCACCCGCACCACGGCAACGGGCCCGCCCCCACTCGGGGGCGGGCCCGTTCCGTTCGCCCCGCACTTCGACGCTCCTCAAGGGCGATACCCGATCGGAAGCCGGGGCCGGGCGGGCTATGCTCATGGGTGCGCCGACAGCTTGTCGGCGAGGACCGTTAGCTCAATTGGCAGAGCAGTGGACTTTTAATCCATTGGTTGTGGGTTCGAGTCCCACACGGTCTACCTCTCAGGCCCAGGTCAGGCAGTCGCCGACCTGGGCCTGCGGCGTTCCTGGACTTCGATCGCCACCCATGTGCGACAAGGGTGCGGCGGTGACCACCTGACCGGAGTCGGTCGGAGGCCGGACAGTAGAGTTCGGCTGCGTCAGCCCCCCGAACACCGAGGTACCGTCCGTGACCCCCACACCCGTCGCACGCCCCGCAGGACCCGCAGTGAGCGTCGTGGGGATCGGAGCCGACGGGTGGGCCGGACTTCCGGACGCGGCGCGCACGGAGCTCGTGGACGCGCAGGTGCTGATCGGCGGCGAGCGGCAGCTGGGTCTGCTCCCGCCGGAGTGCGCGGGACGGCGCGTGCCGTGGCCCTCGCCGCTGCGGCCCGCGGTTCCCGGGCTGCTCGCCGCGCACGCGGGGAGCAGGATCGCCGTACTGGCCAGCGGCGACCCGATGTTCTACGGCATCGGCCGGGCCCTCACCGAAATCCTCGGCAGCGACCGGCTGCGCATCCTGCCGCACCCGTCGTCCGTGTCCTACGCCTGCGCCCGCATCGGCTGGCCCCTGGAGGACACCGACGTCGTCACGCTGGTCGGGCGGCCCGCGTCCCGGCTGGCCGCGGCCCTGCACCACGGGCGCCGACTGCTGGTCCTCAGCGCGGACGCCACCACACCCGCCACGGTGGCCGCGCTGCTGCGGGAACGCGGCTTCGGGCCGAGTGCGATGCGCGTCCTGGAGCAGCTCGGCGGCGAGGACGAGGCGTGCGCCGAAGGGATCGCGGACACGTGGACGCACCCGCCGGGCGACCCTCTGAACGTCATCGCGATCGAGTGCCGCAGGGCACCCGACGCCCTGCGTCTGGGCGCCGTGCCCGGTCTGCCCGACGAGGCGTACGAGCACGACGGCCAGCTCACCAAGCGCCAGGTGCGGGCCGCCACCCTCGGCGTGCTCGCGCCCGCCCCCGGCGAGCTCCTGTGGGACATCGGCGGCGGCTCGGGGTCCGTGGCCATCGAGTGGATGCGCACCCACCGCTCCTGCCGTGCGGTCACCGTGGAGCGCGACCCGGTGCGGGCGCGGCGCATCGAGCGGAACGCCGAACACCTGGGTGTCCCCGCCCTGAGCGTCATCACCGGCCGGGCCCCCGACTGCCTCGCCGAGCTGCCCGCTCCCGACGCCGTGTTCATCGGCGGCGGGCTGACCGCGCCCGGCCTGCTCGACGCCTGCTGGGAGGCGCTGCCCGCCGGCGGCCGCCTGGTCGCCAACACCGTCACCCTGGAATCAGAGGCGCTGCTCACCGAGCACTACCGTCGGCACGGCGGTGACCTGGTCCGGCTCGCCGTGGCGCACGCCGTGCCCGTCGGCGGCTTCACCGGCTGGCGCCAGGCGATGCCCGTCACCCAGTGGTCCGTACGCAAGCCGTCGACGCCCGCCACCACAGACCACTCGGCACAAGCCCCCGCAGAACACCCAGGAGACAACAGATGACCGTGTACTTCATCGGCGCGGGCCCCGGCGCGGCCGACCTGATCACGGTGCGCGGCGCGCGGACGCTCGCCGCCTGCGGGGTGTGCCTGTACGCGGGCAGCCTGGTGCCCCGTGAACTGCTCGCCGAGTGCCCTCCGGACGCCCGGCTGGTCGACACCGCTCAGCTCGACATCGACCAGATCACCGCCGAACTCGTCGGCGCCCACCGGGAAGGCCACGACGTGGCCCGGCTGCACTCGGGCGACCCCTCCGTCTTCAGCGCGGTCAACGAGCAGATGCGGCGCCTGGACGAGGCCGGTGTGCCCTACGAAGTGGTGCCGGGCGTCCCCGCGTTCGCGGCCGCCGCGGCGTCGCTCAAGCGGGAGCTGACCGTGCCGACCGTCGGCCAGACCGTCATCCTCACCCGGATCGCCAACCGCGCCACCGCGATGCCGGCGGGCGAGGACCTGGCCACGCTGGGGCGCAGCGGCGCCCTGATCGTGCTCCACCTGGCCGCCAAGTACGTGGACCGGGTCGTCGAGGAGCTCCTGCCGCACTACGGGGCCGACTGCCCGACGGCCGTCGTGGCGCTGGCCTCCCGTCCGGACGAGCTCATCCTGCGCGGTCCCCTCGACGGCATCGCGGAGCAGGTGAAGGCGGCGGGCGTGATCCGTACCGCCGTCATCATGGTGGGCCGCACGCTGGGCGCCGAGCAGTTCCGCGACAGCCATCTCTACTCGCCCGCACGCGAGCGTCACGCCTGCTAGCGGAGCGGCCCCGCCGGAGGCTTCCGCCTCTGTCCGGTGGGGCGGCGGGCTCTGTCCGGCGGGGTGGCGGGATCGTTCAGCGCACGCTGCTGCGCCCGACGACGGTGCCCGCCCGGTCGACGCAGATGACATCCACGGCGACCGGCGCACCCCGCAGGACCGACAGCGCCTCGTCCCTGGCCGCCACGGCCACCAGGTCCCCGAGCGGAACACCCCGTGCCTGGCACAACTGGAGTGCGGCAAGCCCCGTGTTGGCGTTCGCCACCTCGGCCGCCAGGGCTTCGTCCGCGCCGCCCCGGCGGGCGAGACCGGCGAGGAAGGGCTTGTCGACCTGGGAGCGGGCCGAGTGCAGGTCGAGGTGTCCGGCGGCGAGCTTCGACAGCTTCGCGAACCCGCCGCAGACCGTGAGCCGGTCCACCGGATGCCGGCGGACGTACTTGAGGACGGCGCCCGCGAAGTCCCCCATGTCGAGCAGGGCGATCTCCGGCAGCCCGTACTCGGCCACCACCGTCTTCTCCGACGTCGAGCCGGTGCAGCCTGCCACGTGGGTGTGCCCCGCGGCGCGCGCCACGTCCACTCCGCGCCGGATCGAGTCGATCCACGCCGAGCAGGAGTAGGGCACCACGACGCCGGTCGTGCCCAGGATCGACAGGCCGCCGAGGATGCCGAGGCGCGGGTTCCAGGTGGAGCGGGCGATCTCCTCGCCGTGGTCCACGGAGACGGTGATCTCGACGTCTCCCGAGCCCCGGTGCTCGGCGGCGACCCGGGCGACGTGGTCGCGGATCATCTGGCGCGGCACCGGGTTGACCGCGGGTTCGCCGACGTCCAGGGGCAGGCCGGGGAGGGTGACCGTGCCCACGCCGGGCCCCGCCCTGAAGACCACGCCCGAACCCGGCGGCAGCCGCCGCACCGTGGCCCGCACCAGCGCGCCGTGCGTGACGTCGGGGTCGTCGCCCGCGTCCTTGACCACTCCCGCAGTCGCCCGTTCCCCGTTCAGTTCCTCGACCGCCAGGGCGAAGGCCGGTGTCTGTCCCTTGGGCAGGGCGATGGTCACCGGATCGGGGAAGTCGCCGCTGAGCAGGGCCGTGTAGGCGGCCGTGGCCGCCGCGGTCGCGCAGGCACCGGTCGTCCAGCCGGGCCGCAGACCGGTGTGCTTGAGTTGGGCGCTGCGCCCGCCCTTCGCCTCACTCATGGATGGACCTCATGCACGTGCTCGTACTGGGCGGAACCACGGAGGCCCGCCGCCTCGCCGAACTGCTCGTGGCGGAGCTGCCCGCGCGGGCCCGGGTCACCAGCTCGCTCGCGGGGCGCGTGGCCAGTCCGAGACTGCCGCCGGGTGAGATCCGCGTCGGCGGCTTCGGCGGGGCCGACGGGCTGGCGGCATGGCTGCGGACGCACCAGGTGGACGCGCTCATCGACGCCACCCATCCTTTCGCCGGGACGATCAGTTTCAACGCGGCCGCCGCTGCCGCCGCCGCCCATGTTCCCCTGCTGGCACTGCGCCGACCGGGCTGGGCGCCCGGCGACGGCGACGACTGGCACCCGGTCGGCTCCCTGACCGAAGCGGCCCTTGCCTTGCCCGGACTGGGGCGGCGCGTCTTCCTCACCACGGGACGCATGGGTCTCGCCGCCTTCGCGGGCCTCGACGACCTGTGGTTCCTGACGCGTTCGGTGGACGCCCCGGAGTCCCCGCACCCCGTGCGGATGCGGGTCCTGCTCGACCGCGGCCCGTTCACCCTCGACGGGGAGCGCGAGCTGATCCGCCGCCACCGCATCGACGTCGTCGTCACGAAGGACAGCGGCGGTGCCGCCACCGCGCCCAAACTCGCGGCCGCCCGCGAGGCGCGGATCCCGGTCGTCGTGGTGCGCCGACCACCGGTTCCGGAGGGAGTCGCGGTGGTCGCCACCCCCGGTCTGGCCGTCACCTGGCTGCGCGAACGCTTCGACCTGCAGGGGTAGTCGACCGGCAGGGGTAGTCGAAGACCGCCCCCGGCTCAGTCCTGCCGGTAGTGGCGGGGCGTCCACACGATCTGCCGTCCGTCGCCCCGCTGCTCCCAGCGGGTCCGGGAGGACCCGACGAGCAGGATCGTGCGCATGTCGACCTCGGCCGGATCGAGATCGATGAGCCGCACGGTGCGTACGCTCTCGGCCGGGCCGCCGACATCACGGGCCAACACCACCGGAGTGTCCGGCGCGCGGTGCTCCAGAAGCACTTCGCGAGCCTTGCCGACCTGCCAGGTCCGGCTGCGGGAACCGGGGTTGTACAGCGCGAGCACCAGGTCCGCCGAGGCGGCCGCCCGCAGCCGTTCCGCGATGACCTCCCACGGCTTGAGCCGGTCCGAGAGCGATATCGCGGCGTAGTCGTGGCCCAGCGGCGCGCCCGCGCGGGCGGCGGCCGCGTTGGCCGCGGTCACCCCGGGCAGCACCCGCACCGGCAGGTCCGCGTACTCCTCCTGCGACGCCACCTCCAGGACGGCCGTCGCCATGGCGAAGACGCCCGGATCGCCGCCGGAGACCACGGCGACGCGTCGGCCGCGCCGGGCCAGGTCCAGGGCGAACTCGGCGCGCTCCGACTCGACCTTGTTGTCGGAGCCGTGGCGCACCTGCCCCGGGCGGACCGGCACCCGGTCCAGGTAGGTGGTGTAGCCGACCAGGTCGTCGGCGGCGGCCAGCACCCCGCGCGTCTCGGGCGTGAGCCACAGCGGCCCGGCGGGTCCGGTGCCGACCACGGCCACCTCGCCGGTGTCCGGGGCGCGTTCGGGCCGCGGTGCGCCGATCCTGCTGGGCAGGACCGCGACCGCGAAGTACGGCACGGAACCGGCGTCGACCGCGGCCAGCTCGTCGACGCGCTCGCCGGTCATGGTGGCGCGCTCGACGTAGTGGGCCTCGGGCAGCCGTCCGGACGCGTCGAAGGCACGGCGCACCGAGGGGAAGGTACGGCCCAGCTTCATCACCACGGCGGCGTCGGTGGCGGCGAGGCGAGCGGTCAGCTCCTCCTCAGGCAGGGTGCCGGGCAGGATGGTCAGCACCTCCTCGCCCTCGGCGAGCGGGGTGCCGAGCCGGGCGGCCGCGGCGCTGACGGAGGTGACTCCGGGGACCACTTCGGTGCGGTAGCGATCGGCGAGGCGCTTGTGCATGTGCATGTACGAGCCGTAGAAGAGCGGGTCGCCCTCGGCCAGTACCGCGACCGTGCGGCCGGCGTCGAGGTGCGCGGCCAGGCGGGCGGCCGCCTCGGCGTAGAAGTCCTCCATGGCGCCCCGGTAGCCGCCGGGGTGGTCCGTGGTCTCCGTCGTGACGGGGTAGACCAGGGCCTCTTCGATGTGGTCGGCGCGGATGTGCTTCGCCGCGATGGACCGCGCGATGGACCGTCCGTGCCGGGCGCTGTGATAGGCGACGACGTCGGCCTCGGCGATGATCTCCACCGCGCGCAGGGTCATCAGGCTCGGATCGCCGGGGCCGAGCCCGACCCCGTACAGGCGACCCGTCTTGTGCTCGCTCACGCTCACTCTTCCTCACTGGCGATCGCGTTGAGGGCGGCCGCCGCGATGGCGCTTCCGCCCCTGCGGCCCCGCACGATCAGATGCTCCAGGCCGGACGGGTGCGCGGCCAGGGCGTCCTTGGACTCCGCGGCACCGACGAATCCGACCGGTACGCCGATGACGGCGGCGGGACGCGGGGCGCCCTCCTCGATCATTTCGAGCAGGCGGAACAGGGCGGTGGGCGCGTTGCCGACGGCGACGACCGCACCCTCCATCCGGTCGCGCCACAGTTCGAGGGCGGCGGCGCTGCGGGTGGTGCCGAGCTCGGCCGCGAGGGCGGGCACCGTCGGGTCGGACAGCGTGCACACCACGTCGTTGTCCGCGGGCAGCCGCTTGCGGGTGACGCCGCTGGCGACCATGGCCACGTCGCACAGGATGGGTGCGCCCGCGCGCAGTGCCTCGCGGGCACGGGCCACCACGTCCGGCGTGAAAGCGAGGTCGCGTACGAGGTCGACCATGCCGCAGGCGTGGATCATCCGGACCGCGACCTGACTCACGTCGGCGGGCAGGTCCGCCAGGTCCGCCTCCGCGCGGATCGTGGCGAAGGACTGGCGGTAGATCGCCGGTCCGTCCTTCTCGTACTCGTGCACGGTGCGTTCGCTCTCTTGATAGGGCATGGAACAGTCAGGTGTCGCGATGTCGTTCATACGGTGTCAGCGGCGGGCCGTGGCCACCGCGGCGGCCAGTGCGCGGGAGCCACCCGGGACGTCCACCGGGCCGTGGCGTTCCCCGTCCCGCGTGAGGGAGATCCGGTGCCCGTCGGGAGTGGCGACCACGTCGACCCACTCACCGCGGGGGTGCCCGCACCGGCGCTCGCACCCGGACCAGTACACGGGCAGCGCCCCCACGGCACCCAACGCGGCCGTCGCCTCGGCCCGCACATCGGCCAGCGACCGCCCACAGCCGGGCCGGCCGATACAGGCTCCCACGCCGGTCCAGGGCGAGTAGGGGCCGCCGATCAGGCCGACGGCGCACAGCGCGTCCAGGAGGTCCGCGGCCTGCCGTTGCCCGACTCCGGGGACGACGACCCCGCGCCACGGGGTCAGCCGCAGCTCGCCGCTTCCCTGGTGGCGAGCGGTGGCCGTCAGGGTCTGCCACTGTGCCGTGCTGACGCGTCCCAAGGGCAGCCCGACGGACAGCGCGGCCTCGTCCGGCGGGCCGGACACCACGCCGAGGGCGGGAGCGCCCGAGCCCTGTGGGCGGGCCGGGCCCGCGGTCACGGTGGTGTCGAGCCCGGCCTGCCGCAGGCGTCCGACGACCGTGCCGAGGAGGGAGTCGGCGTCGCCGGGCAGGTCCGCCACCCGCCAGGCGCCCGAGTCGGCTGCCTCCTCCAGGAAGGTCTCGGCGGCGCTCAGGGCGGCTTGTGGCGCTTGCGCGCCAGGGATCAGAACCGCGCCCTTTGCGGCACCGATCCGCAGGAGCGCGTGATCGTCGCCGCGTGCCAGCAGGGTCACGTCGGCGCCGAGCGCGTCCACGTCGCCGCGGCCGTCGTCGAGCGCGAACAGGAACCGGCCGGACAGCCCGGCGGCCGCGTCGCTGTCGCACAGCAGTCGGTCCAGGGCGAGCAGCCAGCCACGGATGTCCCTCTCCCCCCGGCCGTCGAGCCCGGACAGAGGGGAGGCCACGATGTTCCGGGCCCGCTCGTGACGTGCCGAGGGCAACAGCCCGGAATCGCCAAGGAGCCGGGCCAGTTCGCCCCCGCAGTCCGGACCAAGGCCGCGGAGCTGGACGTTGCCGCGCGAAGTGAGATGCAGCTCACCGTCCCCCAGCCGCCCGGCCGCCTCCTGGAGGGCGTCCGCCTGCGCCACGGTGAGCACACCGCCGGGTACCCGGACACGTGCCAGTGCCCCGTCGTCCGCCCGGTGCAGCCGCAGCGTTCCGGGGCAGGCATCACCGCGGTCCCGGGCAGACGCGTCCCCCGGGACTGGGGGCGGGATGGCCGATGGGAGCATGGCGGCGAGCATAGCGACCCGTCACCACAGGTCCGTAGGCCCCTGGCAGCCAGGTGCCCCTTACTATGCCTACCGACGGGCCGTACGGCCCGTGGTCGCCAAAGACGGCGACAAGGGGAGGAAGCCCGGTGTGATTCCGGCGCGGTCCCGCCACTGTGAGCCCGGTCGTACCGGCAGGGCGAGTCAGGAACTCCCTTCCCCGCACCCTCGGCCTCGTTCGAGCAGGGGAGACCCACTGCGACACCACCCGGGGCGTGGACACCCCGAGGAAGGCCCGACGCCGCATGATCGTGCTCCTGTCGACGTCCGACACCGACCTGCTCAGCGCCCGTGCCGCAAGCGGGCCGGTCGCCTACCGCTACGCGAACCCCTCCCGGCTTCCGCTGCAGGACCTTCCGCAACTCCTCGACGGCGCCGACCTGGTCGTCGTGCGTCTCCTCGGCGGTGTGCGCGCCTGGCAGGACGGCCTCGACCAAGTCCTCGCGACCGGGCGCCCCGTCGTCGTCCTCACCGGCGAACAGGCCCCCGACGCCCAGCTGATGGCAGCGTCGACCGTCCCCATCGGCATCGCCGCCGAGGCCCACGCCTATCTGGCGCACGGCGGCCCCGGCAACCTGGAGCAACTGGCCAGGTTCCTCTCCGACACCGTCCTGCTCACCGGCCACGGCTTCGAACCGCCCGCTCCCGCACCGTCCTGGGGACCGCTGGAGCGTACCGGCCGTCAGGTCGAGGGACCGACCGTCGCGGTGCTCTACTACCGCGCCCACCACATGAGCGGCAACACCGCGTTCATCGAGTCCCTGTGCCGCGCGATCGAGGACGCGGGCGCCCGCCCGCTGCCGCTGTACGTCGCCTCGCTGCGCACCCCCGAACCCGAACTCGTCGACGCGCTGGGCGCCGCCGACGCCATCGTGACCACGGTCCTCGCGGCAGGCGGCACGCGGCCCGCCGAGGCCTCGGCGGGCGGCGACGACGAGTCCTGGGACGCCGGAGCCCTCAGCGGCCTCGACGTACCCATCCTCCAGGCCCTCTGCCTCACCAGCTCGCGCACCGACTGGGAAGGCAACGACGAGGGCGTCTCCCCGCTGGACGCCGCCAGCCAGATCGCGGTCCCCGAGTTCGACGGCCGTCTGATCACCGTGCCGTTCTCGTTCAAGGAGATCGACGAGGACGGACTTCCCGCCTACGTCGCCGACGACGAGCGCGCGGCGCGCGTGGCGGGCGTCGCCGTACGGCACGCGCGGCTGCGCCACATCCCGGCCGCCGACAAGCGGATCGCGCTGGTCCTGTCCGCGTATCCGACGAAGCACTCCCGGATCGGCAACGCGGTCGGCCTCGACACCCCCGCCAGCGCCGTGGCGCTGCTGCGCCGACTCCAGGGCGAGGGCTACGACTTCGGCACCGAGGAGGTGCCCGGCCTCGTGTCCGGTGACGGCGACGAACTGATCCGCGCCCTGATCGAGGCGGGCGGCCACGACCAGGAGTGGCTCACCGAGGAGCAGCTGGCCCGGAACCCGGTCCGGATCCCGGCGGCCGACTACCGCCGCTGGTACGCCACGCTTCCCGCCGAGCTCCGCGCGTCCGTCGAGGAGCACTGGGGTGCCGCGCCCGGCGAGATGTTCGTCGATCGCTCCCGCAACCCGGAGGGCGACATCGTCCTGGCCGCCCTGCGCCGCGGGAACCTGCTCATCCTCATCCAGCCGCCGCGGGGCTTCGGCGAGAACCCGATCGCGATCTACCACGACCCCGATCTGCCGCCCTCGCACCACTACTTGGCCGCGTACCGCTGGATCGCCGCCTCCGCCGACGACAACGGCTTCGGCGCCGACGCGATGATCCACCTCGGCAAGCACGGCAATCTGGAGTGGCTGCCCGGCAAGAACGCGGGGCTCTCCGCCGCCTGTGGCCCCGACGCGGCCCTCGGCGATCTGCCGCTGATCTACCCGTTCCTGGTCAACGACCCGGGCGAGGGCACACAGGCCAAGCGCCGCGTCCACGCCACCCTCGTGGACCATCTCGTACCGCCGATGGCCCGCGCCGACAGCTACGGCGACATCGCGCGCCTCGAACAACTCCTCGACGAGCACGCCCAGATCGCCGCGATGGACCCGGCGAAGCTCCCGGCGATCCGCGCCCAGATCTGGACCCTGATCCAGGCGGCCAAGCTCGACCACGACCTGGGGATCGAGGACCGTCCCGAGGACGAGGGCTTCGACGAGTTCATCATGCATCTCGACGGCTGGCTCTGTGAGATCAAGGACGCCCAGATCCGCGACGGCCTGCACGTCCTCGGCGGCGCCCCGTCCGGCGCCGACCGTGTGAACCTGGTCCTCGCCATCCTGCGCGCCCGCCAGATCTGGGGCGGCACGGCCTCCCTGCCCGGCCTGCGCGAGGCGCTGGGCCTGGACGAGTCGGCGGCCACCCGCACCAGCGCCGACGCGGTCGAGGAGCAGGCCCGCGCGCTGGTCCAGGCGATGGAGGACGCCGACTGGGACCTGGATGCCGTGGCGAAGGTGGCCCACGGGCACCCGCGGGCCGTGGCCGACATCCTCGACTTCGCCGCCCGCGAGGTCGTGCCCCGCCTGGCCGCCACCACCGACGAACTGGACCACGCCGTCCACGCGTTGGAGGGCGGCTTCGTCCCCGCGGGGCCTTCGGGCTCCCCGCTGCGCGGTCTGGTCAACGTCCTGCCGACCGGCCGCAACTTCTACTCCGTCGACCCCAAGGCGGTGCCGTCGCGCCTCGCCTGGGAGACCGGTCAGGCCCTCGCCGACTCGCTCCTGGAGCGCTACCGCACCGACAACGGCGACTGGCCGACCTCGGTCGGCCTTTCCCTGTGGGGTACGAGCGCGATGCGCACCGCCGGTGACGACGTCGCCGAAGCCCTCGCCCTGCTGGGCATCCGGCCGGTGTGGGACGACGCGTCGCGCCGCGTCACGGGCCTGGAGGCGATCCCCGCGGACGAACTCGGGCGCCCGCGCATCGACGTCACGCTGCGCATCAGTGGCTTCTTCCGCGACGCCTTCCCGCACACCATCGGCCTCCTGGACGACGCGGTCCGCCTCGCGGCGTCGCTCGACGAGCCCGACGACGCGAACTTCGTGCGCGCCCACACCCGGGCCGACCTGGCGGTCCACGGCGACGAACGCCGCGCCACCACCCGCATCTTCGGCTCCCGCCCCGGCACCTACGGCGCGGGCCTGCTCCAGCTCATCGACTCCCGCGACTGGCGCACCGACGCCGACCTCGCCGAGGTGTACACGGTGTGGGGCGGGTACGCGTACGGCCGCGAGCTCGACGGCCGCCCGGCGCGTGCGGAGATGGAGACGGCGTACAAGCGCATCGAGGTCGCGGCGAAGAACACGGACACCCGCGAACACGACATCGCCGACTCGGACGACTACTTCCAGTACCACGGCGGCATGGTCGCCACGGTCCGCGCGCTGAAGGGCAGCGCCCCGGAGGCGTACATCGGCGACTCCACCCGTCCCGAGACGGTCCGCACCCGCACTCTGGTCGAGGAGACCTCACGCGTCTTCCGCGCCCGCGTGGTCAACCCCAAGTGGATCGAGGCGATGCGCCGCCACGGCTACAAGGGCGCCTTCGAACTCGCCGCCACGGTCGACTACCTCTTCGGGTACGACGCCACGACGGGTGTGGTCGCCGACTGGATGTACGACAAGCTCACCGAGACGTACGTCCTGGACCCCACCAACCGCGAGTTCCTCCAGCAGGCCAATCCGTGGGCCCTGCACGGCATCGCCGAGCGTCTCCTGGAAGCCGAGTCCCGCGGCATGTGGGCCAAGCCCGACCCGGCCGTGCTCGACGCCCTGCGCCAGGCGTACCTGGAGACGGAGGGCGACTTGGAGGGCGAGGGCTGAGCGACCCGCGCCGTCCCTTACCAGGGGCCGTCGTACTGGAGGGGACTGTCCGGACTCGTCCGGGCAGTCCCCTCCAGGCTGTGGGCCTACCAGTCGGCGTCGGGGACGGCCTCGATCCGGAAGAGCTGGTTGTCGACGTCCTTGCGGGGATACTGGATGATGCGGGCGCCGTTGCCGTCGGACCCGCTCGACACGTCCACGTACTGGCCGCTGTGCTTGATGAGGATCCGGAACGTGCCGTCGGGCTGGGGCTCGAAGCGGAACTTCTCGTTATCGGTGCCGACCCGCTTCCACTGGATCAGGCCGGCCCCCTCCTTCTTCGAGACGTCCTCGACGCCCAGGTTCTTGCCGCTGTGCCGGGCGACGATGTGGTGGTAGCCGTCGCCCGCCGGTTCCAACGAGAACTTCTCGTTCCCGCTCGTGCCCCGCGTGAACTGGATCACGTGGGCCCCGTCGGCGGTGGACGCCTCGCCCACGCACACGACCTTGCCGCTGTGTTTGGCGATGATCCGGGCCCGGGACGGGACCTCGACGGACTGCGCATCACTGGTCATGCGAACGCACTCTCCTTCACGACGAATCACGGCACTCGACGGCGCAGCGCGCACCGAAGCGCCGCCGCCCCTCACTCCGCCAGGACGCTAGGACCCCCCGGCCACACCGGCCAGGTCACCCCTCCGACCATGGCCGATTCCCGCTTCCCCCGGTACATACGGCCCCGGATCGAGCTCGGCGCGCACATGGCAAACTCGGCTGGTGCAGATCGGGATGCTGGGGCCGTTCGAAGTGCGTACCGACGGCGGTGGGACGGTCGACGTTCCCGGGGCGCGGCTGCGTGGGCTGTTGGCCGCGCTCGCGCTCCGGCCGGGGCAGGCCGTGCCGAAGGCCGTGCTCGTCGACTGGATCTGGGGGGAGTCCCCGCCCGCCGACGCCACGAACGCCTTGCAGCGGCTGGTGTCGCGGTTGCGGAAGCTGCTGCCGGACGGGGTGGTCGAGGCCCGGACCGACGGATATCGCCTCGCCGTCCCGGCCGACGCCGACGCGGTCGACGTTCCGCGGTTCGAGCGCCTTGTCGCCGCCGGGCAGGCGGTCACCGATCGTGCCGAGCGGGTGCGGCTGCTCCGTGAAGGGCTCGACCTGTGGCGCGGTGCCGCCCTGCAGGACGTGGGCGTGCGGGACAGCGCCGCCTTCGACGCCGCCGTCGCCCGGCTCGACGCGCTGTGGCTGACCGCCACGGAGGAGCGGGTCGAGGCGGAGGTCGCCCTCGGACGCGGTGCGGAGCTCGTCACCGAGCTGAGCGGCCTGGTCGCCGCGCATCCGGTACGGGAACGGCTCGTCGCCGCGCTGATGCGCGCCCTCGTCGCCGCCGGGCGCACCGGGGAGGCGCTGTCGGCCTACGAGAACGCGCGGGAAGCCCTCGCCGACGCGCTGGGCATCGATCCGTCGCCCGCGCTGGCCGCGTTGCATGGGGCGGTGTTGCGGGGGGAGTTGGGTGCGTTGGGCGGACCGGGCGAGTTGGGTGCGTTGGGTGGGGCGGGGGCGGCGGAGAGGCGTGCGGGGGCCACGAGGGGTGGCGGCGTCGAGCGGGACGGGGGCGGGTCGGGGCAGGGGCGGCGGCGGACCAATCTGCGGGCCGAGCTGACCAGCTTCGTCGGCAAGGAGGCCGACATCGCCGCGGTGCGCGAACGCGTCGCCGCGCACCGGCTCACCACCCTCATCGGCCCCGGCGGCTCGGGCAAGACCAGGCTCGCCACCGAGACCGCGCGCACGCTCCTCGGTGAACTGCCCGACGGGGCCTGGCTGGTGGAGCTCGCCGCCATCGGCCCGGACGGTGACGTGGCGCAGGCGACGCTCGCCGGGCTCGACCTGCGGGACGCCCTGTTCGGCGGGGCCCCGAACGCGGACCTGACGGACCGGCTCGTCGCCGCCTGCCGCGAGCGGGACGCGCTGCTGATCCTGGACAACTGCGAGCACGTGATCGAGTCCGCCGCGGTGTTCGCCGACCGGCTGCTCGGCGAGTGCCGGCGGCTGCGGATCCTGGCGACGAGCCGGGAGCCGCTCGGCATCACCGGCGAGGCGCTGTGGCAGGTCGAGCCGCTGGCCCTGCCGGACGGCGGCGCGGGCCCGGACGAGATCGCGTCCTCGCCCGCCGTGCGGCTGCTGCGGGACCGGGCCGGGGCCGTGCGCCGGGGCCTCGCCGACGACGGCCGCACGCTGGCGACGATGGTGCGCGTGTGCCGGGCCCTCGACGGGATGCCGCTGGCGATCGAGCTGGCCGCGGCCCGGCTGCGCACGATGACCGTCGACCAGCTCGCCCACCGGCTCGACGACCGGTTCCGCCTGCTGACCAGCGGCAGCCGGACCGCCCTGCCCCGGCACAAGACGCTGCGCGCGGTGGTCGACTGGAGCTGGGAGCTGCTCACCGACGCCGAGCGGACGGTGTTGCGCAGGCTCTCGGTGTTCTCCGGCGGGGCGAGCCTGGAGGGGGCGGAACGGGTCTGCGCGGGGTACGCCGATGACGTATCCGCTGGTGGCGACGGTGTCGCGCCGGAGCACGTGCTCGAACTGCTCACGACCCTGACCGAGAAGTCCCTGCTGCGCGCCGAGGGCGGCGGCGCGCCCCGCTACCGGATGCTCGGCACGATCAAGGAGTACGCCGGGCAGCGGCTCGCGGAGGCGGGCGAGGCGGACCTGGCGCGGCACGCGCACCTCGCCCACGTGTCCGAGCTGGCCGAGACCGCGGAGCCGCACCTGCGCCGCGCCGAGCAACTGGAGTGGCTCGCCGTCCTCGACGCCGAGCACGACGACATCGGCGCGGCGATGCGCGGTGCGCTCGCCGCGGGCGAGGCGCAGGCGGCGATGCGGCTCGCGGCGGGCGCGGGCTGGTACTGGTGGCTCAGCGGGCACAGGACCGAGGGCTTCGAGCTGATCACCGCGGCCGTCCGGACGCCCGGCGAGGTGACGGATGACGTACGGGCCACGGTGTACGCGCTGGTCGTGCTGTTCGTGACGTCCGGGCCCGGTGACGAGCACCAGGCCGCGGAGTGGATCCACAAGGCGTACGAGTTCAGTCGGCGGGGTCGGCCGGGTCTGCGCAGTCACCCGCTCATCGGGCTCGTCGCCCCGCTGGAGCACCTGCTGCGGGAGCCCGGCGCGAGTGTGTCCGCGTTCGAGGCGCTGCTCGACCACGAGGACCCCTGGGCGCGGGCGATCGCCCGGCTGCACATGGGCAAGATGCGGATCATGCTCGGGCAGGACCGGCAGGACCGGCAGGGCGGCCAAGGCGGGTCGGGCGGCGGTCCCCTCGCGGAGGACGGGCGGGAGGCGGACGCGCACCTCGAACAGGCCGTCGCCGAATTCCGCGCGCTCGGCGAGCGGTTCGGGATCTCCTTCGCCCGCACGGAGCTCGCGGCCCGCGTCGCCGTGCGCGGCGAGTTCGCCGAGGCGTGCGAGCACTACGAGCAGGCGATCACGGCCGTCGCCGAGGTCGGCGCCACCGAGGACGTCATCCCGATCCGGTCGGCGCAGGCGCAGTTGTACCGGCTCCTCGGCGACGAGGACGCGAGCGCGGCCGCGCTCGCCGACGCCGAGCGGTGCGCGGAGCGGGTCACCTGGCCGGGCTCGCTGGCCGTCCTGGCCTTCGCGAAGGCCGAACTCGCCCGGTGGGGCGGCGACACCCGGGAGGCGCGCGCGCAACTCGCGGTCGTGAAGGCCCTGTTGGGCGAGGAGGCGGAGCGGGCCAACATCCGCTCCATGACGTACGACCTGCTCGGGTATCTCGCCGACGACCTCGGCGAGGCCCGTGAGCACCGGGCGGCGGCCTGCGCGGCGGCCGCCGAGGCGGGGCACGCGCCGGTGATCGCGCGGGCACTCGTCGGGGTCGCGGACCTGGCGCTGCGCCGTGGTGAGCACGAGCAGGCCGTACGGCTGCTCGCCGCGAGCGAGGGCGTACTCGGGCTCAAGGACCGCTCCCACCCGGACGCGGCCCGGATCGAGCGGACGGCGCGGAGCCGCCTCGGCGACACGCGGTTCGCCGAGGCGGCTCGGGAGGGGAGGCGGACCGGCTGGTCCGACCTGGCCGGGGCCACGCTCGCTTCCTGAGCGTGGACGCGGACGTGGATCACGCTCGCTTCTTGAACGAGGAGACCGCCCACAGGTACCCGACGGCGGCGAAGCCGACGCTCCAGGCGACCGCCGCGATCGTGTCGCCGCTGGACGGGTCGCCCGCGAGCAGCCCGCGCAGCGTCTCGATGATCGGGGTGAAGGGCTGGTACTCCACGAACTGCCGGATGCCCGTGCCCATCGTGTCCGAGGGGACGAACGCGCTGCTCAGGAACGGCAGCATGATCAGCGGCACGGTGGCCATGCCCGCCGACTCCGGGGACTTCGCGGCCAGGCCGAGGGCGACGGTGAGCCAGCTGGCGGCGAAGCTGACCAGCAGGATCAGACCGAGCACGCCGAGCCAGTCGGCGGCGCTCGCGCCCGGGTCGAACCCCATCAGGAAGGCCACCCCGACGATGGCGGAGCAGGCCACCAGGCAGCGCACCGTCGTGACGACGACGTGGCCGGTGAGCATGGCGCCCCGGGAGACGTCCATGGTCTTGAACCGGTTGATGATGCCCTTGGCCATGTCGTCGTTCACGGCCGTGGAGGTGGCTCCGAGGCCGTAGCTGATGGTCATCACGAGCAGTCCGGGCGTCGCGTAGTCGATGTAGGGGACGCCGACGTCGAAGCCGCCGCCGAGGACCTTGACGAACAGCAGCATCATCACGATGGGGAACAGGATCGCGTTGAACACCGTGACCGGGTTCCGCAGGGTGTGCTTCAGATTGCGGCGCAGCATGATCGCCGAGTCGGCCATGGCCGTGGAAACAGTGCTCACTGGGAGATCGCCGCCTTGTCGGTGTAGTTGGTGGTGGTGCCGGTGGTCGTGCCGGGGCCCGAGCCGGTGCGCTCGGTCAGGGCGAGGAAGACGTCGTCGAGGTCGGGGGTGTGCACGGTCAGCTCGTCCGCCTCGATGTCGACCGAGTCCAGCCAGTCGAGGATGGAGCGGAGCTCGCGCTGGGTGCCGTCGCTGGGGATCTGCAGCGACAGCGCCTCGTCGTCCTTGGTGGCCTCCTCGCGCAGGGCGGAGGCGGCGTGCCGGTACGCGGCCGGGTCGGTGAAGCGGAGGAGCACGTGGCCGCCGGGGATGAGGCGCTTCAGCTCGTCGGCGGTGCCCTCGGCGGCGATCCTGCCGCCGCTCAGGACGGCGATGCGGTCGGCGAGCTGGTCGGCCTCTTCCAGGTACTGGGTGGTGAGGAAGATGGTGGTGCCCTCGGACACCAGCTCACGGACGATCTGCCACATGGTGCGCCTGCTGCGCGGGTCGAGGCCGGTCGTCGGCTCGTCCAGGAAGATGATCTCCGGGCTGCCGACGAGGGTCATCGCCAGGTCCAGCTTCCTGCGCATGCCGCCGGAGTACGTCGACGCCAGCTTCTGCGCCGACTCCACCAGGTCGAACCGCTCCAGGAGGCTCGCGATGAGCTTCTCCTTGTTGCGCACCCGCTTCAGCTCCGCCATCAGAAGCAGGTTCTCCCGCCCCGAAAGCAGCTCGTCCACGGCGGCGAACTGCCCCGTCACACCGATCGCCGCGCGCACCCCCTTGGTCCCGCTGACCACGTCGTGCCCGGCCACCTGCACCAGCCCGGCGTCCGCCGTCATCAACGTCGTCAGGATGTTCACCGTCGTCGTCTTGCCCGCCCCGTTCGGACCGAGCAGCGAGTAGACCGATCCCGCCGGAACATCGAAGTCGATGCCGTCGAGCACGACCTTGTCACCGAACGCCTTGCGCAGTCCCGAGACCGCGATTGCCGAAGTCTTCATGCCCCCTAAGGTCGCGACCCCACCTGTCACGGCCCTGTCACGCCCCTGACACGGGTCCTGACACGGGTGTTCCGCCGCATCGGGGGGCGCGTCACCCGCATGGCCCATCACCCCCTGCGCCCCCACCCACCCCACGACACGCTGCCAGTGGCGCGACCCGATACGCCCGATACGGAGGTGCGGGATGGCGGCGGCGGATCGAAGGAGACGTGGGGTGCGGGGGGTGGTCGTGGTGGTGCTGATCCTGGGGCTGGGGATCGGTGGCGCGGGGTGTGGTGGTGATGAAGGAGAGGGCGACGGGGTACGGCGGGCTCGTGCCGCCGATCTGCCGTTCTCGCACCCCGGGGTGCTCGTCAGCAAGAAGCAGCTCGAACGGGTCCGCGCGCATGTCGCCGCGCGGGAGGAGCCCTGGTTCAAGGCGTTCCAGCAGATGCGGGCCAGCAAGTACGCCGCGAACGACTACACGGCCAAGCCGTACGCCGTCGTGGCCTGCCCGCCCGACCTGCGGCCCGGGCAGGGGTGCGTCGAGGAGCGCGAGGACGCGCTCGCCGCGTACACGCACGCGCTGCTCTACAACATCACCGGCGACCGCGCCCACGCCGCGAAGGCCGTGCAGATCATGGACGCCTGGTCCCGCGTGCTCACCCGGCACACGGAGGCGAACGCCGGGCTCCAGACCGCCTGGGCCGCCACCTCCTGGGCCCGCGCCGCCGAGGCCGTGCGCTACACCTACGACGGCTGGACCGACGGCGAACTGCTGCGCTTCGAGCGGATGCTCCGCAACGCCTACCTGCCCCAAGTCCGTGACGGATCGGCCGACTTCAACGGCAACTGGGACCTCGTCATGGCCGACGCCACCATCGGCATGGCCGTCTTCCTCGACGACCACGAGTCGTTCGAACGGGCCGTCCACCACTTCCGCACCCGCGTCCCCGCCTACTTCTACCTGAAGTCCGACGGAAAGCTCCCCGTGTCGCCGGAGGGCAGCGACATCACCACCGAGGCCCAGCTCCAGAAGTACTGGTTCGGGCAGAAGACCTTCGCCGACGGCCTCTCCCAGGAGACCTGCCGCAACTTCAAGCACGCCAGCTACTCGCTCGCCGCCACCGCGCACATCGCCGAGACCGCCTGGCACCAAGGTGTCGACCTGTACGGCGAGGCCGAGGACCGGCTCAAGGCCGCCCTGGAGTTCCACTCCCGCTACCAGCTCGGCGCCGCCGTGCCCGGCTGGCTGTGCGGCGGCAGGGTCCAGCGCGACATGGGGCCCGACACCGAGGTCGCCCTCAACCACCTGCGCGGCCGCCTCGGCCTCGACCTCCCCCAGACCGAGCGGCTCACCACCGAGCGGCGGCCCGAGGGCACGGACGACCTGTTCGTGGCCTGGGAGACGCTGACGCACGCCGAGAACACATGACGGCGGGCCCGCCGAGGGGGCTGTTCGTAACCGGTTCGCTTTCCGCACGTCGGATGGCGTACTGTTGGGTTCACCGACGCGGGGTGGAGCAGCTCGGTAGCTCGCTGGGCTCATAACCCAGAGGTCGCAGGTTCAAATCCTGTCCCCGCTACTGAAACCGAAGGCCCGGAATCGTTCATCGATTCCGGGCCTTCGGCATGTGTGGCACCGGGGCCGCGTCGGGTGGATGTGTTTCGGCTGTACGTGGCGTTGTTTCGCGCCGTTGTCGGCGGAGGGCTTTGCGCTGACTCGTGTGCCGTGCGTAGCTTTGTGATCACTATGGGTCGGCTGCGGTACCTGGTCTCGGTGGTGCTGTTCATCACCTGTGCGCTGTTCGCCGGTGTGTGCCACGGGCCGCACGGGCTCACCGCCGCGACCGCGGTCACCGCCACCCCGCCCGTCCACCACGCCTGCCCCGGCCCGAGCCACGGCGAGCACGCCGGCTCGGCACACCCCGCGGCGCTCGCCGCGCAGCCCGCCGACCGGGAGCGGCAGGACGGGGCGGGCGGCAAGGGCGGCAAGACCGGCAAGGACGCCCTCGACGGCGTACTGGCGGCGGACACGGCGGCCCGGCTCGCCCGGTGCGTGCCGCCCCGCGCAGGGCCCTGTTGTCCGGAGTCGGGCCAGCGGCTCCTTCTCGCCATCGGAGTGGACCGGAACTGAGGGTGCTCCGGAGTTCCCGCGCGGACTCCCACGCCACCCCCCATCCACGTACCGAAGCACCGAAGGACACACCCGCATGATCGGCAACCTTCAGCCCGCGGCGGCCGCCGTGGGCAACACGCCCGTGCTCTGGATCGACGAACCCTCGCCCGACGGCGGCCGCGGCTACTGGGCCAAGCTCGAAGGCTTCAACTTCGGCGGCATCAAGGACCGGGCCGCCCTCCACATGGTGGAACGGGCCCGCGCCCGCGGCGAGTTGCGGCCCGGCGCGCCCATCGTCGAGTCCACCTCCGGAACCCTCGGCCTCGGCCTCGCCCTCGCGGGCGTGCACTACGGCCACCCCGTGCACATCGTCACCGACCCCGGCCTCGAACCCATCGTCGAGCGGATGCTGACCGCGCACGGCGCCCGCGTCCACCTCGTCCGCGAACCCGGGCCCGTGGGCGGCTGGCAGCAGGCCAGGGTCGAGCGGGTCGCCGCGCTGATGGAGCGTCCCGAGTTCACCGGGGCCTGGTGCCCGAACCAGTACCACAACCCCGAGAACCAGGCCGCCTACCGGCCCCTCGCCGACGAACTCGTCCGGCAGATCGGCCAGTTCGACATCCTCGTGTGTGCCGTCGGCACCGGCGGGCACTCCGCCGGGATCGCCAGGACCCTGCGTGCCGCCGCCCTGCCCGGCCTCGAACTGGTCGGCGTGGACAGCGTCGCCTCGACCATCTTCGGGCTCGCCGCGGGCCCCCGCCTGATGCGCGGACTCGGCTCGTCGATCCACCCGCGCAACGTCGACCACGCCGCCTTCGACGAGGTCCACTGGGTGGGTCCCGCCGAGGCCGTGCGCAGCGCGCGGCGGCTCGCCGGGCGGCAGTTCGCCTCGGGCGGCTGGAGCGTGGGCGCGGTCGCGCTCGTCGCGGCGTGGCTCGCCCGCACCAGGCCGCGCGGGACGCGCATCGCCGCGGTGTTCCCGGACGGGCCGCAGCGCTACTTCGACACGGTGTTCAACGACGAGTACTGCGAGGCGCACGGGCTGCTCGGCCGCCCCGGCACGATCCCGGACGAGCCCCTTGAGGTGCCCGGCCCCGGGGACGGGGTGGTGGCGTGGAGCAGGTGGCGGGCCGGACGGTGCGCGACGGCTCCGCGGTGGGACGTGCGGGGTGAGGTGGGCTGGTCCGGTGCCTCCGGACTCCCCGGCGAACCCGTCGGCGCCCACGGCCACCCCGTCGCCGTACCCGGCGAAGGCGTCGTCCAGTGACCCAGGTCTGGGCCCGCGCGCGCACCTTCGAGCCCGCCGTGCAACTCCTCTTCGTCAACCAGTTCAGCATCAACCTCGGCTTCTACATGCTGATGCCGTACCTGGCGGCCCACCTCTCCGGTCAACTCGGGCTCGCCGCCTGGGCGGTGGGCCTGGTGCTCGGCGTGCGGAACCTCTCCCAGCAGGGGATGTTCCTGGTCGGCGGGGCGCTCGCCGACCGGCTCGGGTACAAGCCGATGATCGTCGCCGGATGCGCCCTGCGCACCGGCGGCTTCGCGGCGCTCGCGTTCGCGCAGACGCTGCCCGTGCTCATCGCGGCGTCGGCGGCGACCGGGCTCGCGGGGGCGCTGTTCAATCCGGCGGTACGCGCGTACGTGGCCGCCGAGGCGGGCACACCGGAGCGCCGCGTGGAGGCGTTCGCGCTGTTCAACGTCTTCTACCAGACCGGCATCCTGCTCGGCCCGCTCGTCGGACTCGCCCTGACCGGCGTGGACTTCAAGCTCACGTGCGCGGTGGCGGCCGTCCTGTTCGCCCTGCTCTCGGTGGTGCAGGTGCTGCGCCTGCCGGTGCGCAAGGGGGAGGCGGCGACCGCGGACGGCGCCGCCGGGACCGGGCAGGGACAGTGGCGGGCGGTGTTCGGCAACCGGCCGTTCTGGCTGTTCTCGCTCGCCATGACCGGCTCGTACGTCCTGTCGTTCCAGGTGTACCTCGCGCTGCCCCTCGAAGTGGAGCGGCTGCTCGGCGGGGGCACGGCCACGACGGTCGCGACCAGCGCGCTGTTCGTGGTGTCGGGGCTCGTCGCGCTCGTCGGCCAGCTGCGGATCACCGACTGGTGCAAGCGCACGTGGACGCGGGAGCAGTGTCTGGTCGCCGGGCTCGCCCTGATGGGGGCCGCGTTCCTGCCGCCCGCCCTGGGTGGACCCGGGTACGCGGGCGTCACGGCGCTGCTGCTGTGCGCGGCGGCCCTGGCGGCGGCGAACGCGGTGCTCTACCCCTTCGAGATGGACACCGTCGTCTCGCTCGCGGGGGAGAAGTGGGTGGCCACGCACTACGGCCTCTACAACACGGTCTGCGGCGTCGGCATCACCGCGGGGAACCTCGCGATGGGCGCGCTGCTCGACGTGGCGGAGAACCGGGGGCTGCCCGCGGTGCCGTGGCTCGCCCTCGCCGTCCTCGGCGTCGGCTGCGCGCTGGCCCTGCGCTCGCTCGGCAGATCCGGTCGGCTCGCTGCGCCGGTGCCGGTGCTCGGGGGTGACGCCGCCTGACCCTCGCGCGCCCGGGGCGTGCGGTGCCGGTTCCGCTCGGCCCCACGCCCCCGGGCGCGTCCCCGCCCCACCACGCGGCTCACCCACTCGGCCCACATCAGGTCGCCCCGGGCCCCCGCTGCGGGAAGCCTGGACGGGCCGACGCGGCGCTGATGCGGTGGAGTGGAGTGGTGGTGGTTGCTGTGCGTGGTGGGGGGCCGGACGGTGCGCAGGGTGGCCCGGGGACCGGGGGCGGGGAGTCCGGCGGCCCAGGCCGCCCCGGTCCCGGCCCAGGCCGTCCCCGTCCCGGCCCCGGCCCCGGTCCGCGCCCCCGCAAGGCACGCCGCCCCCGGCCGACCGTCGCCCCCGGCGACACCACCCGCGCCCTGCCCCGCGAGCGGGCCCTCGTCCGCGCGCTGCCCCCGCTCCTCCTCGTCGCCGGGATCTGCTTCGACATGCTCACGCCGCCCGAGTTCACCGCGTCCCCGCTGTTCGCCGCGGCACCCCTGATCACCGCCCCGTTCTTCCGGCTTCGGACCACCGTCGCGACCGCCGCCGTGTCCTGCGCCGCCATGCTCCTGCTGCGCCTGAGCCACCGCGTCGACGGCGCCGCCGACGTGCAGGTCATCACCGAGTTCCTGACGATGCTGACCGTCGGCGCGCTGGCCGTCGTCATCAACCGGGTCGTCCGCCGCGGCGACGCCCGCCTCGCCTCCGCCCGCTCCATCGCCGAGGCCACCCAGCGCGCGGTCCTGCCGCAGCCCGACCCGCGGATCGGCGGCCTGGACATCGCCGCGCGGTACGAGGCCGCGGAGGCCGACGCGTTCATCGGCGGGGACCTGTACGCCGTGCAGGACACCCCGCACGGGGTGCGGCTCGTCGTCGGTGACGTACGGGGCAAGGGGATGGGCGCGGTGGCCGCCGTCGCCGTCGTCATCGGCGCCTTCCGGGAGGCCGCCGAGCAGGAGGCCACGCTGGAGGCGGTGGCGCAGCGCCTGGAGCGTGCCCTTGCGCGGGAGGGGACGCGGCGCGACGGGCTCGACGCCTTCGAGGGGTTCACCACGGCGGTCCTCGTGGAGGTCCCGCGCGGCGACGAGGGCACCGTACGGATCATCAACCGCGGCCACCCCGAACCGCTGATGCTGCGCGCCGACGGGCGGCTGTGCGTGCTGTCGCCGTCCGAGCCCGCGCTGCCGCTCGGCATGGGCGAACTCGGCACCTGGCCGGACCGCGCGGACCAGAGCCCGTTCCCGCCGGGGGCCACGCTGCTGCTCTACACCGACGGGCTCTCCGAGGCCAGGGACGAGGACGGCGAGTTCTACGTCCCCGCCACCCGGCTCGGCGGCCGGATCTTTCCCGGCCCCGCGGGCCCCGACTCGCTCCTCGCGACCCTCGTCGACGAGGTCCGCCGGCACACCGGGGGCGGCGCCACGGACGACCTGGCGATGCTCGCCGTACGCCGTCCGGTGACGGTCGGTGACTGAAGGGCACCCCTCCGCAGCGTGATTGACGTGATGTCAGCAAGCCGTGGAGATCCAGAACGCTGCGGTGCGTCATGGTCTCCGCTCAACTCGCCCTACTCCAGCCGCTGATGTCCCTTGTGTTCGTAGCGTAAGCGTTAACGATCAGTCGGAACGGCTTGGAATACGGCACCGCCGTCTATTAACGTTCGATAACGCAGCGCGGTCGTCCCAGCCGGCACTCAAGTCGGCTCCGTGCGCACGCGCCTAATCCCGCAAGGGAGCCGGGGAACCACCACATTGGGGTGAATCGGGCACGCACCACGCCCGTAGGAGACCTTCCTGCTCCGAACCCGTCAGCTAACCCGGTAGGCGAGAAGGAAGGAAAGGAGTGCGCCCCAGTGGCGTCCAACCGGCCTGCCCCCGAAGCGCTCTACGTACCGAACGACGACTCCGAAGAAGGACCGCAAGGTCCCGCGGGATTCGGCGGGTACGCCCCCCAGGAGCCGTGGGAGGAGTGGAACCCCACCGCGGAGTCCATCCGCCCCGTGCGCGGCCGGCACCGGGTCCACAAGAAGGGCGGCGGCGGACTCGCGCGCAGCTCCACCGTCCTCGGCGTCGGCGTCATCGCGGCCGTGGGCGCGGGCGGCATCGCCACCGCGCAGGGCGGCAAGCCGCCGGTCTCCATCGCCATGCCGGACATGTCGGCCGTCACCGACCAGCTCCCGGAGGCCAAGTCCCTGCCGGGCGTGGGCTCCCTGATATCCGACGGCTCCGACGACGGCTCCGACACGACCACCGTCGCGGCCGCCGCGCCGCTCAGCTCCGCGGGCGTCACCACCGCCGACGCCGAGCGCGGCACCACCGGCGCCGGCGAGGCCCTGCGCGCCCGCATCATGCAGCAGGCCGAGAACCAGCAGCACCAGGCCGAGGACGCCCAGCGCATCGCGGCCGAGGACGCCGCCGTGAAGAAGGCCGCCGAGCAGGCCAAGGCCGAGCAGGACAAGGCGAAGGCGGCCGCGAAGGCCAAGGCCGCCGAGGAGAAGCGCAAGAAGGAAGAGGCCGCGCGCAAGAAGGCCGAGGCGGAGCGCCTCGCCAAGCTCGCCAAGAGCTTCTCGCTGCCCACCTCCTCGTACACCCTCACCTCGCACTTCGGCGACTCCGGATCCATGTGGTCCTCCGGCCAGCACACCGGCCTGGACTTCGCCGCCCCTACCGGCACGCCGCTCAAGGCCGTGCACACCGGCACCATCAAGTCGGCCGGCTGGTCGGGCTCGTACGGCTACCGCACGGTGCTCGAACTCAAGGACGGCACCGAAATCTGGTACTGCCACCAGTCCTCGATGAGCGTCAGCGTCGGCCAGAAGGTCACCACGGGCGAGGTCATCGGCCGCGTCGGCGCGACCGGCAACGTCACCGGACCGCACCTCCACATGGAGGTCCACACCAGCGGCGGCGCCAACATCGACCCGCTGGCCTGGCTGCAGGGCAAGGGCCTCAACCCGTAACACCCCACCGGCTCCGGCGGTCCTGGCGACGACCCCCCGACGCCAGGGCCGCCGGTCGGGGCCCACGGCGGCCGGAGCGGAGCCGCGGATTTCCGTGGGCCACACACGGAATTCGTTCCCCGGTGCGGATGTTGAGCCCCTTATGACCACACTCCGCCCGCTGGGCTCCTCCGACCTCGAAGTCTTCCCCCTCGCCCTCGGCGGCAACGTCTTCGGCTGGACCGCCGACGAAGCACAGTCCTTCGCCGTCCTCGACGCCTACACGGCCGCGGGCGGCAACTTCGTGGACACCGCCGACGTGTACTCGGCCTGGGCACCCGGCAACAAGGGCGGCGAGTCCGAGACCGTCCTCGGCCGCTGGCTCGCCGCGCGCGGCAACCGCTCCGACGTCGTCATCGCCAGCAAGGTCGGCGCCCACCCCGACTACAAGGGCCTCGCGGCGAACACCATCAAGTCCGGCGTCGAGGAGTCGCTGCGCCGCCTCGGCACCGACTACATCGACCTCTACTACACCCACTACGACGACCCGTCCGTGCCGGTCGAGGAGTTCGTCACCGCCCTCGACGAACTGGTGCGCTCCGGCAAGGTCCGGGCGATCGCCGCGTCCAACATCAGCGCCGAACGCCTCCAGGAGTCCCTGGACTTCTCCGACCGCGAGGGCCTGGTGCGGTACGTCGCGCTGCAGCCGCACTACAACCTGGTCTCCCGCGACACCTACGAGGGCCCGCTCCAGGAGGTCGCGTCCCGCTCGGGCCTCGCGGCCATCCCGTACTACTCGCTCGCCTCCGGCTTCCTGACCGGCAAGTACCGCCCCGGCGCCGAGGTCGACAGCGCGCGGGCGGGCAACGCGGGCGCGCACCTGGAGACCGAGCGCGGGCGGCGCGTCCTCGCCGCCCTCGACGCGATAGCCGAGGAACGCGGCGTCCAGCACGCGACGGTCGCCCTGGCCTGGCTCGCCGCCCAGCCGACGGTGGCGGCCCCGCTCGCCTCCGCCCGCACGGTCGAACAGCTCCCGGCGCTCCTCGACGTGGCCGACCTCGACCTGACCGAGGACGAGGTGGCCCGCCTCACCGCCGCGTCGGCGTGAGCGGATCCGGCGCGTGCCGGTCCGTGCGTCAGGTGCGGTAGGGGTTGTACGACGGGTAGGCGGGGCCGTACGCGGCGTCCGGTGATCCGTACGGGCTGTGCGGCGCGGCGTAGGTGCTGTGCAGCGGGCCGTACGCGGTGTACGGCAGCGGCACCACGACCGGCGCCGTCACCCGCGCCGCGTACGCGAGCGCCGGGCGCACCACCTCGCGGCGCGCCCACAGCGCGTCGAGCAGCTCCCGTTCCCGGACGGCGAAGTCCGCGCGGGCCCGGCCCCGGCCCGCCCGGTGCCGGAGCAGCGCGAGCGACGTCGCGTACGTCTCGTACGCGACGACGGTCCGCCCGCCCGGCCTGCCCAGGTGGTGCGTGGCGTAGTCGCGGGCGAGGTCCCGCGCGGACATCGAGCCGAGCGCGAACGGCTCGGCCGCGGTCAGCCAGCCCGCCGCCACATAGGCGGGCAGCTCGGCGCGCACCAGGCGCAGTTCGCGCTGGCGCAGCCAGACGGCGAGCCAGCACAGCAGCCCGAACAGGGGCAGCATGAACGTCGCGTACACGACGAAGAAGCCGTACTCGCCGAAGCTCGCCGAGCCGTTCCAGAAGGCGTGCAGGCCCATGGCGAGCAGCAGCCCGGCGATCGGCAGGGCTATCCGGCGTGCCGTGTGCCGCTCGCCGCTCAGGGCGGCGATCCCGAAGCCGATGCCGGTGAGCACGGTGAACAGCGGATGCGCGAACGGCGACATCACGACCCGGACGAAGAACGTCGCGGCCGTCACCGACGCGAGGCCGGTCTCGCCGCTGAGCTGGTCGGTGCCGAAGGCGTTGCCGAGATAGAGGATGTTCTCGGTGAAGGCGAAGCCGGTCGCGGTGACGCCCGCTATGACGAAGCCGTCGACGACACCGGTGAAGTCCGCTCTTCGGAAGAGGAAGACGAGCAGCACGGCTGCCGCCTTCGCGGTCTCCTCGACGATCGGGGCGATGACGGTCGCGCCGAGCGTGTCGGCGCTCGTCGGGTCGGCGGTCGCGGTCGCTATCCAGCGGGTCGCGAAGCTGTTCGCGACGATCGCTATCAGCGCGGCCGCGCAGGCGCCCCAGGCGAAGGCGAACAGCAGGTTCCGCCACGGCCCCGGAGCCACCCGGTCCAGCCACCGGAACGCGGCGACGAGCAGCGGCACCGGCAGCGTGGCGAGGCCGAGGCCCACCAGGAACCCCTCGGTTCCGGTCTGCTGCCGCACCAGGGCGAGGATCACCAGGCCGGACAGCGCGAGCAGCGTGACCGGCGCGGCCGCCCGGATGGCCCGCCGCTGCCACCAGCGTGGATGCCGGGACCCGGGTGCTCCGGCGGGCCCGGCGGGCGCCGGGTTCGTCGGGTACGCGGGACTGGTGGCCACGGCTTTGACAGTAACGAGGGTTGCGGCGGACCGCGATGGTGCCTCGGGGTCCGCGGGCCTCAGGAGCGGGGCGGGTCCTCAGGGGCGACCGGTTCCTTCGATTCCGCCGGGGCCGGTTCCGGCTGCTCCGGCTGCTCCGCCGGGGTCGGCTGCGGCTGCTCCGTGAGGGTGGCGGCGCGGCGGAACAGCAGGTCGTGGACGACGTGCCCCTTCCGCAGGCCCTGGCCCTCGAAGCGGGTCTGCGGGCGGAAGTCGGGCCGCGGCGCGTACCCGCCGTCCTCCTGGACGTTCTCGAAGTCCGGGTGCGCGGTCAGCACCTCCAGCATGTGCTCCGCGTACGGCTCCCAGTCCGTCGCGCAGTGCAGCAGCCCGCCCGGCTTGAGGCGGGGTGCGAGCAGGCTCAGGAATTCCGGCTGGATCAGGCGGCGCTTGTTGTGCCGGGCCTTCGGCCATGGGTCCGGGAAGTACACCCGGACGCCGTCCAGGGCCTCCGGGGCGAGCATCTCCGTCAGGAGGATCACCGCGTCGCCGTTCGCCACCCGAATGTTGGACAGCCCGTTCCGCTCCGCGAGATTGAGCAGGTTGCCCTGGCCCGGGGTGTGCACGTCCACGGCGAGGATGCGGGTGCCGGGGTCGGCGGCGGCCATCTTGGCGGTGGCCTCGCCCATGCCGAAGCCGATCTCCAGGACCACCGGGGCGGTGCCCGGCCGTCCGTCCGGCCGCTCGTCCGCCGCGAACAGTGCGTCCAGGTCCAGGACTTCCTTGCCGTCGATGTCCAGCCCCCACTGGGGCCAGAGCCTGCGCAGGGCTTCGCCCTGGGCGGTGGTGACGCGGCTGCGGCGCGGCGTGAAGCTGCGGATCCGCCGCTCGAACCTCGACCCGGTCGGGTCGGGGGCGGGTCCGTCGGGGAAGCGGGGGGTGCCCTTCGGGCGGGGGTTCTCAGACACAGTGGGGGCGATTTTACCGGGGGGTGGGGCCTCGCGGGGGCGCCCCAGTCCCGCCCCTTCCCGAACTGGGGCTCCGCCCCAGACCCCGCTCCTCAAACGCCGGAGGGGCTGAATTCCACCGGCACACTTCCAGCCCGCCCCGGCAACGTCCCAGCCCGTCCGGCGATTGAGGACGAGGCGCGGAGCGCCGATCGGCGGGGGCCCGTCCCACCCGCCCGGGACCTCCCCCCGCACCTCATCAGCCGGTCAGCGGGGTCCAGGGGGCGCAGCCCCCGGTTTCGGTGAAGGGGTGGGCCTGGGGCGCCCCCGCGAGGGCACCGCTCACAGCGCCGCAAGCACCCGCCGCGCCACCTCCCGCCCGATCGGCAACGACGCCGTCGCCGCAGGCGAGGGGGCGTTGAGGATGTGGACGGCGCGAGCCCCTTCCTGGATGAGGAAGTCGTCGACGAGGGACCCGTCCCGCAGCACGGCCTGCGCCCGCACCCCAGCCGCCGCAGGCAGCAGATCCTCGGCCCGGACAGCGGGCAGCAGCCGCCGCACGGCGTCGGTGAAGGCCCCCTTGGACAGCGACCGCCGCATCTCCCCGGCCCCGTACCGCCAGTGCTCCCGAGCCATCCGCCAGGCCCCCGGCCAGGCCAGCGTCCCGGCGAGCTCCCGGGGCCGGACGACCGACCAGCCGTACCCCTCGCGGGCGAGCGCGGGCACCGCGTTGGGCCCGACGTGCACGCCGCCGTCGACGCCGCGGGTGAGGTGGACGCCGAGGAAGGGGAAGGCGGGGTCGGGCACGGGATACACGAGGCCCCGCACGAGCCCGGGCCGCGCCAGCGTGAAGTACTCCCCGCGGAAGGGCACGATGCGCATGTCGGGTTCGTCGCCGGTGAGCCGGGCGATCCGGTCGCAGTGGAGCCCGGCGCAGTTCACGAGGACCTTGCCGCGCACGACGTCCCCGGCGGCGGTGCGCACGGCGACGCCGAGGTCGGCGCGCCGGTCGACGCGCACGACCTCCGCGCCGTAGCGCACCTCGACGCCGGAGGCGCGGGCGAGCTGGGCGGCGACGGCGCCGTAGTCGCATATCCCGGTGGTGCCGACGTGGATGGCGGCGAGGCCCTGCACACAGGGTTCGTACTCCGCGATCTGGGCGGGGCCGAGCTCGCGGACCGGGATGCCGTTTTCCCGGCCGCGCTGGACGAGGGCGTGCAGGCGGGGCAGCTCGGCGCGGTCGGTGGCGACGATGAGCTTGCCGGTGACCTCGTGCGGGATGCCGTACTCCGCGCAGAACTTGACCATCTCGGCGGCGCCCCGCACGGCGTACCGTGCCTTGAGGGAGCCGGGGCGGTAGTAGATCCCGCTGTGGATGACGCCGCTGTTGCGCCCCGTCTGGTGGCGGGCGGGGCCGCGCTCCTTCTCCAGGACGGTGACACGGGTGCCGGGCGCGGCCCGGGTCAGGGCATACGCCGCCGCGAGCCCGACGATCCCGCCCCCGACCACGAGCACGTCACAGTCGTACGCCACAGCACCTCGCCCCATCGCACCTCCCACCCCCGATACTGCCTTGCGCCACTGACATCCCCGCCAAACCTGCGATCGGGGAGAGCCGGAGCACGTCCGTGCCCGCGGCGGGCGACCTGCCGCGGGCCCCGGCTACGCGGGAGCGACCAGCAGCGGCCGCGCCCGCTCCCGCAGCTCCACCACCCGGGGCTCGTCGCCGTACGGCTCCAGGCGGTGCAGCAGGTCCTTCACGTACTCCGTGGTCCGCGCGGACGAGATCCGCCCGGCGACCTCCACGGCCCGCACCCCCTGCTCGCACGCGGCGTCGAGGTTGCCCGACTCCAGCTCGGCGACGGCCGACACCACGAGCCGTAATCCGTGCGAGCGCACGAACTCCTCGGTGGGCCGCGACAGGGCCTGCTCGGTGAAGCGGCGCACCTGGCGGGGCGCCTTGAGGTCGCGGTAGCACTCGGCCGCGTCCGCGGCGAAGCGGTCGTAGCCGTAGAAGCCGAGCCAGGAGGGGTCGTTGTCGCCGTCCCTGGCCCGCTCCAGCCAGCCCTCGGCGGCCCGCAGCGCGGCCCCGGCGGCGGGCGCGTCGTTGGCGCGCGCGTGCGCGCGCGCCTCCACGAGCCGGAAGAAGCTCATGGTGCGGGCGGTCGCGAGGCCCCTGTTGCGTTCGAGCGCGGCCTGCGCCAGGTCCACTCCCTCGTCGCCGAAGCCGCGGTACGTCGCCTGGAGGGACATGGACGCGAGGACGTATCCCCCCAGGGGCACGTCGGCCGCCGCGCGGGCGAGCCGCAGCGCCTGGATGTAGTACCGCTGGGCGGCCTCCTGCTGGCCCGTGTCGAAGGCCATCCAGCCGGCGAGCCGGGTGAGTTCGGCACTGGCTCCGAAGAGGGCGCGTCCGACCTCGTCGGAGTACGAACCGAGGAGCAGCGGCGCCGCCTCGACGCGCAGGCACTCGGGGACCATGGAGGAACGCCAGTCCCCGCCGCCGTACTTGGAGTCCCAGCGGCGCGCGTCCTCGGCCGCCTCGCGCAGCTTCAGGACGTCGCTGTGGCCGACCTTCATCGGCGGTCCGCCGTCGTCCTGGTGGGCCGCGTCGGGCGGCCCGTCGAGAGAGGCGTGCGAGGCGTCACGCGCGACGGAGCTGTCGGCCGGGGTTATCAGCCAGCGGGACGCGGGCGTGGCGTACGCGCTGACCGCGAAGGAGCCGGCCAGGGACTGCCAGATGCCGCCGCCGGTCCTGCGTCCGGCCAGGTCCAGGCGGTACAGCTCGGTGGCCGCCTTCACAGCGGCGCCCACGTCGCGCGGGAAGGCGAGGCCCACCTCGGGGGCCGGGTCCGCGTCGGCGAGGCCGATTTCGTGCAGCGGCACGGGGCGGCCGAGTTTCTGCCCGATGGCGGCGGCGATGAGGTGCGGGGCGGCGCCCTGCGGCACCATGCCCTTGGACACCCAGCGGGCCACCGAGGTCTTGTCGTAACGAAGCGTCAATCCGCGTTGCGCGCCGAGGTCGTTGACCCTGCGCGCGAGTCCCGCGTTGCTGATTCCCGCGAGGGCGAGAACGGTGCCGAGCTTCTCATTCGGCCCGCGTTGCTCCCTGGACATGGCCACCCCTCGACACAGACGGCTGCCGGGCAGTGGCTCGACCGCACGGCATTCGTGCTGTGTTCCCCCGGGGGACAGCGACTGGGTGCCCGGCCCGTCGGCGTGTCGTGCGCCGCGGCCCCGATCCCCGGCCGCAAGAGCACTTGGCCGAGCCCCCAGGAATATGCCTCCGCGAAAACATCAGCACACCCAGCGTAGTTCCACGGATCCCAAGCGTTAAGAGGCGCAGTTCCGGATGGCGAGATTGTTGTCCGTACGGGAGTGCGGAGGTGTCGCCGCGCGCTCCGGGTGTGTGGCCGTGCGCCTATGTGTGCGCTCTTCTCCGGCCATGAGGGGAGCGGTTCCATGGTCGGTGCGTGGGTCGGCCCGCTGCGCTGGAGTCAGTGGGCTGGGGGACACCGCCGCCTCCATCCCCGCGGGCGGCGGACCGGTCCGGGAGGCGCACACCGCCTCCCGGGCTGTGCGTGGGTGTCACGGCGCGGTGGGGCGTGTTCGGCCATGGCTGATTTGGCCGAAAATCGATCCCACGAAAGTGTGCTCAAGCCGTCCCACGTCCCCTTGTCGGTGCCGTTGCCGTATCAACGACCGATCGCCCAGGGCGCGTTCGCGCCGGTGTGAGCGCCGCCGCAGGCACTCTTGCGCGCCTCCTTCGTGGCAGCATGGGACCCCGGTCCCTCGGTTCCCGGGTGCGCTGGTGCCGTCCACGGCCCCCCAACCCCGGTTTCCGTACTCGGGCGGACCAGTCGCGGATCGGTTCCGGATGCGTGTCACGCGTGCCGGAGCGGTTCCTGGGCGCACTGGCCGTCCACAGCCTGTGGAGGCGGCGATGCGGTGGTTGGTGGGGTGGAGCAGTACCACCACTGGACCCCCCGTGGGCGCTGCCGCCGTCGGCACGGCGGGTGCCACCGGTGCCGACGGCGAGACACTGCACCCCGTGGGGTCCCAGCTGCTCTGGGGCGACCCGGACCCGCTGTGGGCGGTCGGCGACTGGCGCGCCGACGAGGTGCGCACGGTGAAGGCCGACGACCGGACCCGCATCGCGGTGCTCGGCACCTGCGGCGCCAGTGACGAGGAGCTGCGGGTCAGCCTGTTCGCCGCGCGCGGCGGTGCCCTGCGGCACCTGACGGCCTGGCCCGGCAGCTACACCGCCGTCGTCCAGGTCGGCCGCCGCGTGATGATCGCCGGTGACCTCGCGGGCGCGCGCCCCGTGTTCTTCACCCCGTGGGCGGGCGGCACGGCGTACGCCACGGCCGCGCTGCCGCTCGCCGACCTCATCGAGGCCAACCTGGACATCGGGCACATCGCGGCGCTGCTCGCGGCCCCCGACGTCCCGGAGGCGCTGCAGGACTCCACCCCGTACCAGGACGTGCGCCGCGTGCCCCCGGGGCATGCCCTCATCCTCCGCGCGGGCGCACGGGAGATCGCCGGCTACGAACCCGTCGCCTCGCTCGCCGTCGCGGCGCCCGCGGCCGACGAGGAGGACGCGCTCGGCGGCGTCAGGGACGCCCTCGTCGAGGCGGTACGGGCGCGGCTGCGCGCACCCCGGCACGTACCCGGCACGGACATCGACCCCGGGCCCGTGCCCGGCATGGGGCCCGCCGAGCGGCGGGCCGCGCGGGGCATGCCCGTGCCCGGCATCGGAGCCGACCTCTCCGGAGGACCCGCATCGGGAACCCTCGCTCTCCTTGCCGCCGGTCTCCCCGGGATGCCCGGCACGGTCCTCGGGCACGGCACCGGCGCCGGTGAGCGGCTCCTCGCCGTCACCTTCAACGACCTCGTGTCCGGCGGCCGCGAGGCCGAGCTGGAGCGCGCGGGCGCCATCGCCGCCAACCCCCGGCTGCACCACGTCGTCGTCGCGGCGGGCGAGGAGGCCCTGCCGTACGCCGACCTCGACGGGCCGCTCACCGACGAGCCCAGTGCCGTCATCGTCACCGCCCAGCGCCACCGCGCACGGCTCGCCGCGGGCAGCGCCGACCACTTCACCGGGTACGGCGCGCGGCAGGTCCTCGACGCCCATCCGGCGCGCCTGGCCGACCTGTTGATGGACCGCAAGCGGCGGCACCTGGTGCGGCCCGTGACGGCCCTCGCCAAGGCCGAGGGCTCCGTCATGGTCCCCGCGCGCGTGTACGGCGCCGCCCGCAAGCTCGCCCGTACGACGCACCGCGCGGGTGTGCAGTCCCTCGCCGACCGCCTGCTCCACCGCCACTTCGAGGAGCCCGGCGGGGCCGTGGGCGCCTCGCTCGCCGCCCTGGCCTGGGCCAGACCGGGGCCGGCCGCGCGCTGGCTGACCGGTGAGGCCCTCGCTGAAGTATCGGTTCGCCTCCAGGAGACAGCGATGCGGCCGGGCCCCGGGCCCGGGCAGCGGCCCGGTGAGTTCCGCGCGCGGGCCGCGCTGTTCCGGCACGCCGCCGACCTGCGCGTCCTGGAGCAGGCCGCCGAGGTCCGCTTCCAGCGGCTGCACGCGCCGTTCCTCGACAACCAGGTCGTACGCGCCTGCCGGGCGCTGCCGGAGTCCCTGCGGGTGCAGCCCGGGGCGCGCGCCGCGATCCTCCGCAGCGTCCTCGAAGGCGCCGGCGTCACCGAACTCCCGCCCGGCTGGGGCGCCCCCTCGCACGCCTCCGCGGCCGCCGCCGCCCGCACCGGCCTCCGGGCCGCCGTGCACGACCTCGTCGACCTCTTCGACACGCCTCTGCTCGCGCAGGCCGGCCTCGTCGAGGCCCGCGTCGTCCGCAAGGCCCTGCGGGCCGCCGCCGACGGCGAACACCTGCCGCTGGACGGCCTCGCCGACCTCGTCTCCACCGAGATCTGGCTCCGCCGCCTCCTCGCCCGCCGCGGCACCTGCTGGACCGGCACCCCCGCCCGCCAGCGCGCCGTCCCGACGGGCTCCGTCGTGCCGCAGCGGGGGGCACTGGGAGCGGGCCGCTAGCCGCTGCGCGGGGCTCGGGGGACGGGGGCGGCGACCCCGGGCGGGGTTCTGGACCTCGGGGCGAGGCCCTGGACCTCGGCGTGGGGCTCTGGACCCCGGGGCGGGGCTCTGGACCTCGGCGTGGGGCCGCCGACCTCGGCGTGGAGCTGGCCGACCCCGGGGCGGGCCCCACCTGCCCCACCGCTCCGCGGCGGATCTCTCCCACCCTCCCCCAAGCTCTTAAGGAGCAGGGGACCCCCATCCCGTTTACTGGAACATCAGCCTCCGGGCCGTAGTCGGGTGCCTGGCCGGGCTGTCGCTGCGGGTGGGCTGCCACAGCGGTGCCACGTACGCCCGTCCGGAGGCCGACGGCCCCCCGACGTCAGGGGAGACGCACCCCCAGCCCCACAGCACCGCGACGCCAAGCGCACCCCACCCCGGCGGCGCCACACGCCCACACTCTCCGCCGCCCCGGCGAACCCCACCCCCCAAGGCGCCCCGCCAGAATCCTGCGCGACGCAGTCGCCCCCCACCGGCCACAATGACCCAGTGCGGTACCAGATCCTGGGCGCCACGCAGGCGCACGACGACCAAGGGGCACCCCTGCCCGTCGGAGGCCCCCGCCTGCGCTCGCTGCTCGCGGCCCTGGCGTTGAGAGCCGACCGTACGATCCCGGTCGACACCCTCATCGACGACATCTGGGCGGACGCGCCACCGGCGGACGCCCCCGCGGCCCTCCAGGCCCTCGTGGGCCGGCTCCGCAGGGCCCTCGGCCGGGACACCATCGCCTCCGGCCCCGGCGGCTACCGCCTCATCACCCCGCCCGACGCGGTCGACCTGCACCGCTTCGAACGCCTGACCCGCGAGGGCACCACCGCCCTGGCCCACGACGACCCGGCGACCGCCGCCCGCCTCCTGCGCGAGGCCCTCGCCCTGTGGCACGGCCCGGCCCTCGCCGACCTCCCCGACCGCACCGCGGCCACCCGCCCGGAGGCCCGCCGCCAGGAGGCCACCCGCGCCCGGGTCGAGGCGGAACTGCTGCTCGGCCACGCCCAGGACGTCGTACCGGAGTTGCGGGAGCTGACCGCCGACCAGCCGTACGACGAGGCCCTGCGCGCCCTCCTCATCCGCGCCCTGCGCGACGCGGGCCGCGGCGCGGACGCCCTCGCCGCGTACGAGGACGCCCGCCGCACCCTCGCCGAGGGACTCGGCACGGACCCCGGCCCGGAACTGCGCGCCCTGCACGCGGAGTTGCTGGCCGAGCCGTCGAAGCCGTCGGAGTCGAGGGAGGCGCAGGGCAAGGAGCGGGCCAGCGCGTGGGACGAGGTCGCGCCCCAGCCCGTGCGTCCCTCGGACAGCGAGCGCCCCACCAGCACCACACCCCCCTCAACCCCCCGTCCCCCCGCCGAGCGTCAGGGAAATCTCCGCCCCCGGCTGACTTCCTTCGTGGGGCGGGAACCCGAACTCGGGGCCATCCGTTCGGATATGCGGAGGGCACGTCTGGTCACGCTCACGGGACCGGGCGGCTCCGGGAAGACCCGCCTCGCAGAGGAAGCCGCCGCCGGGCATCCGAGCGCGTGGCTGGCCGAGCTCGCCCCGCTCGACCGGCCGGAGGCGGTCCCCGGAGCGGTCGTCAGCGCCCTCGGCCTGCGCGAGACCGTGCTGATGACCAGTGAGCTGACGATCCCGCACGGCGACCCGCTCGCCCTGCTCGTCGAGTACTGCGCAGCGCGCAGCCTGCTCCTGATCCTTGACAACTGCGAGCATGTCATCGGCGCCGCCGCCGAGTTGGCGGAGACGCTGCTCACCCGCTGCCCGGGGCTCACCATCGTCGCGACCAGCCGCGAGCCCCTCGGCGTGCCGGGCGAGTGCGTGCGCCCGGTCGAGCCGCTCCCGCCGGACCCGGCGCACCGGCTGTTCGCCGAGCGGGCGGCGGCCGTGCGCCCCGGCTTCGACGCGGCCGGGGACGCGGAGTCGGTGACGGAGATCTGCCGCCGCCTCGACGGCCTGCCGCTGGCGATCGAGCTGGCGGCCGCCCGCCTGCGGCTGCTCACGCCCCGCCAGATCGCCGACCGTCTGGACGACCGCTTCCGCCTGCTCACGAGCGGTTCCCGCACGGTCCTGCCCCGCCAGCAGACCCTGCGGGCGGTCGTCGACTGGTCCTGGGACCTGCTCGACGCCGCCGAGCGCACGGTCCTGCGCGAGGTGTCCGTCTTCGCGGGCGGCTGGGACCTGGAGGCCGCCGAGGCGGTCTGCTCCGGATCGGCCGCGGACCTCATCGGTGCGCTCGTCGACAAGTCCCTGGTCGTCGCCGACGCGTACGACCCGGCGGGGGAGGGCGGGCGGACCGGCGGCGCGGGCCCGGGGATGCGCTATCGCCTCCTGGAGACCATCCACGAGTACGCGACGGAGCGCGCCGCCGAGACCCCCGAGGTGCGCGCCGAGGCCGAGCGGCGGCACAGCGCGTACTTCCGCGTGCTGGTCGAGAAGGCTGAGCCGCTGCTCCGCTCCGCCGAGCAACTGCCGTGGATCCACCGCCTGGAGGCCGAGCTGGACAACCTCCGCGCGGCCCTGCAGCGCTCCGTGGAGTCCCGCGACGAGGCGTTGGCCACGGCGCTGGCCCTGGGCCTCGGCTGGTTCTGGTGGCTGCGGAACTACCGCACGGAGGGCGCGGTGTGGGTCGGCCGCGTCCTCGCCCTGACGCTGCCGCCGGGCACCTTCGACGGGTCCGGGGCGAGCGCCGCGTCGCTCACCGCGGGTGCCGCCGGCCTGGACGCGGACCTCGCGGACGAGGACGCCCCGGTGTTCTGGCCCCGTATGCGCCTGCGCATGCTGCATCTGTTCCTGACGGTGGAGGCCAGGCCTTCGGAGGTGCTCGACGGTGACCTGGAGCCGGACTACATCCTGCGGGTGCGGAACGTGTTCACCCGTCCGGTGCCCGAGAGCGGCCGGTTTCCCGGCCTGGTGTGGCCGTTCACGCTCTACTTCGAGGACTCCCTGAGCCGGGAGGCGGACGTCCTGGGGTACTTGGACCTGGCGGTCGCCAACTGCCGCCGGTTCGGCGGCGACTGGGAGGTCGCGATCACGCTGATGTTCCGGGTGCACACCAGCGTCGACCGACAGGGCAACCTGAGCGGTGTCGACGACGACCTGGTGGAGCTGCGGGGGCTGAGCAGACGGGTGGGCGACCGGTGGCTGCGCGCGCAGGTGTGCAGCGCGGCGGGGGAGGCGGCGATGGCCCGCAGCCGGTACGAGGCCGCTCGGCAGGAGTACGACGAGGCGCTGCGGCTCGCCTACGAGGTCGGCGCGCACGCGGAGGCGCCCTTCCTGATCGCCCGCCTGGCGGAGATCGCCTACCGCTCGGGCGACCGCGACCTGGCCGTGAAGGGCCTGGACGAGGCCAACGCCGCGGGCGATCAGTACGGCGTCATGGACTCCCGTGCCTTCGTCCGCCTCATGAGCGCCGAGATGGCGCTGCACGACGGCGACGTGGCGCGGGCTCGCACCCTGTGGGTGGAGTCCCGTGAGGCGTCCGAGCGCGGCACGCTGCCGCCCCAGTTCGCCGCGGGCCTCGGCGGTGTGGACGCCCGGATCACGGCGGCCGAGTCCGGCCCGGACGCCGGTCTGGCCGTCCTCACCGAGGTGCTGCCGGAGGCCATGCGCACGCGGTGCTCGGAGATGGTCATCGCGGGCCTGATCGACGCCGCCGCCCTGCTGAAGTCACAGGCCGGCGACCACTCCCGCGCGGCCCGCCTGCTGGCCTTCGCCACCCACTGGCGCGGCGGTCACGAACGCCCCATGCCGGATCGGGTCGAGGCCGAGCACACGGCCGGAGCGGCCCGCGCGGCACTCGGCGCCGAGGCGTACGAGCGTCAGAGCACCGCGGGCGGCGAGATGACGATGGCCGAGGCCCTGGAGGACCTGAGCCCTTGAAGGCCTGAGTCGCCCCGGTGGCTCAGATGCACGACAGCCGCGACTGCGCCCAGTCCGCCAGGGCCGTCGAGGAGAACGGCGTGTGGGGCTCGACGACCAGGCGGATCGTCTTGCGGCCGGTCAGGCCGACGCGTACGGGTACCGCCGCGTCGCCGCCCTTGATCAGCGGGGAGCGCCACAGCGGCACCCCGTCGCCGTACACGGAGAAGCGCACCTTGCCGAGGCCCATCGTCATGTCGTCCACGCCGACGAGTGCCTCGTAGGAGGAGCACTTGCGGTTGAGGTCGATGGTGACCGAGGAGCGGCCGTGGACGGTGACGCCGTGGCCGTAGCGCTTGTCGGCGACGGACATGCCCCAGCGCTGCCACACCCAGCTGCTCTCGCCGAGCCGCATCTCGGGCTTGGTGCCGTCGCCGCCCAGGCCGTACTCCAGCTGGTTCCACTGGAAGACCCGAGGCGCGGGCGGCGGTGGGGGCGGTGGCTTCGGGGTCGGCTTGGGAGGTGTCGGCCTCGGCTTGGGCGGCGGGGGCGGCTTGGGCTTGGGCTTCTCCGGAGGCGGCTTCGGCTTCGGGGTCGGCTTCGGCGTCGGCTTGGGGGTGGGTTTCGGCGTCGGCTTCGGTGGTGGGGGCGGCTTGGGCTTCGGAGCGGGCGGCTCCGGCTTGGGCTCGGGTCTGGGGGGCGGCGGATCGTCCGGCAGGACGGGCGCGGATACCGGTGCCTTCGCCTTCGGCGGGTCCTCCTTGGGCTTGGGGTCACCGGCGAGCGCGATCGCCACGGCGACCCCGGCCGCGACGACGACACCCGCCGCGATCCCGGCCTTGGCGGGCGCGCCGAGCCCCTCGGACGCGGCCGCGCCCCCGGCCCCGGCCGAACCGGCACCACCCGCCGCGGCCCCGGCGGCCCCCGCCGCACCCGCGCCCGCGACGCCGCCGCCGACGAGGGCGGCCACCTTCCCGTACCCGGCGGCACCGAACCAACCGATGACGGCGATCGGCACGACGGCGGGGATGCTGCTCGCGACTTCCTTGATCTGACCGGCGGCGACCCGGCAGTCGGCGCACTCCTCCAGGTGCTTGCGCAGTCCGCGCTCGGCACGGGTGCGCAGTCCGCCGCGGGCGTAGGCGCCGAGCCGGTCGGCGTAGCGCGCGCACTCCTCGCTCTCGGTGCGCGTGGCGCTCACATGGGCCTGGAGGTAGGCCTGCTTGAGGCCTTCGCGGGCACGGCTCGCGAGCACGCGGGTGCCGTTGGCGTCCAGGCCGAAGAGCGTGGCGACGTCGCTCGGGGACTCGTCCTCGACCTCCGTATGCCACAGCACGGCCTGCCAGCGCTCGGGCAGGCTGCGGAACGCCTGCATGGCCAGGGACTGCTCGGCCTCGTGCATGGCGCGCACGTCCGCGCCGAGGTCCGTACCCGTTCCGAAGGAGCCCATGGCCGCGGTGTCGTCGGACACCTCGGAGCCCCGGGCGGCCTGCGCGGCGAAGACCGCGAAGTCGTCGACCAGTTGCTCCCGCTTCGCGGACTTCGTCCACCCGGCCGCGACGCGCCGCACCGTGGTCAGCAGATAGGCGCGCACCGCGTGCTCGGGCCCGGAGCCGGAGCGCACGGCTCCCAGCATCCGCGCGAACACCTCGGCGGTGAGGTCGTCGGCGGTGTGGGCGTCGCGGCAGCAGGTGCGGGCGTAGCGGCGTACCGATTCGGCATGCCTGCGGTACAGCTCCGCGTACGCGGAGTCGTCGCCCGCGCGCATGCGCTCGATGAGGTCGGCGTCGGAGGGCGGGACGTCGGGGCCGATGCGGGCACCGGGCACCACGGCCTCCGTGCCCCCGGCGGAACCGCCCGCAGGGCCACCGGCCGGACCGGCTCCCGGAGCCGTCTCCGACCCGCGCTCACGCTGCGTCGGCACACTGGGATCGGGCCCGGCCGCCCCGGACCCGCCGGAGCCACCGCCCGCCGATCCGCCCGCCGGACCACCCGCGGCGCCGGAGCCCGCGGCCCCGCCACTGCTACCGGGACCGCCTTGGTTCGGCACCTGCCGGGGAGGAAGCCCGCTCGACTCACCCCCACCGGGGGTGGGCTCGTCCCGCCCGTCAACACTCATCGCGGAAAGCCTCCGCATGCACACTCGGACCCGAACACCGGGCAAGAGTGCCACACGGTCGCGCTCCATCGAATAGCGAGGACGAGCAACCACCCGTCCGGGGCGGGTTCCCGTAATGGAGCACTAGCGTTCACTCATTCGGGGAATGCTCAACTCCCGTGGAAAGAACGGGAGTTGAGCATTCAGGGCTTGCCAGGGCCCGAATGTCCCACGTGAACGGCTATGCGGGCCGGGACCGGAGCCCCTCGAGCAGGATGTCGAGCAGCCGCGACGAGGCCGCCGCCTGCTGCGCGGCGTCCGGCAGCGAGGGCGCCGCCGTGGCTATCACGAGCAGCACGTCCGACACCGTCACGTCCGCGCGCAGCTCACCGGCCGCCCGCGCCCGCTCCACGAGCCGGCCGACGACCTCGAGCAGCGCCGCCGCTCCGGCGTCGTCACTCTCCGCCGCCGGAGCCGGCCGCTGCTCCACGAGCCGCAGCTCGGGCCCGGACAGCGAGGTCACCTGCCGCTGCTGCGGCACCCGGGCCTCCGCCGAGCCGACCGTCCCGGCGATGCCCGCCGCTCCCGTCGCACCCGCGATGCCCTCGGCGCCATCAGTGCCGTCGGCACCCTCGGAGTTCTGCACCCGCAGCACCTGCGGCGGCAGCAGCCGCCCCGCGCCCGACGCCACCGACGTCCGCAGGAAGCGCGAGAGCGCCGACCACGGCTCGTCCTCCTGGCCGAGCGCCGCCCGGGCCTGTTCCGTCAGCCGGGAGGTCTCCTCCTCGGCTATCCGTCGCACCAGTACGTCCTTGCTGGGGAAGCGGCGGTAGACCGTTCCCACACCGACGCGGGCGCGGCGAGCCACGTCCTCCATCGGTGCGCCGTACCCCAGCTCTCCGAATACCTCACGCGCCGCGCGCAGCACGTGTTCGAGATTCCGCTGCGCGTCCACGCGCAGCGGTGTCGAACGCGCTCCGTCTGCCAGGTCGCGGCCGTTTCCGCCCGTGGCGACGGCAGCTGCCGACGCGGTCGCGGAAGTCCAGTGAGAGTCCTGAATGTGCATATACGTTCCCCCGGTAATGACGTCTCCCCCCGGAGACACTCCCCGCCATCGATGACCGGCGTGCGGGTGAAGCTCCTCCACGAGTCCGGCAAACCGGACCCGACGAGCGCATCCCCCGACACCCCGACGTCACACGAACATAGTTGAGCCAGAGTCAATTCAGAAGGGGTGGGTTCCGCACAAGGAGCCCCCCGATCGGAGTACGCACCGTTTCCCACCCGATTGCCCCCCACGCCACCACCCTGCCAGCCCTCTCTGACCTGCGCACATTCCATCAGCCCCGACGGCTGGGCGGCGCGGCGCCGACAGCGACTTCCTGTCATACAAATTGTCGAGCCTGTGGACAAACACGAAGTGCGGGTGCGTCATGGGATGGTGACGGAACCTGTGCGCATTCTCGTTGTCGGTGGTGGCTACGTCGGGATGTACACCGCGCTGCACCTCCAGCGGAAACTGAAGCCGGAGCTCAAGCAGGGCGCGGTGGAGATCGTCGTGATCTCGCCAGATCCTTATATGACGTATCAGCCGTTCCTGCCCGAGGCGGCGGCCGGTTCGATCTCACCGCGCCATGTCGTCGTACCGCTGCGCCGGGTTCTCGACAAATGCCGGGTGATCGTCGGCGAGGTGCGGTCCGTCGACCACGCCAAGCGCACCGCGTCGTTCACCACGCTCGCCACCGTCGAGGAGGGCGCGGGCCCGCTCGACATCACGTACGACGAACTGGTCCTCGCGCCCGGCTCGATCTCCCGCACCCTGCCGGTCCCCGGCCTCGCCGACTACGGCATCGGCTTCAAGACCGTCGAGGAGGCCATCGGGCTGCGCAACCACGTCATCGAGCAGATGGACATCGCCTCCTCCACCCGCGACCCGGCCGTCCGCGACGCCGCCCTGACCTTCGTCTTCGTGGGCGGCGGGTACGCGGGCGTGGAGGCGCTCGGCGAACTGGAGGACATGGCCCGCTACGCCGCGCGGTACTACCACAACGTCAAGGCCGAGGACATGAAGTGGATCCTCGTCGAGGCGTCCGGGCGGATCCTGCCCGAGGTCGGCGCGGAGATGGGCAAGTACGCGGTCAGCCAGCTGCGCAAACGCAACATCGACGTACGCCTGGAGACCCGCCTGGAGTCCTGCGAGGACCGCGTCGCCGTGCTCGACGACGGCGCCCGCTTCCCCACCCGCACCGTCGTGTGGACCGCGGGCGTCAAACCGCACCCCCTGCTCGCCGCCACCGACCTGCCCTTGAACGAACGCGGCCGCCTGAAGTGCACCGCCGAGCTGGCCGTAGACGGCGCGCCGCACGCGTGGGGCGCGGGCGACGCCGCCGCCGTCCCCGACGTCACCGCCGACGAGCCCGGCAAGGAATGCGCCCCCAACGCTCAGCACGCCGTGCGCCAGGCCAAGGTCCTCGGCGACAACATCGCCGCGAGCGTGCGCCACAAGCCCCTCCAGGAGTACGCGCACAAGTACGTCGGCTCGGTGGCGTCCCTGGGACTGCACAAAGGTGTCGCACACGTCTACGGACGCAAGCTGAAGGGCTACCCTGCCTGGTTCATGCACCGCGTCTACCACCTCAGCCGGGTGCCCACCCTCAACCGCAAGTCCCGCGTGCTCGCCGAATGGATCCTGTCCGGCTTGTTCAAACGCGAGATCGTCTCCCTGGGGTCGCTCGAACACCCGCGTGCCGAGTTCGAACTCGCGGCCGGGGGCGAGCGCCCGAAGGAGTCCCGATGACCCCTGAGACCTCCGAGACCTCCGACAGGAACTGCCCGGGCGGGTCCGGCGTCTGACGGATGTCAGTCCCGTCGGCCAGACTGGACGTGTGACCATGATGGGCGGGCACGCCCAAGACGGGCACGCCCAAGAGAAAACGTCCGCTCCACGCCATGCTGTGTCTTCCCGGGAGGCGGCGCCCACAGCCGCCGCGCCACCGGCCGGACCCCCGGCCGCACACCCCCGCCCGATCCAGAAGCGACACCACGAGGCCTACCGCAGTGAACTTCACGCGCTGGAGCGCCCGGCTCCCCGGAACACAGCGCCGCGCCGCGGCGCGCACCAAAGCCGGCGGTTCCCCGGCACAGCTGGGCGAGAGCTCCGTCCCCGCGGCCCGGGTCGAGGCGGCTCGCGCCGAGCGCCTCGCGGACACGCGGAGCCTCGAGGACACGCCCGCCGGGGTCGACGAACTCCCGGCCCGTGAGGTCCTCGACCGCATCCCCGCCCTCGTCGCGCTCGTGCACGGCGCCGACCACCGCATCGCGTACGTCAACGACGCCTACACCACGGCGTTCGGCGACCGCCCCGTGGGCGCGCCCGCGCGCGAGGCGCTGCCCGAGCTGGACGCGGTCGGCCTGCTGCCGCTCCTCGACCAGGTCCTGCGCAGCGCCAAGCCGCGCACGGTCAAGTCCCGCAAGGCGCCCGGCGGCCGTTCCTACACCTTCACGTGCACGCCCGTGCCGCTGTCCCTCGGCGGGCCCGCGGGCGACGGCGAGGGCGGTGTGCTCGTCTTCGCCGCCGACGTCACCGACCACGCCGAGGCCGCCGAACGCCTGCGCGCCAGCGAGCGCACCCAGCGCGAGACGGCCGTGACGCTGCAACGCTCACTGCTGCCCCAGGAGTTGGAGCAGCCCGACGACCTGCGCATCGCCGCCACGTACCAACCGGGCGGAACGGACGCTGCGGTCGGCGGCGACTGGTACGACGTGATCACCCTCGGCGGCGGCCGCACCGCCCTGGTCATCGGCGACGTCATGGGCCGCGGGGTGCGCGCGGCGGCCGTCATGGGCCAGCTGCGCACGGCCGTGCGCGCGTACGCCCGCCTCGACCTGCCGCCGCACGAGGTCCTCCAGCTCCTGGACGGCCTCGCCTCGGAGATCGACGCCAGCCAGATCGCGACCTGTGTGTACGCGGTCCACGACCCGAACGAGGGCAGCCTCGCGTACGCCTCCGCGGGCCACCTGCCGATCCTCGTACGCGACGAGAACGGCACGATCCACCGCGCCGACGAGCCCACGGGCCCGCCGCTGGGCACCGGCGGCTGGCTGCACGCCTCCGGCTCTCTGCCGCTCGGCCCCGGCTCCACCGCCGTGCTCTACACGGACGGCCTGGTCGAGCGCCGCAGCGAGGACATCGACGAGGGCGTGGCCGCTCTGGAGCGGGCCCTGGCCGGGGCCACCGGTACGCCCCAGGTGGTGTGCGACCGCCTGATCCGTGCCCTGGGCGTGACCGCCGACCACGACGACGACGTGGCGGTCCTCGTCCTGCAGCAGCCCGCCCGCACGGGCGTGCACGCGGACCTGTTCCGCAACGCCGCGCTCGAACTCCTCGGCGGAGTGGAGGCCGCGCCCCGCGCGCGGGCCTTCGCCACCGGCGTCCTCGCCAGCTGGCGCTTCCCGCCCGAACTGCACGACCTGGGTGTCCTCGCGGCCAGCGAACTCGTCGCGAACTCCCTGCAGCACGGCACCCCACCAATGCGGCTGCGCCTGCGCCGCACCGACCGCCGCCTGATCATCGAGGTCACCGACGGCGACGACCACCTGCCGCGCCGCCGCCGAGCCGAGCCCGCCGACGAGGCGGGCCGGGGCATCGCCATCGTCGCCACGATCGCCTCGAACTGGGGCTCACGGCGCACGCCCGGGGGCGGCAAGGCGGTCTGGTGCGAGTTCGCGCTCCCGCGCGCGTAGCCGGCGATTCCGCGGACCCCACTCCTAGGAGTGGGCGCTCACGGTCTCCGGGGCGTCCGGCGCTCCCTGCGCCACCACGCGGCTCTTCTGCAGGTGCGGGTGGTTCTGCGCCGGGCTGAGGTGTCGGCCGAGGCGCAGCCCGAGCACCGTGATGCCGAGCGAGAAGAGCAGGAACGTCACGATGTACGGAGCGTGCAGCGTGGCGCCCATCGGCCCGCCCACGGCCGGACCGACCGCGAGCGCGAGCTGCTTGACCAGCGCGAAGGCGGAGTTGTACCGCCCGACCATGGACTCCGGCGCGAGGTCGGCGACCAGCGGTGCGACGGTCGGCGCGAGCATCGTCTCGCCGAGTCCGAAGAGCGCGTACGTCGAGATGAACGCGGCGGTCGCCATGGCCTGGCTGCCGTGCCCGAGCCCCGCGTATCCGGCGGCTATCCAGGCCACGGCCCAGATGAGGCCGACGGCGGCGATCACCTGCGAGCGCTTGCGGCGCTCGACGAACCGCAGGACGGCGAACTGCGCGATCACGATGGCGCCGGTGTTGGCGGCCAGGGCGATGCCGAGCGTGGACGGGGATATCCCGGCGGCCTCGACGCCGTACGCCGAGAGGCCCGACTCGAACTGGCCGTAGCAGGCGAAGAACAGCACGAAGCCGAGGACGCACAGCTGCAGCATCACGCGGTTGCGGAATACGTCCCTGATGCTGCCGCCGGCCTGGGGCGTGGCGTCCGCGATGCGCGCCGAGCGAGGTATCCGAGCCGTCAGCATGACGCCGATGAGCACCAGGAAGATCACGGTCTCGATGGCGAACAGAAGGGTGAAGTCACCCGGCCGCTCGTGCTTCACGATCTGGCCGCCGATGAGGCCGCCGATGCCGAGGCCCAGGTTCTGCAGGAAGAACTGCATGGCGAAGGCACGCGTGCGGGTCGCGGGCGTGGAGCACTCCACGATCATCGTGGCGAGCGCCGGCTGCATCACGGCCTGACCCGCGCCGAGCGCGCCGGCCGAGAGCAGCACGAACGGGGCGCTGGTGGACAGACCCAGGCTGAGCGCGCCGACAGCGGCGGTGGACAGTGCGGCGATGAGCACGGGCAGTGGTCCGCGCCGGTCGATCGCCCGGCCCGAGAAGGGCAGGACGATCAGCGCGGCCACGGCGAACGCGGCGAGCACGAGGCCCGCGGTCACCGCGCCGAGATCCCGGACCTGCGCCACGTACACGTACAAGAAGGGGACGGTAAAACCCAGACCGAACGCACTCAGCGCGTTGCCCACGTGGATCCGGCCCATCGCAGCGCCCATCGCCTTGTTCACTTTCACCTGCCTTAGGACTGAAGACTTCGAAGCTAAAGTTAGGATCTAAACAATACACACCGAAGGACTTCGACGGCAAGCGGCCCCGTGCCATACTGCGGCCATGGGCGATACCCCCGGCCCCACAGAGCCGACACTCGAAGAGCAGATCGCCGCCTACCAGCGGGAGTTCCAGGGCCTCGACCCCCAGGTCGAGAAGATCGTCTCGGCCCTCGGCCGCCTCAACCGCCGCATGAACGTCGCCTACGGCCGCCAGACCGCGACCCTCGGCATCAGCAACGCCGAGTGGGAGGTCCTCAAGGCCCTGGTCCTGTCCGGCGCCCCGTATCAAATGGGCCCCGGCGACCTGGCCAAGCGCCTCGGCCTCACACCCGCCGCGATGACCCACCGGATCGACCGCATGGTCAGCGAAGGCCTCGTCACGCGCGAGCGCGACGAGAACAACCGGGTACGCGTCATCGTCGAGCTGACCGCGGAGGGCAGGGAGAAGTGGCTGGAGGCGATGCGCCTCGCCACGGTCTTCGAGGACGACCTCCTCCAGGACCTCACCCCCGTGGAACGCGGCGTACTCGGCGAGGTCCTCACCCGACTCCTCCGCCGGGTCGAGCACGCCCAGCCGGACGCGGGCGGCCGCCTCACCGACCTCGACTGACCCTCGGCTCCCTCTCTATAGAGGGGTGCTGAGCCTCCGACCGGCGCGGGTTGACAGTCGTCTGCCCGATCCGTAAGGTTCTTCGGGTTGCCGCCGAGCCGTAACGGTTCTGCGACAGCAACTCCCGCCGCTCACGCGGCCACTCAAACCACCTGCACGATCTCCCTCCGGGGATGATTTCGGCACGCCCGAATTCATTTCCCTGATCTTGTCGCGACCGGAAACGGCCCGATTAGGAACTGCCGGGAGAATCCGCTAAAGTTTGAGACGTCGGAACGGCCCAACAGCCGCGAGGACAACCCCGGTTGACTGGGAATCAGGCCCGAAAGGATCTGATAGAGTCAACATCGCCGGAAGGCCGAAAGGCCGGAAAGCACCGAGGAAATCGGGTCGGAACGGGAAGCCGGAAAGATCTGATAGAGTCGGAAACGCAAGAACAAAAGAAACACCGAAGGGAAGCGCCCGGAGGAAAGCCCGCGAGGGTGAGTACAAAGGAAGCGTCCGTTCCTTGAGAACTCAACAGCGTGCCAAAAGTCAACGCCAGATATGTTGATACCCCGTCTACTGGACATCATGTCCGGTGGCG
>NZ_JBHXTE010000014.1:32668-190407 GCF_042677545.1 Streptomyces sp. NPDC127108 | reverse complement strand
CGAGTGTCACGGGCGGGCGGGTGGGACAACCGCCGCGAAGCGGCGGGAGGGTTGCCGGCCAGGGCGCACGGGGCGGCGAGAGTCACCGGCCGGGGCGGCCGTACGGGGGCCACCCGGGGACGAGTGTCACGGGCGGGCGGGTGGGACAACCGCCGCGAAGCGGCGGGAGGGTTGCCGGCCAGGGCGCACGGGGCGGCGAGAGTCACCGGCCGGGGTGGCTGACGGGGGTGAGTCGGGGACGACAGTCACGGGTGGGTGGGTGGGGAAGAGCGCCGCGGAGCGGCGGGGGTGCCGGGGTTGGTGAGGGCCCAGGGGCCAGGGTCAGCAGCCGTCGTACCCAGCAGTAGGCATAGACAACCTCCGATGCACCCGCGCCTTCATCCCGGAGTCGTAGGCCGGTTCCGCGAACCCGGCGGTCTCGATCCGCACGCCGCGCCGCGCGCACTCCGCGGTGAACTCGTCGGCGGACTGGAGGGCCAGTTCGAGCACGCGGCGGCAGGGGACGACGAACAGGTCGACGAGTCCGGCGTCGACGTCGTTCCAGAGGACGGCGTGGTCGGCGCGCAGACCGCGGACGACGAGCTCGCGGGTCACCACGTACCCCTGGGCGGCAGCCCACTTCGCGCACATGGCGTGCTGGCTGCGCGAGTCCACGAGGAAGGGGTCGGCGTCCAGTTCCTCCAGGGGCGTCAGGCTGGCGATCGCCGCGACCCGCACCGCGCGTGCGGCCCCCCGGCCGGCTTCTCCCATGGCGTCCCCCTCACCTCTGGCGTCAGCCGTCGACACTACTCCTGGCCGTAGGCTCGGAGACAGTCACACGAAGGAGGAACGGGTGCGGGCCGACGTCACGGTCACCTGGTGGGGCCATGCCACGTGCACGGTGGAGGACTCGGGCACCCGCGTGCTGACCGATCCGCTGTTCGTGCGCCGTCTCGCGCACTTGCGCCGGCGCAGAGGCGCACTCCCGCCCCCGCAGGCCGCCGTCGCCGATGTCGTCCTGCTGTCGCACCTGCACGCCGACCATCTGCACGTGCCCTCCCTGGCCCGCCTGGCCCCGGGCACGCACGTCCTCGTCCCGCGCGGCGCCCCCCGCTCCGTGCCGGGCCTGCGCAAGCTGTCCCACCTGCGGTTCACGGAGGTCGTGCCGGGCGACGAGATCCCCGTGGGGAGCAACGGCAGCGGCGGCGTCGCCGTGCGCGTCGTGCCCGCCCTGCACGACGGCCGTCGGCTGCCGCTGGGCCCGCACCGCTCCCCCGCGCTCGGCTATGTCGTCGAGGGCCGCGCCCGCACGTACTTCGCGGGTGACACGGGCCTGTTCGACGCGATGGCCGACGAGGTGGGGCCCGTCGACGTGGCGCTGCTCCCCGTCGGCGGCTGGGGCCCCTACCTCGGCCACGGCCATCTGGATCCGGCCCGTGCCGCCGAGGCCCTGGCGCGGCTCGCGCCGCGCAGCGCGGTGCCGGTGCACTACGGCACGTACTGGCCGATCGGCATGGACGCGGTGCGGCCGCACGAATTCCACGGCCCGGGTGAGGAGTTCGTACGTCAGGCGGCGCGCCGCGCGCCGGACGTCGCCGTGCACCGGCTCGGGCACGGCGAGTCCGTACGGCCGGAGGTCGCTCGATGATCCTCGCCGCGGCGGCGACGGTGACGCCGGAGTCCACCCAGCAGGCGGTGGGCTATCCGTCGCTGTTCCTGCTGGTGGTGCTCGGCGCGCTGGTGCCGGTGGTGCCGACGGGCGCGTTGGTGAGTTCGGCGGCGGTGGTGGCCTTCCACCAGACCGACACGTCGCCGTTCGCGCTGCTCATCGTGTTCGGGGTGGCGTCGCTCGCGGCGTTCTGCGGGGACATGGGCCTGTACTGGCTCGGGCAGCGCGGCATGCGGTCGAGGAACGGCTCGCGCTGGCTGGAGGCCATCCGGGACCGGGCTCCGGAGGAGCGGCTCGCCCAGGCCCAGGACAAGCTCGAGGACCACGGCGTGCTGGTGCTCGTCCTGTCGCGCCTGGTCCCCGCGGGCCGCCTCCCGGTGATGCTGGCCTGTCTCCTCGCGAAGCTGCCGCTGCGCCGGTTCGCCCGCGGCAACCTCCCGGCCTGCCTGGCGTGGGCCGTGACGTACCAGCTCATCGGCATTCTCGGCGGCTCCCTGTTCGAGGAACCCTGGCAGGGCGTGGCCCTGGCCGTCGGCCTCACGGTCGTCATCAGCCTGGCCCCGACGGCGTGGCGCCGCCTCCGCCGGGCCCGCTCGACGGCCCGCTGAACGCGCCGGATCCTCTCAGCCGGAGAGCACCCGGGAGCCGCCCACCGGCAGGTCCCACAGGTCCCCCCGCTCCCTCCCGGCCGCCGCCCAGGCGTCCCGTACGCGCGTCAGCGGCTCCAGGACCGGCTCCGCCGACAGCAGGAACGTGCCCCAGTGCATGGGCGCCATCCGCCGCGCCCCCACGTCGAGCGCGGCCCGCACCGCCTCCTCCGGGTCGCAGTGCACGTCCCGCAGCCACCAGCGCGGCTCGTACGCCCCGATGGGAAGGAGCGCCAGGTCGATCCCGGGGTAGCGCTCCCCGATCCGCTCGAACCAGTGGCCGTACCCCGTGTCCCCGGCGAAGTACACCCGCTGCCCGTCCGCGTCGGTGAGCACCCAGCCGCCCCACAGGCTCCGGCAGGTGTCCCGCAGGCCCCGCTTGGACCAGTGGTGCGCCGGTACGAAGTCGAAGCGGACGCCGCCGAGTTCGGCGCCCTCCCACCAGTCGAGCTCGACGACGCGGGTGAAGCGGCGGCGCGTGAACCACCGGGCGAGGCCCGCGGGGACGAGGACGGGGGTGTCGCGCGGGAGCCTGCTGAGGGTGGGCGCGTCCAGGTGGTCGTAGTGGTTGTGGCTGATGACCACCGCGTCGACGCGGGGCAGCGCGCTCCAGGGGACGCCGACGGGCGTGACCCGGGCGGGGGTGCCGAGGATCCTGCGGGACCAGACGGGGTCGGTGAGGACGGTGAGCCCGCCGACGCGCAGCACCCAGCTGGCGTGCCCGACCCAGGTCACCGCGACCGTGCGGGAGTCGACGCGGGGCAGCGGGCCCGGTGCGTACGGCAGGCGCGGGATGTCGGCGAGCGCCCCGGGCGGGGGCCGGAGCGCCCCTTCGCGGGCGAACCTGGCGAAGGCCCGAAGGCCCGGCAGCGGCGCGGTGAGCCGGTCGGCGAAGGACTTCGGCCACAGCCGGACGGTGCCGGGGGTGCGGGGCGCGACCGGGGCGGCGCCGGGCCGGACATCCCGCGCGCCCCGGACATCCCGCGCGCCCCGCGCATCCGGCGCACCCAGCACGCCCCGCCCGTCCCACACGCCCCGCGCCTGCGGCCCGCCACCGCCACCGCTTACGCCCCGCGCCTCCGCCCCGCCCCCGCCACACCGTGCCGCGTCCCGCGCCTGCGGCCCGCCCCCGTCACCTCGCACGTCCTGCACGACCCGCCTCTCCATCCGGCCCCGGCCACCTCGCGCGTCCCGTGTCTCCGACCGGCCCCCGCCGTCTGGCGCGCCCCGCTCCTCCGGCCCGCCCTCACCGTCGTCGAGCCCGCCCCCGCTGTCCTGCGCCTCCCCGATCCGCAGCGCGCGCGGCGGCGCCCCGCCGCCCTTCTCCGGAGCCTCCCGGCCCCGTCGGACCGGCTGCGTCTGCTCCGCCTGTTCGCTGTCCCGTGGCTGCTGCTGCGTCTGCTGCGTCACCGAGGAGGCTCCCATCGCTGTGCTTCGGCACGGAGATCGTCGAAGGCCGCTTCGAACGAGTTCAACGCCCGTTCCACGTGCGGCAGTTCCAGGGGGTCGGGGGCGGCGAGCGCGGCCATCCGCTCCTCCGGGTCCGTCCCGAGGAACGGCCCCGTGGACAGGCGGACGCGCAGCGCGGCGATGTCGTCGCCGAAGCGGTGGCCGCCGGGTGCGGGCATGCCGAGGCGGGTACCCAGGAAGTCCTCCAGTTCCTGCGCGTCGGTCACGCCGCGCGCGGCGAGCTCGGACCGCAGCGGCCCGAGGTCGGCGTACAGGTGCCGTCCCGCGCGCGGCGGCCGGGCGAAACCGCCCGCCCCGACGACCGCCTGCCGCAGCGCCCCGGCCACGCGCGCGTGCAGCCGGGTCGCGGCGGTCAGGCGGGCGGTGATCTCGTCCGGCTCCCCCAGGGCGTACGCGGCCGCGGCGGCGACCGGCGCGGCCGGGGCGGCGCCGAGCGCGGTGAGGACGTCCAGGGCGCGGGCGCGCAGGGCCGCCGCGGGGCCGCCCGCGGGGAACCGGGCGATGGCCGCGGGCAGGGCGGGCGGCAGGAAGGCGCCGGACAGGTCGCAGACAACGGTGACCCGTTCGGGGGCCATCTCGGCGGGGCCGACCAGGACGGTCTCGCGGGGGCGGTGCAGGGTGTCGCGCCAGGTCTCGTCGCTGACGATGTGCAGGCCCGCGCCCGCCGCGGCCTCGACGGCCTCGTGCACGACCTCCGGCGGCGGCACCGTGGCCGTCGGGTCGTCGGCGACCGACATCACGAGCAGCCGCGGCGAGCCGCCCTCGGCGCGGACCCGGCGGACGGTTTCCAGGAGGGCGTACGGATCGGGGACGCCGCCGCACTCGGCGGGCGTCGGCACGTGGTACACCGACCGGCCGAGGAGGCGCACTTGGGGCTCCCACCAGGCGGCGCACGGGCGTGGGAGCAGGACGTCGCCGCCGACGGCCGCGGTGAGCGCGAGCAGCAACGGCGCGGCGCCGGGGGCGGCGGCGACGTGGTCGCGCTCGGCGGGCAGGCCGCGCCGGGTCCAGTAGCCGCAGGCCGCGTCGAGCAGCGCCGGGTCGCCGCCGGGCGCCTGGGCGTGCGAGCGGCCCGCGGCGGACGCGAGGACGGCCGTCAGCTCCGCGAGGACCGGGAGCCCCGGCTCCGGCAGCGGCGGGCCGTACCGGACGCGGCCGCGACCCTCGTGGTCCGTCCGCCGCATGGGTACCTCCGTGCGCTCCCGTGACCTCTCGTGTGCCGTCGGGTGTGTGCGTACCCACGGCGGCGCCGCTCCACCTTCCGGTGGTCGGCCACTTGACCTGACCGGCGGTCAGCGGGCGGACGTCCGGTCGCGGCGCAGCCGGTGCACGGCGGCGCCCAGGGCCCCGCTGACCAGCAGGCCGCCCGCCGCGAGGGCCGCCGGGGAGTCGGTGAAGCCGCCGTCACGCCCGGCGTGGACGCCGTGGGCGGCGGGGGCCGTATGGGTGGGTTCGTGGGTGGGCCGATGGGTGGGCGTGTGGGCGGTACGGGTGACGGTGAACGTCGCCTTCCACTGGCCGTCGTCGTGGCAGACGCCGTCCACGGCCCACTGCGACTCGGGGCCCACGGCGTTCGGGCCGCCGCCCTCGAAGGACGCGGCGGCGGCGATGCGGGCCGTGCCCTGGTAGGCGGCCCCGGCACCGTCCGCGTTCTCGGCGTCGTCCCCGTTCTCGGCGTTCACGGCGTGCTCGGCGTGCTCGGCGTGCTCGGCATTCGCAGCTTTCACGGCGTTCGCGGTGTTCGCGGCGCCGCCCCCGATCCCGACCTCGTCGCGCGTGCCCATGTCCGCTCCCGCGTCCGTTCCCGTCCCGGTGTCGAACTCCTCGCCCGGTACGGTCCCGAGGTCCGGCTCCAGGCCCGGCTCGCTGTCGGGCTGGATTCCCTGCGGGTCGGTGAGGCCGTACGGGTCGCTCTGCTCGTGCTGCCGTCCGTTCGGGAGCCCCTGGCCGCTCTGCACGCGCTGGAGCTGGACGCTGCCCTGCTCGAAGGCCTGGGAGCTGGCGGTCATGGTCTGCGGGGGCGTGCCGCCGGTGTCCGGGCAGGACACGGAGACAGTGATCTGTTCGCCGGGGGCGAGGTGCTTGGGGGTCACTTCGGCGGTGGCGTCTCCCGCGTACGCGGACGGGGCGGCGGCGAGGGTGCAGAGTGCGGCGGTGGTGAGGGTCAGGGCGAGGTGCGGGACGGAAGTGCGCATGAGGTCATTCGAGCGTGGGGGTGCGTCATCCGCGCGGTGTGGCCTCCGGCCGGGTGACCGGGGGCCGGGCCCGGCGCCTCAGTCCACCACTGCCGTCAGCTCGGCCTCGAGCCCCCGGCCGCGCGTCTCGACCAGGGCCCCCGCCACTTCGGCGAGTTTGCGGTTGGACTGCTGGGAGACGCGGCGCAGAAGAGTGAAGGCGCGGTCGGCGTCGCAGGTCACGATGTGCATGATGATGCCGCACGCCTGGTCGACGACGGGGCGGGTGCGCAGCGCCTCGCCCAGGTGGTCGAGTTCCGTGAGCGCGGCGCGGTAGTGGCGGTCGCGGACCAGGCCCGCCGCCGCGAGGTCCCCGAGCGCCTGCGCGGGTCCGCAGCCCGCGTCGTCCAGGGTCCCGGGGCGGAAGCTGAACAGGCTGAGGGTGAGGGTGAGCCCGGAGCGCTTGAAGGGCAGCGTGACGCTCGCGCGGACTCCGGAGTCCAGGGCGAGCGCGCGGTACTCCGGCCAGCGGTCGTCGTGCAGCAGATCCCCCGCGTCCACCGGCGCGCCCCGCTCCTGGGCAGCGGGGATCGGCCCGTCGCCGGAGCGCAACTGCGCCGAGACGAGGCCGGACAGGTCGGGATGGGTGACGGCGGCCGGGTGCACCTGGCCGCCCTCGGTGACGGTCGCGCCCGCGCCGCAGCACTCGGCGGTGCAGCGCAACGCCTGTTCGGCCAGTTCCGAGAGCCTGCGCGCCGGCAGGGCGGATTCCGGTCCGTCCGTTCCGAGCAGCATGGGCATGGTGACTCGTCTCCTCGTCGTCTCCGGCGTCTGAGGCATCTCCTTTCCTCTTCCTCGGGTTCCCGGTGACACCCCCGGAAAACGGCCCCAGCCGCTACGTTCGAGGCATGGCGGACACCGACCGTTTCAGCGAGGACCTGGCGGACTTCGTGCGCCGGGTCGCGGAGTTGAAGGCTTCGCGCACGGTTCCCTCCGGTGACCTGCGCACCATGCTCGACGCGGCGCTGTTCGAGCTCGACCACGTGGCGGAGCGGCTGTGGCCCGGTCTCGAGCGGCTCGAGGCGAACGGCCCGGCGCCGGGCACGACGGCCGTACGGGACGAACAGAGGCTGCTGCGCACCGTCTTCCAGCGGTTCCCGCTGCCGGTCGCCCTGGTCGACGGCGAGACCGTGGTGCGGCGGCTGAACAGCGCGGCGGTGGATCTCACGGGGGTGCTCGGCGGGTACGCGACGGGGCGGCCGCTCGCCGGTTTCCTGACGCCGTCCGACCGGACCGCGTTCCGCTCGCAGGCCGCGGCGGTGGCCCGCAGGGAGGGCGACCGCAGCCTGACGGTCCGGCTGCAGCATCGGCCCCGGATGCCGGTGCGGGCGACGCTGACCGCGCTGCGGCCCGGCAACGAGCCCCGCACGGTCGTCCTCGTCGTACTGCAGCCGCCGGGCACCCGGGAACCGCTGCCCCGCAGCGTGCGGGGGCGGACGCCGGACCTGGCCGAGGCGACCCGGAACGCCGAACTCCTCGAACTGGCGGACGCCATGACGGTCACCCTGCTCACGGCGCCGGCCGGGGACCCGTCCCAGGTGCTCGCCCGGGTCCCCGAGGTGCTGCACGGCCGGTTCGCCGACTGGGTGATCGCCGACGAGGGCGCCCAGCGGCCGCGCCGGCGCACCGTGCTCGGCCCCGAGGGCGGCCCGGTCGCCGACGTGCTCGCGCAGGACCCGGCCGACTGCCCGCTGGTCATGGAGACGGCGCGCTGCGGGGCGCCGACGCTGCAGGTGCGGCCGGATCCGCCGGACGGCTTCGGCCGGGACGCGAGCGGCGCCCCGGTCCTGGTGCGCGCGCATGTCACGTCCCTGTTGTGCGTGCCGATCGCGTCGGGCCAGGGCAGCGCGGTCGAGGGGGTGCTGAGTCTGTTCAGGACCGGCGCGCGCCTCGCGTTCTCGATGGCGGAGGCGCGCGCCGTGGATGTGATGTCCCGGCACATCGCCCTGGCTATGCGGCGCTCGGGGTGACCCGGGCGGCGCGGGCCCGCTCCTCGCGCCGGGCGGCGGCCGCGTGGTGGGTCGACTCCCGGAGGACCTCCTCGCGCATCCGCCCGCAGCAGCGGCTGATCAGGCGCGACACGTGCATCTGTGAGATGCCCAGGTGCTCGGCGATGCGGCTCTGTGTCATGTCGCGGAAGAACCGCAGGTAGAGGATGGTCCGCTCACGTTCCGGCAGTTGCGCGAGGCGGGGTTTGACGGACTCGCGGTCGACGACGACGTCGAGGGCGGGGTCAGGGCCGCCGAGGGTGTCCCGCAGGGCGTAGCCGTCGTCGCTGCCCGGCAGTTCGGCGTCCAGGGACAGCGCGGTGAAGCTGTCGAGCGCTTCGAGTCCGGTCGCCGCCTCCTCCTCGCTCATCCCGGCCCGCTCGGCGATCTCGGCGACGCTGGGGGTGCGTCCGGGGGTGGTCTGGGTCAGGTCCTGGCAGGCGAACCGCACGCGGTTGCGCAGGTCCTGCACGCGGCGCGGCACGTGCAGGGTCCACATGTGGTCGCGGAAGTGGCGCTTGATCTCGCCGGTGACGGTCGGCACGGCGTAGCTCTCGAAGGCGTTGCCGCGCTCCGGGTCGTAGCGGTCGACGGCCTTGACCAGGCCGAGCGCGGCGACCTGGCGCAGGTCGTCGAGGGCCTCGCCGCGGTTGCGGAAGCGGCCCGCGAGCCGGTCGGCCATGGGCAGCCAGGCCCGTACGAGCTCCTCGCGCAGGGCGTCCCGCTCGGGTCCGTGGGGCAGTTCGCAGAGCCGCCGGAAGGCCGCGGCGGTGTCGGGGGCGTCGTCGTGCGGGTGCCGCTTGGACCGCGGCCGCTGCGGGCGCGCGGGTTGGGGTTGCGAGGGCTGAGGGTGCGGGGGCTGGGGGTGCGAGGACGGGGGGTGCGGGGGGCGTACCGCGCCGTGGTGGCGGGTCGTGTCCTGAACTCGTGCCGCATCGGATCGCATGATGCCTGCAACTCCCTTTGAGCCGGTGCCTGGTGTGGACGGTCACCGTGGGAGGGCGTGCGCTCATCACACCTGGGCACACCCGGGGCGAGCGACAACCGCTCCCACGGACGTGCCTCCGGTCCGAAGCACTGCCTTTCCGCCTGCCCCGCGCGCCGTGGGGCAAACACCCGTCTGTGCGCACCGGGGCCGCGCGCCGTCCCACCTCGATGTGAGAACCCCCGCCGGATGGGCACCCGGACGGCGGTGGCTCGGACCGCGAGGCCGGACGGACCGGAGAGACCGGAACAAAGGGGGCTCAACGCCATGGAGCGGTACGTGAGGGACGTCATGACACCGGGAGTGACGACGGTCAGGCCCGACGCGTCGCTGGTGGAGGCAGCGCAGCTGATGCGCGCCGAGGACATCGGCGGTGTCGTCGTGACGGGCGGCGGCCGGGTCCTCGGGGTGCTCACCGACCGGGACATCACCCTGCGCGCCGTGGCCGACGGCGTGGACCCGCTGACGGTCAGCGCGCAGTCCGTGTGCACGCCGAACCCGGTGGTGGTCGCCCCCGACGACGCGGTGTCGGAGGCCTTCGGCCTGATGCGGGCCCACGCGGTGCGCCGCCTGCCCGTCGTCGAGGACGGCAGGCCCATCGGCATGGTGAGCATCGGCGACCTCATGATGACCATCGGCGACCTGTCGGTCGAGCGGGGCGGCAGGACCGGGAGCTGAACGGGGCGGCGGGGGCCGGGGGACCGCCGAAGTCGGCCGACAGTCAGGGCGTTCGGCCCAGCAGGTTCAGGAGCGCGGTCTGCGCGTCCGCCCCCGACGGGGGCTGCACGGCGGGGGCGAACAGGCCGGTCTTGCTCAACTCGGCCGCGTACGGCGTCACTTCGCGTACGGCGTCGGCGACGAGGTCGTCCGGGAGGTGCTCGTCGGCGCCGATCGCCCGGGACAGGTCCCAGGCGTGCACGACGAGGTCGGTGACCATCTGGGCGCAGTAGTCGGCCGCGGGCGTCTCGCCGTACGAGAGGTGCACGGTGCGGTCCAGGGCGCCGGGCCCGGCGAACGCGGCGCGGGCCGCGTCGGCCGCGGTGTCCCAGGAGGCGACCGGGTCGGGGCCGAGGACGTCGCCGTCGAAGCTGTCGCCGACGGACGCGAGGGTGGCGCCGTCGCGGACCAGCGGCGGCACCCACAGCTGCTCGACGACGAGGTGGCCGAGGAGGTCCCGTACGGTCCACTCCGCGCACGGCGTCGGCGCGTCCCACTGGTCGGCGCGGACGGCGTGCACCCGGTCGGTGAACAGGTCGACGGCCCGGCCGTGGTGCCGCAGCAGTCGGGTGGTGTCGGTCGCGCTCATGCCGCCTCCGGTCCGTCTCGGGCGTCTGTGTCCAGCATCTGCGTCTGCGTCTGTGTCTGTGTCTGTGTCCAGTGAAGACCGAAGGAACCGCGAGAACCAGAAAGAAAGGGCCAGAAGGGGCCGGAAGGGGCGGGCCCGATGGCACCGCGTGGGTACCGAGGGGGAAAGACCGGGCCCGCGGTCCGAGCCGGCCCGGCGGAGTCCGCCGGGCCGGAAGCACCGGGTCTCCGTCCACGGCCGACGCCCCGGAAGAAGGCTAGGGCTCCCGCGACGGCGACCGGTCCACCCGGCACAGCGACACATTAGGCGGGCGCCCACGGGCCCACGATCCGCTCGACGCGGCGAGTGTCCGAATAACGCACCGCATAACGCACCGCGACACACCGTCCCGTGCCACGGCACCGGCACGCCGCCGGGCGCTCACCCGCGCAGCGTCTGCGACGGCAGTTCCCCGAAGCGCGCCCGGTACTGCTCGGCGAACCGGCCCAGGTGGGTGAAGCCCCAGCGGTGCGCGACGGCGCTCACGCACTGCTCGTCGGGCACGGCCGCGCGCAGTTCGTCCCGTACGCGCTGGAGCCGTACGTCGCGTACGTACGCCATCGGGGACATCCCCACGTAGCGGCGGAAGGCCTCCTGGAGCCAGCGCACCCCGACCCGGGCCTCGGCGGCGAGGGTCGCGGCGGTGAAGGGGTGCTCGGGCCGCTGCTGGACGGCGTCCATGGCGCGCTTGACCGGTGCGGGCCGCAACCGGGCGACGGGGTCGGTGAGTTGATCGCGGTAGCGGTGTCCGGTGGCGAGCAGCAGGCCGTTCAGGAGCGCCTCCTGGAGGGGCGCGGCGACGAGGGATCCGCTCAGCATCGCGGACTCGTCGAGGAGGTCGTCCGCGACCGCGCGGACGAGCCGGGTCCAGCCCCGGCCGGGCCCCTGGCTGGTGTCGAAGCCCGGGTCGAGCGACACCGGGCCGCGGGTGGGCCGGTCCAGCAGCGTCTCCAGGTTCTCCTCGAGGGCCACCCGGTCCAGCTTCACGGCGAGCACCCGGCAGTCGCCCGACCAGCGGTCGACGACGGTGTCGCCGCACGGCTGGTAGACGGCGGCGCTGTCGGGCGTGGTGAGCACGGACGAGCCGGAGCCCTGGCGCCAGGTCATGTGGCCGCTGAGCGGGATGTTGACGTGGTACGCCCCGAGTTCCCCGAGGCGCACCCGCACATCGGTGTTGCAGTGCAGGCCCCCGACGGTGACCGCGCCGAGCCGCCCGATGGCGAACTCGGCCCGGAACGACCGCTGCCGGTCGAGCACGTCCAAGAAGTTGCTGTAGTAGGCAGCTACCAACACCTCCCGGGCCTCGTCCACATCACTGGTCCGAAAGGTCGTCCTGACAGCCACGGTCTCTCCAACTGCGCAGCGTACGGCGTGGTTTCACCACGCTACCCGCCGCGCTAGCGGGCCCGTTCCACTCTTTGCTCGTCCCATACGGCCTCCGAGGTCTCCCGAACGCGGCCGTCGGCGCCGAAGACGAGGTATCGGTCGAAGGAACGGGCGAACCAGCGGTCGTGGGTCACGGCGAGCACCGTGCCCTCGTACGCCTCGAGTCCCTCCTGCAACGCCTCGGCCGACTCCAGGTCGAGGTTGTCGGTGGGCTCGTCGAGCAGCAGGGCAGTGGCGCCCTCCAGCTCAAGGAGCAGGATCTGGAAGCGCGCCTGCTGGCCGCCGGAGAGCTTCTCGAAGCGCTGCTCGGCCTGTCCGGTGAGTTCGTAGCGACGCAGCCGGGACATCGCCGCGCCCCGGTCCTTGGCGTGCTCGCGCCACAGGATGTCGAGGAGGGTGCGGCCGATCAGCTCCGGGTGGGCGTGGGTCTGCGCGAAGTGTCCCGGCACGACGCGCGCGCCGAGCTTCCACTCCCCCGTGTGTGCCACCGGGTTGTCGGCGTCACCCGCGAGAAGGCGCAGGAAGTGCGACTTGCCGGAGCCGTTGGAGCCGAGGACGGCGACGCGCTCGCCGTAGAAGACCTCCAGGTCGAAGGGTTTCATCAGGCCGGTCAGCTCGAGGTTCTTGCAGGTGACGGCGCGGACGCCGGTGCGGCCGCCGTGCAGGCGCATGGTGATCTCCTGCTTGCGCGGCGGCTCGGGCGGCGGTCCGGCCTCCTCGAACTTGCGCAGCCGGGTCTTCGCCGCCTGGTAGCGCGACGCCATCTCGTCGCTGCGCGCGGCGTACTGCTGCATGTCCAGGACGAGCTTCTTGAGCTGGGCGTGCTTCTCGTCCCAGCGGCGGCGCAGCTCCTCGAAGCGGGCGAAGCGCTCCTGGCGCGCCTCGTGGTACGTCGCGAAGCCCGCGCCGTGCACCCACACCTCCGAGCCACCGGGGCTCGGCTCCACGCTCACGATCTTCTCGGCGGAGCGGGCCAGGAGCTCCCGGTCGTGGCTGACGAACAGGACGGTCTTGCGGGTCTCCTTCAGGCGCTCTTCCAGCCAGCGCTTGCCGGGGACGTCCAGGTAGTTGTCGGGCTCGTCCAGGAGCAGCACCTCGTCGGTGCCGCGCAGCAGCGCTTCGAGGACCAGGCGCTTCTGCTCGCCGCCGGAGAGCGTGCGCACCTCGCGCCACTGGGCCTTGTCGTAGGGGACGCCGAGCGCCGCCGTCGTGCAGATGTCCCACAGCGTCTCGGCCTCGTACCCCCGGGCCTCCGCCCAGTCGGAGAGCGCCTGCGCGTAACCGAGCTGGGCCGCCTCGTCGTCGACCGTCATGATGGCGTGCTCGGCGCGGTCGACCGCCCGGGCGGCCTCGCGGATGCGGGGCTGCGCCACGGACACGAGGAGGTCGCGCACGGTGGTGCCGTCGCGGACCGAGCCGACGAACTGGGGCATCACACCGAGACCGCCGCTCACCGTCACGCTGCCGCCGTGCGGCTGCAGCTCCCCCGCGATGAGCCGGAGCAGTGTCGTCTTGCCCGCGCCGTTCGCCCCGACCAGCGCCACCGCCGCGCCCTCGCCCACCCGGAACGAGACGTCACCGAGCAGCGCTCGCCCGTCCGGCAGGTAGTACTCGATGTGCGCGGCTTCCAGATGTCCCATGGGGGCGATTGTCCGGGGCGGTGTTCGATGACGGCAAACGGATTCTCGGGCCGGGGTCCCGGCGGGCCCCGCGGGCCCTGAGCCGTCAGGGCGGCGCAGGAGCGCCTCGGCGGGTCGATCCGTTGCGGATCGCCGCCGGGGGGTACGCGACACATATGACCTCAGATGCCCACCGCCCCCTGCCCACGGCCCGCGGGCCAAGGAACCGGCTGATCGCGCTGGACCGCCGGGTCTTCGACGCCGTGGCCGCCCGGCACTGGCCCGGCGCCGACCGGCTGCTCCCGCGGCTCAGCCACGCCGCGAACCACGGGCGGCTGTGGTTCGCCACGGCGGGCGTCCTCGCCGCGACCCGGGGCCCGCGGGCCAAGCGCGCCGCGGCCCGGGGCGTGGCGTCGCTCGCGGTGGCGTCCGCGACGATCAACACGCTCGGCAAGCGCTCGGTGCGGCGGACCCGGCCGGTCCTGGACCCGGTGCCCCTCGTGCGCAGGCTGAAGCGGCAGCCCGTCACCACGTCGTTCCCCTCGGGGCACGCCGCGTCCGCGGCGGCCTTCGCCGTCGGCGTGGCCCTGGAGTCGCCCCGGCTCGGCGCGGCCGTCGCCCCGCTCGCGGGCGCCGTCGCGCTGTCCCGCGTCTACACGGGCGTGCACTTCCCGAGCGACGTACTCGCCGGTGCCGCCCTGGGCGCGGGTGCCGCGTACGCCGTACGCGGCCTGGTGCCGACCCGGTCCCAGCTGCCGCTGCCCGGCCGGCCGCGCGCCGAGGCCCCCGCCCTGCCCGGCGGGCGCGGCCTCGTCGTGGTCACCAACAGCGGCGCGAAGACCTCCGACCGGGTGCGCGAGCTGCTCGACGTCCTGCCGCACGCCGAGGTGGTGACGTGCGCGCCGGACGGCCTCGTGGCCGAGCTGGACAAGGCGGCGGCCCGCGCCCGCGCCCTCGGGGTGTGCGGCGGCGACGGCACCGTCAACGCGGCCGCCTCGGTGGCCCTGCGGCACGGCGTGCCGCTCGCGGTGCTTCCCGGCGGCACGCTCAACCACTTCGCGTACGACCTCGGCGTCGAGGGACCCCGCGAGCTGGCCCGGGCCGTGGAGGTGGGCGACGCCGTGGCGGTGGACGTGGGGCGCTTTCGCTCCCGCTCCGGTTCCGGGCACTTCCTCAACACCTTCAGCCTCGGCGTCTATCCCGAGCTGGTGCGCGAGCGGGAGCGGTGGTCGCCGCGGATCGGCGGCTGGCCCGCGGGCGTGCTCGCCGCGGCGCGGGTCCTGCGCTCCGACCAGCACCCGCTGCGCGCGGAGATCGGCGGGACCGAGCGGCCGCTGTGGCTGCTGTTCGCCGGGAACTGCGTGTACAACCGCCTGGGTCCGGCGCCCACGCGGCGCTTCGACCTCGCCGACGGACTGCTCGACGTCCGCATCGTGCACGGCGGCCGCAGGCCCGGGTCGCGGCTGCTCGCGGCGGCCCTGACCGCTCCGGTCGAGCGCTCTCCCGTCCAGACGACGGCCCGTCCGCGCCGCCTGCGCATCGACGGCCTCGCGCCCGGCACGAAGATCGCCTACGACGGTGAACTCTCCTCGGCGGAGGGCGAGTTGCTGCTCGACAAGCTGCCGGAGGCGCTGGCGGTGTACCGGCCGTCGCTGGCGACGTGACCGAGCCGCCGCGGACCCTTGTCGACCAGATATTGAGACGGGGGTCTCATCATCTGGCACGAGCGGCTTACAGTGCCGTCATGTCAGCACCGCAGCAGCCCCACGCCGAAACCGCCGTCTACACGCACGGACACCACGAGTCCGTGCTGCGCTCCCACACCTGGCGCACCGCCGCCAACTCGGCGGCCTACCTCCTCGATTCGCTCCGACCGCACCTGCGGATCCTGGACGTCGGCTGCGGCCCTGGCACCATCACCGCCGACCTGGCCGCGCTCGTCCCGGACGGGCACGTCACCGGCGTCGACCGCGCGCCCGACATCCTCGACCGGGCGCGCGCCACGGCCACCGAACGCGGCCTGGACAACGTGACGTTCGCCGTCGCCGACGTGCACGCCCTCGACCACCCCGACGACACGTTCGACGTCGTGCACGCCCACCAGGTGCTCCAGCACGTCGGCGATCCCGTGCGGGCGCTGCGCGAGATGCGCCGGGTGTGCCGCCCGGGCGGGATCGTCGCGGTGCGCGACAGCGACTACGCGGCGATGACCTGGTACCCGCAGGTGACAGGCCTGGACGACTGGCTGGATCTGTACCGGCGGGTCGCCCGCGCCAACGGCGGTGAGCCGGACGCCGGGCGGCGCCTCAAGTCCTGGGCGCGGGAGGCCGGGTTCACCGAGATCACGGCGTCGGCGGGCACCTGGTGCTACAGCACGCCCGAGGAGCGGGCCTGGTGGAGCGGGCTGTGGGCGGACCGCACGGTGGCGTCGGCGTACGCCGAGCGCGCGACGGCGGCCGGGCACGCCGACCGGGGGCAGCTCGAGGCGGTCGCGGCGGCCTGGCGGGAGTGGGGGCGGGCGGAGGACGGCTGGTTCGTGGTGCTGCACGGGGAGTTGCTCTGCCGGGTGTGAGGTGACCCGGGGCGGGACGGTCGGGTGGCAGGGGGCGGCGGGCGTCGGACAGTGGGCGGCGGGCGGTGGCTCAGTCCCGGGGCAGCAGGGGGCCCAGGGGCCCGAGGTCCAGGTTCAGGTCCTCGGGCCGCAGTCCGTAGCGCTCGCGGAGCCGTGTCATGCGGTCCTCCAGGAGCATCAACGTCATCCCGACCCGCTCCTCCTGATCCTCCGTCAGCTCACCGGACTCGAAGCGGCGGATCGCCTGGCGCTCCATCAGCTCGCGCAACAGCTCGACGACGGTCAGGACGAGGGCGACGAGGTCGCGCTCCACGGTGTCCGGTTCCAGGTCCATCTTCATGACGACTCCCCCTTCATGACGGCCCCGCTTCGTGACAGCCCCGCTTCGTGACAGCCCCGCTCCATGAGGGCTCGCTCCTCATGACGGCCCCCTCCTCATGACGCCTCCCGCACGTCGGCCGTGGGCCACGGCGACGGCACCTGTGCGTTGACCGCGCTGATCAGCGCCTTCAGATCGATTCGGACGAGGTCGACGTCCGCGATGCGCAGGGTGATGTCGCCCGCGATGACCACGCCACCGGCAAGGAGACGGTCGAGCAGGTCGACGAGCGCGATCTCCCGCCGCGCGAACGGCTCGACGGACGCGGACCGGACGCGGTCGGCCGACGTGCCCACGGCGCCCCGCCCGCTCACGGCGCCCCGCCCGCGTCCTGGCGTGCGGCGCCCTCCCCGCCGTGCGGCCCCTCCCCCGCGTCGGGGTCGTCCGTGAAGGAGTACGCCGCCCACGGTCCGGTCACCTCCACGCGCAGCCCCGGCCGGGTGCCCTCCGTGCGGCCGATCAGCTCCAGGAACTCCTCGGACCACGTACGCGGCACCAGATAGGCGGAGTTGAGGATGTTCCGGCCGGAACCGGCGTCGGTGAGCGGCCCGCTCTGCACGGGGTGCAGCCGGGCGTCGGCCGCGTACCGGGCGAGGTCGCCGTGCAGGCGGCGCGTGAACACCTCGGCCCGCGCGAGGGCCTCCTCACGCGCGGCGTTCCCGGCCCGGCGGCACCGCAGATAGTCCCGCCCGGACCTCGGCACACGTGCGGGCGACGAGGCGGCGGACCCGTCGGCGCCCCTGCCCCCGTCCGCACCCTCGTCCCCGTCGCCGGCCGAAGCGCCGAGCCACACCTTCACGCCCCACTCCACATGGCCGTCGATCCGGTCCAGGATCCGGTGCAGGCGCTCGGACTCGTCCTCCAGCATGGCGCGTACGCCGCTGTCGTCGTGGAAGACCGTCGCGAGCCGCAGCGGCAGCGGACAGGTCACGGTCGCGAGGGCGGCGACGACGTTCTGATGGGCGCGGGCCGTCGCCGCCAGCCAGTGCAGATCCTCCAGGTGTGCGCGCAGCGGCTCCCGCCCGAAGTCCCGTTCGGGGACGGGGCTGACGACGGCCACCAGGCCCTCGTGGACGAGCTGACGCGGCGGCGCGCCGCCCACGCCGATGAGGTCGGCGTGCAGCGGCGCGGCCAACGGGCGGCACACGGCGTACACATAGCGCAGGTCATCGTTCACGTTCACGTTCTCCTCGGCCGTCTTTCCCCGTGCCGTCAGATGCGGTCCCGCCACCGCGTTCGAGGGCGCCAAGGCCCTCCGCCTCCGTCATCGACTCCAACTGCTCGACACGGCGCCGCAGTTCCTCGTTCTCCCGCGCGAGCGCGGTCCGACGCGCACCGCTGGACAGGGCCGGGTCGTCCTCCCACCAGTCGATGCCCATCTCCTTGGCGCGCTCCACGGAGGCGACGACGAGGCGGAGCTTGATGGTGAGGAGCTCGATGTCGAGCAGGTTGATCCGGATGTCCCCCGCGATGACGATGCCCTTGTCCAGGACGCGTTCGAGGATGTCGGCGAGGTTCGCGCCGCCCTGCGGGTAGGGCTCTGGCAACCGGCTCGCGGTCGTCATCGGCGGTTCCGGCCGCCGTCGGCCGCGACGAGCTCGTCATCGGGGTCCTCGTCGGCCCTGTCCTCGCCGTCGTCGGCCGCTTCCGGGTCCACGTCGGCCTCGTCCTCCGCCTCGCGCTCGTCCTCGTCGGGCTCGTCGGGCTCGTCGGGCTCGTCCTCGTCGACCTCGTCGTACGCCCCCTCGTCGTCCTCGTCCTCCTCCTCGTACGCCCCCCGGCCCTCGTCCTCGGCCTCCGCATCGTCCTCGTACGCGTCCGCGGACTCCTCCTCGTCCGCCACCACCTCGTCGTGGCCGCGCACCACCTCGCCGTCGCGGATCTCGCCGCGCCAGCCGTCGCTCGCCTCACCGCGCATCGACAGGTGCCGGGCGAAGTGCTTGAGGTCGAGTCGGACCCGGCGTCCCTGGGCGCGCCAGATGTTTCCGGTCTTCTCGAACAGGCCCTTCGGGTAGTACTCGATGACGAGCAGGACGCGGGTCAGCTGCTCGCCGAGCGGATGGAAGGTGACGACGCCCTTCGTGGTGCCCTTCGCGCCCTCCGACGTCCAGGAGATGCGCTGGTCCGGCACCTGCTCGGTGACGTGCGCCTTCCAACTGCGGCTGGACCAGAAGACCTTGAGCTGCCAGTCGGAGTCCGTGTCGCCCGCCGCGGTGGCGCCCTTGACGCCCTTGGCGTACGTGGAGAACTCCTGGAACTGCGTCCACTGGTCGTAGGCCTCGCGCACCGGCACGCCGACGTCGACGTACTCCAGGATGACGGTGGGCTTCTGGCCGCCCCCGCCCTTCTTGCGGCGTCCGGTGAGGTTCTTCACGGCACCTTTGACCGAGTCCTTGAGGCGGCTGCCGCCCAGTTCCACGGCGCTGCGCAGCGGGCCCTTGCCCTGGGCGAGCTTGCGGCCGCCCTCCAGGGCGAGCTTGCCGAGGCCGGGGCTGCGGCCGTCGGCGATGTCGTTGAGCTTGACCGTGGTCTCGCCGAGCTTGCGGCCGACCCCGATCAGGGCGCGCTCGGCCTGCGCCATCGCGTAGGCCTTGGCCTCGTCCTTCAGGCGGTCCGCCGCCGGGCTGTGAGCGGCAGACCGCAGCATGTTCGGGGCTCCGTCGCGGGAGCCGTTACCGGTGTCCTCGCGGGTCTGCTCACGGGTGTCAGTCATCGCTGCCTCCCCGGGCCCGGGTGGTCTTCTTCGCGGTGCGCCGCTGCGGGCCCGTGCCGCGCTGCTGCGAGCCGCGGGCGCTGTCCGTGCCGCGCGAGGACTGCGCCTTGCGTGCCGGGCCCGTCCTGCGTTCGCCCCGGGCGGCCGATGTGGCCTTCTTCGTCGTCGAACCCGCCTTCCGCGCACCCGACTTGGCTGCACCGCCCGCACTCTTGCCCGCGTCCTTGGCCTTGCCTGACGCCTCCTCAGCGTCGGGCACGGCATCCGTGTCGGGGGTGACCCCCGAAAGCCGGTCGCGCACGTCCAGGGTGCGGTCGTGCAGCCGGTCGGCGAGGCCTTCGAGCTGCCGGTCGAGCAGCGAGCCGGTCGCCGCCTCGCCGACTCCGCGCAGATCCTGCTTCAGCTGGTCGCCGATCTCCTTGAACTGCGGGTTGTTCTCCAGCTGCCGCGTCACCGCGCCGACGAGCGCGCCGGGGCTCAGCTGCAGCCTGCGGCCCGCGACCATCGTGCCCACGGCGAAGGCGAGTTTCGCCTTCTTCGTGCGTCCGAGAAGGTAGCCCGCGCCCACGGCGAGGCCCACTGCCAGTCGATTCATGACGTCCTTGTCCTCACTACTGCCCTGACGGTGTCGGCGGTCGGTCGTCCGTCCGGGCCGCGTCGCCGACGGGTCCGTGGCCGAGACGGGCGAGGAGTTCGTCCTCGCGGCGGTCGAACTCGTCCTCGTCGATCTCTCCGGCGTCCAACCGCTCGGTGAGCAGGGCGAGTTCCCGGGTGATGGCCGAGGGGTCGTAGTACTGCCGCTCCGCCTCCGCCACCACCTGCCGGAGCACCCACAGGGTGCCCCGGGCCGGGGCCAGCGGCAGGGCGAGCAGTTCACCGATGAGTCCCATGGCCGACCTCGCCGCCTCAGCCCACGCCCGCCGCGTCGTCAGCGGGCCGGGCCGGGCCCGGGTCGACGAAGCTGTACGGGGGCAGCGGGCCGTGCACGCGCAGCTCCAGGTGGGGCCGACTGCGGCGCAGTTCCTCGACGGCGGCGACGAATCCGTCGGCGCTGTCGCGGGTCACCAGGAACGACAGGTTGGCGAGCCAGCCGGTACCCCCGGGCCCCGCGCTCACGGAGTCGGCGCACGGCTCCAGGGCACGCCGCACCTCGGCGCCGTCACCCACCTCCCGGTCCCGCACGGCCGCGGTCACCTGCTCGCCGAGGCGCAGCTTCTGTTCGTAACTGCCGCCGCCCGCACGCCGGTTGGCCTCGACCATGGCGCGCAGTTCGGGGCTGTCGGCGAGCACCTGGTGCAGGACGGCCTGCTCGTCGTGGGCGGCCTTCACGTTGTACTCGGCCTTGCCTTCGAGGGCGCGCAGCCGCTCCTCGTAGTGCTCGGCCCGGTCGGCGAGCACCGCGATGACGGCGTCGTCGTCCTGCGCGAGGCTGCCGAAGCGCATCGGGAGCACGGGTCCGCCCGCGCCCGCCTCGTCCAGGACGCTCTGGTGCGCGAGCAGGTCGCGGCGTTTGGGCCGCAGGTCCTCGGGGCTGTCGGAGACGAGCGCGGCGAGGTCGCCGTGCCGGACGACGCGCACCTTGTGCGCGGGGTCGCCGATGCCGCCCATGCCCTCGGGAAGGGCCGGGTGCGTGGTGGCGGCGATGCCGTAGATGTACGTGGTCACTCCTGCTCCTCCTTCCGGCCGCGGGACGGTGCGCGCCGGGCGCGCGGCCGGGCGGGCTCCTCTTCGGTGCGGCCTTCGTCGCGGGCCTGCCGGAAGGCGTCGGAGATGGTCTCCGCGGCGCCGGAGAGCGCGCCCTTGGACTTGCCGCGCGCGCCGGACTCGGTGATCTCGCCGACGAGGTCGGGCAGGCCGGGGCTCTTGTGCGGGCCCGCCTCCAGGTCGAGGCGGTTGCAGGCCTCGGCGAACCGCAGATACGTGTCGACGCTCGCGACCACGACCCGCACGTCGATCTTCAGGATCTCGATGCCGACGAGCGAGACGCGGACGAAGGCGTCGATCACGAGTCCGCGGTCCAGGATGAGTTCGATGACGTCGTACAGGCCGCTGGTGCCGCCTGCGCCGCCGGACTGCTGTGCTGGGACGACGGTCATGCCGACCGGTCCTCCTTGCCTATGGGGATGTCGGGGGGTGTCGGGGCTGGCTGAGAGGTCGGGGGCGCGTGGCCCGTCACGGAGACCAGAGCGGGCGCCCGGGGCGGGTCCGCCGCCGTCCGGTGGGGCGGGGGTCAGCCGCCGCCCGGCCGGGGCGGGTCGGCCCGCCCTCGTTCGTAGCGCCGCTCGCGCCGGTACCCGGTCAGGTCGCCCTTCGGGTCGAGAGTCACGGCGTAGCTCGCGAGCAGGCTCATCGTGTCCGGCACGCGGACCAGTTCGAGCACCTCGACGGCCAGGTCCCAGCCCTCTTCGGATCGTTCGAAGGACGACACGGACTCGACTGTCAGACCGGTGAGTTCCGCCAGTTGCTCGCGCGCGCGGCGCAGCACGGCGACGGGTCCGGGCAGGTCGTCGGCGTCGGCCTTGTTCTTGTTGGCACTCTGCTTTCTCGACGTCTGGGTCATGGCCACCTCCTGTTCCGAGTGACCCCGCGGGCACGGACCAAACCGCCGGAGTGCGGGCCCGCCCTTGCTACTCCGGGGCCCGCTCGGCGGCGTCCCGCGTCCGCTCCGGCGCCCCCGCCACCCGCGCGGTCTCCGGTGACGCCGTGTCCAGCGGCACCGACCAGGACCGGACGAGGCCCAGCTGCACGCCCTGGCGCGGGAGTACGGCATCCAGGAGCCAGTCGGCGGCGACGCGGACGCGGTTGCCCGGCATCGCAGCCAGGTGGTAGCCGCGGGTGACGGCCCCGGCGAGGGGGCCGGACAGCGGGACGCCCAGCGGGTTGGCGGCGCCGCTGACGCCGCCGAGGTCGACGGTGAAGCCGAGGTCGTGGTGGCGGTAGGAGCGCCGCTTGCCGAGGCCGAGGGAGGCGGCGACGTTGTGGCCCGCGGTCTTGCCCTGCCGCCAGGCGTGCTGCGCGGTCATCGCCGTGTACTGCCCCTTCTCGGTCAGGTCGGGCACGGCCGCCGCGTCGCCGCAGGCGAACACCTCGGGGTGGCCCGGCACGTTCAGGAACGGGTCGACGAGCAGCCGACCCCGCTCCAGCGGGCTGCCGATCCCGGCGACGAGCGGGTCGGGTCGCACGCCCACGCACCACAGCAGGGTGCGCGTGGGCAGGTGATCGCCGTCGGAGAGGAGGACACCCCCGGGGGTCGCCTCCTTCACGGACGTCTCCGTGCGGACCTCCACGCCGCGCCGCCGCAGCACGCGGTCCGCGGTGCCGGAGAGCCGCCGGTCGAGCTCGGGCAGGACCCGCGGGGCGATGTCGAGCAGCACCCAGCGCGGCTCGATCCCGGTCCGCAGCGGCTGCCGCCGCACCAGGGAGCGGGTGAACAGCGCGCCGTGCGCCGCGACTTCGACGCCCGTGTAGCCGGCGCCCGCCACGACGAACGTGCAGCGCGCCCGGCACGCCGCGGGGTCGTCGGCGGCCGCGGCGAGCTCGATCTGCCGTGTCACGTGGTCGCGCAGGTACAGGGCCTCGGGCAGCCCGCGGAAGCCGTGCGCGTGCTCGGCGACGCCGGGCACGGGCAGCAGCTTGTTGACGCTGCCGACGGCCAGCACCAGGCGGTCGTAGGAGAGTTCGCCGTCCTGGCCCTCGGGGTCGGCGTAGTGCACGGTGCGCCGCGTCAGGTCGATGCCGTCGGCCTCGCCGAGCACGAGGCGTACGTGGCGCAGTGCGCCGGCGAGCGACACGGTGACGCGGCGCGGTTCGAGGACGCCCGCGGCGACCTGGGGCAGGAGCGGCAGGTAGAGGAAGTAGTCGGTGGGGTTGAGCAGGGTGATGTCGGCCCGGCCGCGGGTCAGCCGCGACAGGGTGCGGGCGGCCTGGAACCCCGCGAAGCCCGCACCGACGACAAGGATGTCCGGTCGGCTGGCAGTTCGGCTCACAGTGTGCCTCCGGCGTGGTCCGGTACGTCCGGTGTGTTCCGGAACGGACCTCCCGCGTGCCCGGGGCCGCGCACGGTGAAACGCCCGCCGTTTGCCGCCGCGCCGCCGGGTTACCCGGCCCGCACACCGCAGCGAAGGGCGTGTGCCCCATGGCCGAGTCCGGATACGTCAGCGTGGAACCACCCATGGTGTCGGCGTACACGATCCCGGCGGACGCCCCCGAGGCCGACGGCACGTTCGCGTGGGACACCACGACGATCGTCGTCGCCGAGGTCTCCGCGGGCGACGTCACCGGCACCGGCTGGACCTACGCGCCCGCCGCCACCGTCGACCTCGTACGGGAGCAGCTGTCGCCCGTCCTCGCGGGCCGCGACGCCCTCGACATCCCCGCCGCGCACGACGCGCTGACCAAGGCGGTGCGCGACTCCGGCCGCGAGGGGCTCGCCGCCCGCGCGATCTCGGCCCTCGACATCGCCCTGTGGGACCTCAAGGCCCGCCTCTTCGAGGTCCCGCTGGTCCGTCTCGTCGGCGCGGCCCGCGACGACGTGCCGGTCTACGGCAGCGGCGGCTTCACCACGTACCACGACACGCATCTGGCGGCCCAGCTCAACGGCTGGGTGCACGGCCAGCGGATACCGCGCGTCAAGATCAAGGTGGGCGAGAGCTGGGGGCGGGCCGCGGCGCGCGACGTGTCGCGGGTGCGGCGGGCCCGGGATGTCATCGGGCGGCAGGCCGAGTTGTACGTCGACGCGGGTGGCGCCTACACCCGCAAGCAGGCGGTACGGATCGGCCGGGTGCTCGCCGAGCACGGCGTGGGCTGGTTCGAGGAGCCGGTGTCCTCCGACGACCTGCGGGGGCTCGCGCTGGTGCGCGACGCCCTCGTCTGCGATGTCGCGGCCGGCGCGTACGGGCACGGGCTCCCCTACTTCGCCCGGATGATCCCCTCCGTCGACTGCCTCCAGGCCGACGCCACCCGCTGCGGCGGCCTCACCGCGTGGCTGCGCGCCGCCGCGCTCGCCGAGGCCCACGGCCTGGAGGTGTCGGCGCGCGGCGCCCCGCACGCGCACGCGGCGGTCGCGGCGTGCGTGCCGAACCTGCGGCACGTCGAGTGGTTCCACGACCACGTCCGGGTCGAGTCGATCGTCTTCGACGGCGTCCTCGACCCGACCGGAGGCACGGTCCGCCCGGGCGGCGGCACCGGCCACGGGCTGCGCCTGCGCACGCCGGACGTGGAGGAGTACCGGGTCGCGTGAGGCGGCGTGCGGCTGTGTGAGGCAATGCGTGTCGGGGCGGACGTCGGCGGACATCGGGCGTGGAATATCGGGTCGCGTGCGGTGGTGGGGCGCGGGCATGCTCGGCGGTCATGGACGCGATGAGGGATGCCGGGCCGAACGGGGACACCACGGCTGTCGGGGCCGCCGAGGGGGCAGGGCCCGCCGGGGACGCGGGATCGGACGCGGGGCCGGACACGGGATCGGACGCGGGATCGGACGCGGGGCCGGACACGGGATCGGACGCGGGATCGGACGCGGGGCCGGACACGGGATCGGACGCGGGATTGGACGCGGGATTGGACGCGGGGCCGGACACGGGGCCTGACGCGGGGCCAGACGCGGGATCGGACGCGGGGCCAGACACAGGGCCCGCCGCCGGGCCGGACGTCGTGCTGATCGGGGGACGCTCGGGGGTGGGCAAGTCCTCCGTCGGCTGGGAGATCGCGGCCCAGCTGCGGGCCGCCGACATCGGCCACGCCCTGATCGAGGGCGACTTCCTGGACGCGGTCCACCCCGCCCCCGCGGGCGACCCGCACCGCTCCCAGCTCACCCGCCGCAACCTCGCCGCCCTCTGGGCGAACTACGCCGACCTCGGCTGCCGCCGCCTCGTCTACACGAACACGGCGAGCGTCCTGCCCTCCGAGGAGTGGCTGTTCACGGAGGCCCTGGGCCGCCCCCGGCTCGTCCGGATCCTGCTCACGGCGACCGACGCCACAGCCGAACAGCGCCTCACCGAACGCGAGTCGGGCTCCGAGCTGGACCGGCACCTGCGCCGCAGCGCCTTCATGTCGCGGCACCTCGACGAGCTGGTGCCGCCGGACACCCACCGTGTGCCGACGGACGGCCGGACGGTGGGCGACATCGCGGCGGAGGTGATCAGGCGGGCGGGTTGGGCGGCCTGAGGGGCGCGCGGGACGGCGGGACCGTCGGGAAGTCGGCGGTGGGGGTGGGTGGGGAGGTCGGGGGTGCGGGCTGCGCGGGGGTCGCGGGCCCTGCGGGGGTCGTGGGCCCCGCAGGGGTTGCCGACTCCGTCGGGGGTGCTGGCGCCGTCGGGGTGTTCGGGGCCGGGGCTGTCGGGGCCGGGGCTGTCGGAGGCGGGGCCGTCGGGGTGGCCGGGGCGGCGGCCGGGGGGTTCGCTGCCGCCGCCGGGGGTCCGGTCGGCGTGGGGAGTGCGGGCGCGTCGGGGGCTGCGGGGGCCTTGGGCGCAGCGGGGACCTCAGGGGCGGCGGGCGCATCGGCGGCAGCGGCGGCCGCGTGGCTCGCCGACGCCTCCGGAGCGACCGAGGCCTCGGGGACCGCCGGAGCCTCCGGGACCGCCGGAGCCTTGTGGGCCTCACGTGCCCCCGGTGCCTTCCCCGGCGACCGGGCCGCGTTGCGCATCACCACGGCGGCCACGGCGAGCAACGCGGTCACGATCAGCGCGGCCGCCCAGCCCGGCAGGCCGAGGGCGATGACCAGGCCGAGGGCGAGCGCGGCGCCCGCGCCCGCGTAGAGGGCGGCGACGCCGGACGACGCGTACAGGGCGGCCCTGCGGCGCTGCTTGCGCGCCACCCCGGAGACCTCCGTGCGCAGTTCCTCGCGCAACTCGTGGCGCAGTTCCCGGCGCAGCTCCTCGCGCAGCGACTGCCGCACCGTCTGCCGCAGGGACTCGTGCACCGCGTCGCGGACGACCTGCGACAGGGCGTCGCCCAGGGTCCTGTCCGTCAGCGGTGCGTTCCTGTCCTGGACCGGCATCTCCTCGTCCTTCCTGTCCGAAGCGGTCGGGGCGGACGGGTACCCGGCGCCCGCGGCGCGTAACGGCTCCGGGCCCCGGATGCCCGAGAACCGGAAACGATCTCGTGTCCGCGCGGCGCCAACTAGGCTCGTCCCCATGGAGATCCTGGGAACCGTGCTGCGTGTCTGCGTCAGCGACTTGGAGGCGTCCGTCACGTTCTACGAACGGCTGACGGGCAGCACCGCGATGCGCTTCGAGCGGGGCGGCGTGGCCGTCGCCTCGGTCGGCTGCTTTCTGCTCATGAGCGGTCCTGAGGCGGAGTTGGAGGTGCTGCGCAAGGTCGCCGCGACCATCGCCGTCAAGGACGTCGACGAGGCGCACGCGACCCTCACCGCCTCCGGCGCGCACATCGTCGCCGGACCTGTGCCGACCCCCGCGGGACGCAACCTCATCGCGATGCACCCCGACGGCTCGGTCTTCGAGTACGTGGACCGCAACGCCCCCGCCCCCCGCTGACCCTCACCCCGCAGACCGAACCGAAAGCGCCCACCCGTCACCGTCGCCCCGGCACCGCACCGGGGTGGACCGGGACGGGAGAGGGCGCGCCACCGAGGGCGCGAACCGGCCGGAGCGGGCCGACGTGAACCACCGAGGCGCACACCCGGCCCCGCACGGTCCGACCTGGGTCACACGCAGCCGGGGCACACCCTCCTCACCCCACAGGCCCCGCACCTCACAGGCCCCGCGCCTCGCAGGCTCCTCACCCCACAGGCCCCCTCAAGGCCGCATCCGGAAGTCGTACCTCCCCGGCAGGGGCTCGTCCGACACCGCCGCCCACACCTCGCCGATGACCTCGTCGGCCTCTCTCAGGTCGGCCACCTCGAAGTCCTCGTCGAAGACGGCGCGGGCGGCGGTGAGTTCGCCCTCCGCGAGGAGCAGCTGGGCCTCGATCAGGCGGAAGCGGCCCGTTCGCCGGGTGTGCGGATGGAGGCGGTTCCACACGCCGCGGGCCGCCTCGGCGCGCCCCGCGGCCACGAGCGCGCCGATGGCCTCGCGGCCGAGGGACGCGGTCGCTGCGGACCACACCACACCGTCGTCGCGGCGCTCGGCGCACAGGTCGTCGAAGGCCTCGGCGTACCGGTCGGCGGCGCGCTCCACATGGCCGGACTCCTGATCGGCGACGGCGAGGCAGCGGAGCAACGGCCAGCGGGACGGGGCGAGTTCCAGGCCGCGCTCCCAGCTGCGGACCGCCTGGGCGAGATCCCCGGCGTGCCACTGGGCGACGCCGAGGTGGTACTCGGCGTGCGGGCGTGCGGGCGCGGTCTCCAGCATGTCCCGCCAGTGCGGGGCGACCAGGGTGGGCCCGGGCGGCCCGACCCGCCGGGGCTCCGGCACGGCCCCGCTGTGCAACAGCTCCAGCCACGGCTCCTGTTCGGGCCCGAGCGTGGACTCGGCGAACGGCGTGCCGGGCAACTTGTACTGCCCGCGCAGGACTTCGAGGGCGCCCCACCCCGACCCGGCGGCCAGCGTCTCGCCCGGCTCGGCGTCGGCGTGGGGCCGCCACCGCGCGTAGGCGGCGTCCACGGCCTCGGCGGGCAGCGCCAGGTCGAGCCGCGCCCGCGCCTCGCCGCGGGCCGCCGCCCAGTCGGCGCCGTGCACGACGTCCGGGGCGGCGGTGAGCGGCCCGTACGACTCCAGCCACGCGAACTCGCTCTCCGCGTCGAGGCGTACGTGCTCCAGCTGGGTGCGCGCGAGCCCCGCCTGGATCTCCGCATAGCCGCCGGTGCCGGGCTCGGTGAGCCACCGCTGCCAGCGCCGCCCGCCCGCCCCGGTGCCCCACACGAAGAGCTTGCGGCCGCGCAGCAGGGCCGTGGAGGTCTGCGCGAGACCGTGCCCGTCGGCGTCGAGGGCCGCGATCCAGCGGCGCGCCCCGTCGGGGACGTCGTAGAAGTAGTCGGCGGGGAACTCGGCGCGCGGCGGGCGGGTGCGGTCCACGCCGTCGTGCTCGGGCACCGGCACCTTCCGCAGGGTGCGCGCGTATCCGTAGTGCCAGGCCTCGTCGGCGGGGGCGAGGACCCGGCGCTCCTCGGGCACGGCGATGTTGGACCACCAGTAGACGGGCACGGGCCGCTCGTGGGGATTGCGGATCCGCACGCCGACGTGCAGGAAGTCGGAGTCCTCCGGCAGCCACAGGTCGACCTGGAAGGGAATGTCGCGCAGCCGCTCCCACTCCCACAGGCGCAGCATCTCGCCGCCGTCGGGCGCGGTCAGGCGCGCGGCGTGCAGGGGCGCGCAGGACAGGGCCGTGTGGCCGGTGGCACCGATGTTCCACTCGATGCCGCCGGAGTACCAGGCGCCGTTGAGGGCGAAGTCGGCGGGCTGGAACACCGGGTTGCGGTAGAGGAGTTCACGCCCGGTGGGCTTGTGGAAGAGGGAGTGGATCCGGCCGCCGAGGCCGGGCAGGACGGTGACGCGCAGCCGGGCGTTCTCGATGACGAGGGTGTCGAAGGACGTGGGGGTCCGCTCGCGGCCGTAGCCGTCGCGGACGCGCGCGGGCAGCACCGACCGCAGCGGTTCGTAACGGAGCTGCCGCGCCATGTCGCGCGGCATCCCCTGCAGGTCCCGGTCGTCGAGGCCGTGCGCCGCGTCCAGCGGCTTGAGCGGCGGCAGTGGGTTCTCCGGTCCCAGCGCGGCCGCAGGCAGGGTCGTCGTGTCGCGTCGCACGGTCGTCGCCAAGGCGTCCTCCCCAGTTCAAGGAGGCTGCGCGCCCCCGGGCCCTTCGTCGACCATGGAACACGCTCGGCCCCGCTCCGGCCAGGGCCTTCGCCGGTCAGGATTGCGCACGGATTTCGTACGGAAGGGTCAGGATTCCGCAAAGGCGGCCACGACCACGTCGGTGAGGACGTCGCCCGCGGTGCCGTCCGGGTCGAGGTCGGGGTCGTAGATCGTGACGTTGAGGCCGACGCAGCGCGGGGAGCGCACCAACGGGCGCAGCAGCGCGAGGAGTTCGTCGGGGTGCAGGCCGTCCGCGTCGGGGCTGTCGACGGCGGGCATCACGGAGGGGTCGAGCACGTCGGCGTCGAGGTGCACCCAGAAGCCTTCCAGGGCCTCGTTCTCCAGGCTGAGGACGGCGGAGCGGGCCACGTCGTCGGCGCCCCACTGGCGCAGTTCGCCGACGGTGACGGTCGGTATGCCGAGCTCGCCGAGTTCGACGCGGTCCTCGTCCTCGTCGCGCATCCCGAAGAGGCGTACGTCCTCGTCGCGCAGGTAGGGGCTGAGCCCTTCGAGGTCACTGAGGTCGCGCTGGCCGCGCCCGGTGGCGAGGGCCAGCTCCTCGCCGCCCGCGGCGCCGACGCGGTCGGAGTTGCCGGGGTGGCGGAAGTCGGCGGAGGCGTCGATCGCGGCGAGGCCGAAGCGTCCGATCCGGCGCAGCGCGAGGGACGCGCCGAGCTGGATGGAGCAGTCGCCGCCGAGGACGACGGGCAGCTCTCCGGCGCGGACGTGCCGCTCGATGCGGTCGGCGAGCTTCGGTGTGTAGGCGGCGATGGCGGCCGCGTTGAAGACGCCGTCGCCCTCCTTCCACGCGCCGCGGTCATAGCGGGGCGGTACGACGACGCCGCCCTCCACGGCGTCGAGGCGGCGCAGGATGCCGCGCTCGCGCAGCGCTCCGGCGAGCTTGTAGCAGCCGGGCACGGTGCCGGGGGCGGGCGGACGCAGTCCCAGGTTGGAGGGCGCGTCGATGATCACAACAGTTCGCATGCCGCTCATCCTCCGTGACCCGCGTGGCCGCTTTCAATGGCCCTCGGCCGCGGACCTTCGGCGATCCGTCCCGGCCGACGCCCTCGGGCGACGGGACGCGGGTCGGGACCGCGTCATCCGAGGGCGTCGCCCGTGATCATCTCGGTGGTGAGGGCCCACCGCTGGTGGTCGCGCCAGGCGCCGTCGAGGAAGAGGAAGCGAGGTGAGAACCCTTCGAGACGGAAGCCCGCGCGGCGGGCGAGGGTGATGGAGGCGGTGTTGCGCGGCTGGACGTTGATCTCCAGACGGTGCAGCCGCAGTTCCCCGAAGGCGTGGCGCACGACGAGCCCGAGCGCCTCCCCCATGAGCCCGCGCCCCGCGGCGTGCGCGAACGCGCCGTAGCCGAGGGCCCCGCACCGGAAGCCGCCCTCGACGATGTTGTTGATGTTGATGAACCCGGCGAGGGCGCCGTCGGCCCGCTCGTAGACGAGGAAACCGGCCTTGCCGGGGTCCTCGATGAGCACGCGCGCGTACGCCGCGTAGGTCTCGTCCGTCGTCGGCGGGAACAGCCAGGGCCGGTGCAGTTCGCCGCTCTCCCGGGCCCGGGCGGTGAACTCGGCGGCGTCCGCGTACGAGTAGGGGCGTATGCCCACGCGGGGGCCTTCGGCGAGCGGGGCGGGCCGGGTGTGCGACATCCGGCCACGCTACCCGGCGGTCCGCGGGGTCACCGCACGCGGTCGACCCCGGCCGGACGCCGCGACGAGGGCGCCGTCACTTGCGCCGGCTGACGAAGAACGCCCCGCACAGGGCGCCGATCAGGCCGGTGCCGAGCAGCGCCATCCACAGCGGCACGGTGACTTCCGGGATCAGGAGCCGGATCTTGGTGCTGCGGGTGTTCTCGAAGATGAAGACGAGCGTGAGGAGGGCGATCACCGCGACGGTCACTCTGCCGGGCGTCATCAGCGCACCCACGCCGCCCTTCGAGGGGCTCGTCGAGCCGCCCGTGGAGCTCTTGGGGCTCATGTCTGGACCCTTCCGTTCCGTCGGAGCGTCGGCCGCTCCTCCGGGTCCAGGATGGGCAGTGGTACGGGATCCCGCGCGGTGGGTGTCGCCGGGGGCGGGACGGGGTGGGCCATTCGGGTGACGTCAGGCCGGGCGCTCCGCCAGCGCCGGTGTGTCGAGGCGCAGCGTCCCCGTGTCCGCGTCCAGCTCCCCCGCCACCCCGAACGGGATCGTCAGCGCCCCCTCGCAGTGGCCGAATCCGAACTCCTCCACGATCGGCACGCCGAGACCCCCGAGGCGGTCGCGCAGGACCGCGCGCACGGCGTCGTAGGGGCCGCACTCCTCCCAGGAGCCGAGGGCGACGCCCGTGACGCCGTCGAGCCATCCGGCGCGCAGGAGTTGCGTGAGGTAGCGGTCGAGGCGGTACGGCTCCTCGTCCGTGTCCTCCAGGCACAGCAGCCCGCCCCGTGCGGGCACCCGCGTCCCGGGCACACCGGCGTCCGCGGCGAGCAGGGACAGGCAGCCGCCGAAGGTGACGCCGCGGGCCCGGCCGCCGACGAGGGGCCGCCCGGGCGATTCGACGACCTGCACCGCCTCCGGCCGGAACAGGGTGAGCCGCAGGTGTTCCTGGGCGCGGGCGTTCTTGAGGAAGTCGGCCGCGGCCACCATCGGGCCGTGCAGGGTGACGAGCCCGAGGCGCCGTGCGAACGCCTCGTGCAGCGTGGTGATGTCGCTGAACCCGAGGAACACCTTGGGCGGGAAGGCCCGCAGCGCGTTCCAGTCGATCAGCTCCACCATCCGCGCGGCGCCGTAGCCGCCGCGGGCGCAGAGCACGCCCGCCACCGACGGGTCGCGCCAGGCCCGCTCCAGGTCCCGCGCGCGGTCGGCGTCCTCGCCCGCGAGGTAGTCGAACTCCCGGTGCACGTCCAGGACGTGGGGGGCTACGACGGGCTCAAGGCCCCAGCCGCGCAGGATGTCGAGGCCCGCTTCGAGCCGGTGCTCGGGCACGGGCCCGCTCGGCGCGACGACGGCGACCCGGTCGCCGGGGACGAGCCGGGGCGGCCGGACCAGGGGCGGCATGGTGACCGCGGGCACGGGCGGCGGCGGGAGCGGCGGCACGGTCAGCCTCGGACCGGCCACGGGCTCCTCGGCCCCGGGCTGCTCGGACTCGGGCTCGTCGGACTCGGGCTTGTCGGGTCCGGTCACTTGGTGAGCTCCAGCGTGGGTCTGCCACCCGCCGGGTCGAGTCGGAACACCTGGGCGTACAGGGAGAGTTCGGCCTCCAGGGCCCTGATCATGGTGTCGGCGCGCCGGAACCCGTGCCCCTCGCCCTCGAAGGCGATGTACGCGTGCGGCACCCCGCGCCGCTGCATCCGCGCGAGCAGCAGCTCGCACTGCGCGGGCAGACAGATCACGTCGTCGAGGCCCTGGAGCAGCAGGAACGGCGCGGTGATGCGGTCGGCGTGGCGGGCGGGCGAGCGCTCCTCGTAGCGGCCCGGCACCTCGGCGTAGGGGCCGACCAGGGTCTCCAGATAGCGCGACTCGAAGTCGTGGGTCTCGCCGTCCTGCCAGGAGGTGAGGTCGAGGACGGGGTAGATGATGGTGCCGCAGGCGTACACGTCGGTCGTGGTCAGGGAGGCCGCCGTGGTCCAGCCGCCCGCGCTGCCGCCCCGGATCGCGAGCCGCGCGCGGTCGGCGGTGCCCTCGTCGGCGAGCGCGAGCGCCACGGCCGCGCAGTCGTCGACGTCGGCGATGCCCCACTGCTCGCGCAGCCGGTTGCGGTAGGCCCGGCCGTACCCCGTGGAGCCGCTGTAGTTGACCTCGGCGACGCCTATGCCACGGGACGTGAAGTAGGCGATGGCCAGGTCGAGGACAAGGGGGGCGCGGGTGGTGGGGCCGCCGTGCGCCCACACCACGTACGGCGGCAGTTCGTCGCCGGGGGCGAGGTGGCCGGGGTGGTGCGGCGGGTAGATGTGGGCGTGGATCTCGCGCCCGGCCGGGCCGAGGAAGGTGCGGATCTGGGGTTCGGGGTAGTACGTGGGGTCGACCGGGTCGTCGTGCGCGGCGCCGATGACACGGGCCCTGCCGGTGCGGGTGTCCAGCTCCACGACCTCGTAGGCGCTGCGGGGGCTGGCGGCGATGCCGGCGACGCGGGTGCCGTGGACGGCGAGCGAGGCGGACCACTCCGACCAGGGGCCCGCCGCGTCGACGACCTCGCCGGTCTCCGGGTCGAGGATGCCGAGCGCGGTGGCGCCGGTGCCGTGCACGACGGCGACGAGGCCGCTGTCCAGGGGCGCGAACCAGCTGAGGCCGAGCTGCCACAGGGGCCCGGCGAACTCCTCCTCGCGCGGACAGAGCGCGCTCGTCGTGCCGTCGGGCTCGGCGCGGTACAGGTTCCACCAGCCGGAGCGGTCGCTGGCGTAGAGGAGCCGCCCGTCCCGCGCCCAGTCGGCCTGCGCGATCGACTCCTCCGGGCCGCCCGCGAGCACCCGGGCGTCCGCGAGGACGCCGTCCGCGCCGACGTCGGCGACCAGGAGTTCCGTGCCGTCCCACGGCATCCGCGGATGGTCCCAGGCCAGCCAGGCGGCCCGGGTGCCGTCCGGGGAGAGCCGCGGCCCGGTGACGAAGCGGTGCCGCCCGTCGGAGAGTTCCCGCAGCGCCGCCCGGTCCTGTGCCGCCGAGCCGTCCAGCGGTACGGCGACCAGGACCCGCCGCACGTCGGTGGGCCCCTCGCCGGTGAACTCCTCCAGGACGCACCACACCTCGCCGCGGTCCAGGAGGATGCGCGGGTCGGCGAGGCGAAGCCCGCCGCCGACGCCGGACAGCGGGGTCAGGGGTCTGGGCTCGGCCTCGGGGACGTCGGGCTCGTGGGCGTACAGGCGCTGGTCGGTGAAGTCGGCGAACACCAGGAGCGGTCCGCGCGGATTCCCGGGCCGTGCGACGGCGGCCCAGGGCAGGCCGCCGTACTCGATGACGCGGCTGCGGACGTTCCAGGGCGCGGGCAGCACCGACTCCTCGGTCCCGTCCGGGCGGCGCCGCACCAGCGCCCGCCGCCCGCCCTCGGTGGGCCGCGGCTCGGTCCACCAGGCCTCGTCCCCCACGAAGCCGACGAAGGCGGGGTGGCCGTCGTGGGCCGCGGCGAGCGCGGCGTCGATCGGGGACGGCCACGAGCCGTACGGCTTGGTCTTCGCCATGTCGTTCATCTCCCCCAAAGGGCCATGTCGTTCGTTCCCCCCGACAGCTCGGTCAGGCCGTGCGCAGGAAGCGGTCGAGCACCCGGGTGCCGAAGTGCAGCGCCTCGACCGGCACCCGCTCGTCCACTCCGTGGAAGAGGGCCTGGTAGTCGAAGCCCTCCGGCGTCCGCAGCGGCGAGAAGCCGTAGCCGCGGATGCCGAGCCGCGAGAACTGCTTGGCGTCCGTGCCTCCCGACATGCAGTACGGAAGGACCCGGCCCTCCGGCGCGAACTCCTCGACGGCCGCCCGCATCCTGGCGTACGTGGGGGTGTCCACCGGCGCCTGCAGCGCCACCTCCCGGTGGTGGAACTCCCAGTCGACGTCCGGTCCGGTGAGCCGGTCAAGGGTGGCGCGGAACTCTTCCTCGCCGCCGGGCACATATCGGCCGTCCACATAGGCCGTGGCCTCACCGGGCACCACGTTGACCTTGTACCCGGACTGGAGCATGGTCGGGTTGGCGCTGTTGCGCACCGTGGGCTCGACGAGGGCGGCGGTGGGGCCGAGCTTCTCCATGAAGGCGTCGACGTCGAAGGCGGGCGCGTCCGGGTCGGCCTCCAGGCCGTAGATCCCGGCGAGTTCGACGAGGGCCGCCCGCACCGTCGGGGTGAGCCGCACCGGCCAGCGGTGCTCCCCGACGCGGGTGACGGCCGCGGCGAGCCTGCTGACCGCGTTGTCGCGGTTCACCTTGGAGCCGTGGCCCGCGGTGCCGCGCGCGGTGAGTTTGAGCCAGCCGGTGCCGCGCTCGCCCGCCGCGATCGGGTAGAGCTGGTTGCCCCGGCCGTCGTGGAACGTGAACGCCCCGGACTCGCTGATGCCCTCCGTGCAGCCCTCGAACAGATCCCCGTGCTCGTCGGCGAGGAACCCGGAGCCGTCGCGGGCGCTGGCCTCCTCGTCGGCGGTGAAGGCGATCACGATGTCCCGGCGCGGACGCACGCCCGCCCGCCGCCAGTTGCGGACGACGGCGAGGATCATCGCGTCCATGTTCTTCATGTCGATGGCGCCGCGCCCCCACACGTCGCCGTCGACGATCTCGCCGGAGAAGGGGTGCACGCGCCAGTCGGCGGCCTCGGCCGGGACCACGTCCAGATGGCCGTGGACGAGCAGCGCGTCCGCCGCCGGGTCGGTGCCCTCGATCCGGGCGACGACGTTCGTGCGGCCCGGCGTGCGCTCCAGGAGCGTGGGCTCCAGGCCCGCCCCGGCGAGCAGCTCGGCGGCGTACTCGGCGGCGGGGCGCTCGCGGCACTCGCCGTCGCCGCGGTTGGTGGTGTCGATGCGGATGAGGTCCGAGGTGAACCGGACGACCTCGTCCAGTGCTTGCGGGTCGACCTGCTCAGCCATACTGCTCCTCGACAGCGGCGGAGGCGATCGTGGTGACCGCCTTGAACGTGCGGATGCCTTCGTACATGGTGTCGCTCGTGTAGGCGACCTTCCGTTCCGCCACGCGCCGCACGCCCGGAACCACCGTCGCGGCCATCGACAGGTGCTCCGCGTCGAACTCGACCTCCACGGTGTGCGGGCCGCCCGCCACCGGCTCGTGGCGCACGGCGAGGGCGGCCGCCTCCTTGGCGGCGGCCCGGATGTCGGTGGCGGTGCGCGCGGGGGTGCGGCACACCGCCGCGTACCGCGACACGTGGTCCTTCACGGCGACCTTCAGCGCGCCCGGCGCGTAGCCGAGGGCGTCCTCGCAGGCCAGGTCGTCGCCGGTGACGAGGACCACCGGGACGCCGTACTCCGCGACGACGTGGGAGTTGAGCAGGCCCTCGCTGGCGCGGACGCCGTCGACCCACACGCCGGTGATCTGGTTGGCCAGATACGTGTGCGCGAGGACGCCCTCCATGCCGGCGCCCGCGTGGTAGCCGATGAAGGCGATGCCGTCCACGTCGCCGTGCTGGACGCCCTCGACCATGGAGAGGGACTTGTGCCTGCCGGTGAGCATCTCGGCCCGCTCGTCGAGCCGTTCGAGGAGCAGGTTGCGCATGGTCCAGTGCGCCTCGTTGACGATCACCTCGTCGGCACCGCCGTCGAAGAACCCGAGCACGGCGGCGTTCACGTCCGAGGTGAACATCGACCGGCACCGCTCCCACTGCGGCGTGCCCGGCAGCACGTCGGCGGGCCAGGTGACGCCGGTGGCGCCCTCCATGTCGGCGCTGATGAGGATTTTCATGAGCTCCAGCCTTGCGTGCGAGGCGGTGCGTGCGGGACGCGGGCGCGGGGAGCGGCATCAGCACCGCTCACCCGGCCCACGGGCACCGCCGGTCCGGGGTAAAGATCTTCACAGGGCGTCACGCTACGCGGTGTGGATCGCCCGGGCCTAGACCTCTCCCGCAAGGCTGCTGTTCAGGTTGTTACGCGGGCTGCTGCTGGGTGACGCAGTGGATGCCGCCGCCGCCCGCGCCGAGGCGGTCGATGTCGAGCTGTTCGACGGTCCGGCCGGGGTGCAGCCGCGCGAGGGTCGCCTTGGCCGCCGCGTCGGCCGCGGTGTCGCCGAAGTGGGCGCTGATGACGGCGCCGTTGCACACGTAGTAGTTGGCGTAGGAGGCGAGGAAGTTCGGGTTCCGGGAGCGGATCCGGTCGTAGTCGGGGCCCTGGAGGCGGGTCGCCTCGATGGGCTTCCCGGTGGCGGTGGTGGACGCGGACAGGGTCCGGTACTGGGCCCGGGCGTCCCGTGCGTACGCGTCGTCGTCCGAGGCCAGGGGCATCTGGACGAGCGCGCGGCCGGGGGCGAGGAAGCGGGACGTGGCGTCGACGTGGTCGTCGGTGATGTCCTGGCCGTAGACGCCGTCGAACCAGATGACCTTGTCGGCGCCGTACGCGTCGCACAGGGCGTCCGTCAGGCGTGCCTCGGACATGCCGGGGTTGCGGTTCTTGTTGAGGAGGCTGCTGCGGGTCGCCATCAGGGTGCCCGCGCCGTCCTGCTCGACGCCGCCGCCCTCGCCCACCAGGCCCGCGCCGGTGAACGGCACCCCGGCGAGCGCGGCGATCCGCTCGGCGACCCGCGCGTCCCTGGCATGGGTCTGCTTGCCGCCCCAGCCGTTGAAGTGCAGCCCGACGGCGTCCAGGCCGCCGGCGCCGTCGGTGCGGAAGACCGGCCCGGAGTCGCGCATCCAGCAGTCGTCGACCGGGACGGACGTCACGACGGTGACCGAGGGGCCGCACAGGGACCGCGCGCGGTCGGCGCTCGCCGGGTTGGCGCACAGCGTGACGGGTTCGTAGCGGGCGACGGTCCGTGCGATCAGCGCGATGTCCGCCTGGACCCCGCCGAGGCCCCCGCCCCAGATGGCGCGGCTGTCGGGCCAGGCCATCCAGGTGCGGGTGTGGCGGGCGTCCTCGGCCGGGACGGCGAAGTCCGACCGGGGCTCGGCCCCGGCCCGGACCGCGGTCCCGGTGAGGGCCGCGCCCGCCGCGACGGCGCCCGCCGTCATCAGGAAGGCGCGCCTGCTCGGGGTCGGCCTGCCGGTCCTGCGTGCCGGGGTGTCGTTCACGGGTGCCTCCTGTTTCGACCGGCCCGGGAAGGGCGCGGGGTGGGGGAAGGAGAGGGGTAAGGGAAAAGGGGGGTGAGCGGGTCGTGCGGGTGGGTCACAGGGCCCTGCGGGCCGCCGAGATCCGCTCCGGGTCCCAGCCCGGGTGCGGGACGGAGTCCAGGAGCAGCCGGGTGTACGGGTGCGTGGGCGCGCCGAGCACGGCGGCGGTGGGCCCGGCCTCGACGACGGCGCCGTGGCGCATCACGATGACGTCGTCCGTGACGTGGCGGACCACGCCGAGGTCGTGGGTGATGAAGAGGTAGCCGATCGGGGTGCGCTCCCGGATGTCGGCGAGCAGGTTGAGGATCTGCGCCTGTACGGACACGTCGAGGGCGGCGACGGCCTCGTCGAGGACGAGCACGGCGGGTTCCACGGCCAGGGCGCGGGCGATGGCCACGCGCTGGCGCTGGCCGCCGGAGAGCTGGCGGGGCAGTGCGTCGGCGGCACGGGTGCCGAGTCCGACCTGGTCGAGGAGTTCCCGCACCCGCCGGGTGTGGTCGGCGCGGGGGAAGTGCAGGCGCAGGGTCTCGCGCAGGACGGCCTCGACGCTCGTCCTCGGGTCGAGGGAGAGGTAGGGGTCCTGGAACACCATCTGGACCTCGCGGGCCCGGGCGAGCCGCCGCTGACGGCCGCGTTCCCGGCCGCGCGCCCGGTCGGCCCGGGACCGGCCGCGCACGTGGACCTCACCGGCGTCGGCCCGCTCCAGGCCCACGATGACGCGGGCCGTCGTGGTCTTGCCGGAGCCGGACTCCCCGACGATGCCGAGGGAGCCGCCCTCGGGCACGGCGAAGGACACGTCGTCCACGGCACGCACGGCGCCGAAGACGCGCCGCAGGCCACGGACTTCGAGGACGGGCACGGCCGCCGCCGCATCGCCGTGGACCGGTGCGCCTTTCGGTTCGGCCTTGGCCGGTGCGCCCTTCGGATCTTCCTTGGCCGGTGCGCCCTTCGGATCGCCCTGGACCGGTGCGCCCTTCGGATCGCCCGTCACCGGGGCTCCCTGTACGCCACTCGTCGCCGGTGCTCCCGTCGCGTCACTCGTCACCGCTGCTCCCTTCGAGCCGTTCGCTGTGGTGGCACGCGGCCCGGTGCTCGGGCCGTCCCGGTGCGGGCCGGGGCGCGGGCACCCGCTGGTCGCACACCTCGGTGGCGAGGGAGCAGCGGGCGGCGAAGGCGCAGCCGGTCAGGGGCGTGCGCAGGTCCGGGGGCTGGCCGTCGATGGCCTTGAGCCTGTCCCCGGCGCTCTCCAGGCGGGGCGTGGAGGCGAGGAGGGCCGCGGTGTAGGGGTGCCGGGGGCTCGCGAACAGGGCCTTCGCGGGGCCGTGTTCGGCGATCCGGCCCGCGTACATGACGTAGACGCGGTCGCTGATGGCGGCGGCCAGGTCGAGGTCGTGCGTGACGAAGAGCAGCGCGGTGCCGAAGCGGGCGCGCAGGCGGCCGAGGAGCGCGATGACCTCGGCCTGGGTGGTGACGTCGAGGGCGGTGGTGGGTTCGTCGGCGAGGAGCAGGGCGGGGTCGCCCATGAGGGCCGCGGCGATCATGACGCGTTGCAGCATGCCGCCGGACACCTGGCTCGGGTACTTGCTGAGGACGGCGGCGTCGAGGCCGACGGCCTGGAGGAGTTCGGTGGCGCGGGCGGTGGCGTCGGCCCTGGTCGTCCCGCCGGTCGCGCGGACGCCTTCGGTCAGGAAGTCGCCGATGCGGCGCAGCGGGTTGAGGGCGGCGCGCGGGTCCTGGAAGACCATGGCGACGGTGCCGGTGCGCAGGGCCCGCAGCCGGTCGCCCGTCATCATGAGGACGTCGTCGCCGTCGACGCGGACGGTGCCCTCGGCGGTGGCGCCCGGCGGCAGCAGGCGCAGCGCGCTGCGTGAGGTGAGGGTCTTGCCGGAGCCGGACTCGCCGACGAGGGCGACGGTCTCCCCTGCGGCGACGGTGAGGTCGACGCCGTCGAGGACGGGGCGTGCGGTGCCGGGCAGGGTGACGCGGAGGCCGCGGATGTCGAGCGTGTCGCTCGGGTCGGAGGGCGTGTCGCCTGAATCGGTGGGCGTGCCGCCCGGATCGGTGGGCGTGGCGGGTGTGTTCATCGGTCTCTCCTGGCGACGCGGTCGGCCCAGCGTTCGCCGACGACGTTGAAGGCGACCACGGTCAGCACGATGAGGACGCAGGGCAGGATCGCGGACAGCGGATAGCCGTGCTGGACGGCGGTCTGGCCGTCGAAGACCATCCGGCCCCAGTCGGGGGTGAGCGGGGGCACGCCGAGTCCGAGGAAGGAGAGACCGGCGAGGTCCATGAGGGCGTAGCCGAAGTTGATGGTGGCCTGGGCGAGGACGACGGGGGCGATGTTGGGGAGGATGTGGCGCAGGCAGATCTGTGGGGCCGTGTGGCCCTGGACGAGGTAGGCGCTGACGTAGGGGCGGGCGCGTTCGGCGAGTACCAGGGAGCGGGTGAGGCGGCTGACGTACGGGAGGTAGGCGACGCCGAGCGCGATGACCGGGGCGAGGAGCCCCTCGCCGTACACGGAGATGACGAGGATCGCGAGGAGCAGGCCGGGGAAGGCGAAGACGAGTTCGGTGCCGCGCGACAGGACGGAGTCGAGCCAGCCGCCGCGCCAGGCCGCGGCCGTGCCGATCGCGACTCCGGCGAGGGTGGAGAGGACGACCACGCCGAGCGGGCCGAGCAGGGACGTGCGGGCGCCGATGAGCAGCCGGGACAGGGTGTCGCGGCCCGCTGCGTCCACGCCGAGGGGGTGGTCGGCGGAGGGCCCGGCGAGCGCGCCGCCGAGGTCGACGGCGTTCGGGTCGTGGGGTGCCGCCCAGGGGGCGAGCAGGGCGGCGGTGACGACGAGGGCGACCAGGCCGAGGCAGAGCAGGTGCAGCGGGGAACCGGCGGCGCGGATCCGGGCCAGGCCGGGGCGGCGGGTGAGGACGGCGGTCATGCGGCGGACCCCCTGGTGCCGAGGGTGAGCCGTGGGTCGACCAGCGGCAGGAGCAGGTCGACGACCAGGTTCACGGCCATGAACAGGGCCACGATGATCAGGGAGATGGCCTGGACGGTCGGGAAGTCCTTGGTGGTGGTGGACAGTTCGAGGAGCTGGCCGACGCCGCCGACGCTGAAGGCGGTCTCGACGAGGATCGTGCAGACCAGGAGCGTGGAGACGACCAGGCCACCGGTGGTCAGTACGGTGCCGAGGGAGTTGCGGAACACATGGCGGCGGATGACCTGGCGTTCGGGCACGCCCCGGCTGCGGGCCACGGTGACGTGTTCGCTGCCGAGCGCTTCGAGCATGGCCGCGCGGGTGACGCGGGCGAGCATGCCGATCAGGTAGAGGGCGAGGGCGATCGCGGGCAGCGTCAGGTGCCAGAGCGTGTCGGCGAGTCCGTCGCCCGCGCCGCCGCTCGGGAACCAGCCGAGGCGCACGGCGAAGAGGCCCTGGAGCAGGACGGCCGCGACGAACGACGGGGTGCCGACGGCGAACGTCGTGGCGAGCAGGATCGCGGAGTCGGTGAACCCGCCGCGGACGGCGGCCAGTCTGCCGAGGAGCAGTCCGACGGCGACGACCACGGTGAGGGCCATCGCGATGAGGAGCAGGGTGGTGGGCAGCCGGTCGGCGAGGAGCCGGGAGACGTCGGTGCGGTAGGTGATGGACCGGCCGAAGTCGCCCTGGAGGACGTCGCCGAGCCAGGCGAAGTACCGTACGGCGAACGGATCGTCGAGGTGGTACTGGGCGTTGATGGCCGCGACGGCCTCCGGTGAGGCCGAGCGGCCCGAGAGCAGAAAGCTCGCCGGGCTGCCCGGTGCCAGATACATCGCGCCGAACACCACGAACGACGCCGTGAGCAGGGTGGCCGCCATCTCGGCGAGTCGGCGCCCCGCGAATCTGAGGAAGGGCAACTCCCTTCTGTGGCCCGTCATTTCGCGGCCCCCACAACGGCGGCCCACGGGTGGTACAGGTACGAGATGGTCGTGGGGGCGCCCGTGATCCGCTTGTTGAGGAACACGGCGGTGGGCCACTCCGCGACGGGGATCCACAGCAGTCGCCGGGCGGCGCGCTGGTGGATCCGCGCCTCGATGCCGAGGCGCCGCTCCGGGTCGTCGACCGCGCTCGCCCGGTCGACGAGGGCGTCGTACTCCTTGTCGCTGTGACGGGCGAAGTTCAGGTACGCGCCGGTCTTGAAGTTGGTCAGGAGGTCCAGCGGGTCGGTGATCGAGTCGTAGTACGTGAGCGGGAACATGTCGATGCCCTTGCGGGCGCCGGGGTCGGTGAACAGCGCGGTGAACGCGTTGGGCGCGATGGACTTGAGCCGGATGTCGAGGCCGATGCGGGTGCCCGCGGACTGCACGGCCGTGGCGAGGAGCGACACGTCCTGGCCGACGGAGCTGGTGGCGACGGTCAGGGTCTTGCCGGTGGCGCCCGCCGCCTTGACCAGGGCCTTGGCCCGGGCGATGTCGGGGGCGCCGGGCCGCAGTCCGGCGAAGGCCCGCTTCCTGGTCCGCTCCGGCGCCCCGGCCCAGGCGGCCCGGGTGGTGAGGGCGCCGGTAGGGGTGCCCGCACCGCCGAGGCCGACCTCGACGAAGCCGGAGCGGTCCAGGGCCAGCGAAAGCGCCCGCCGCACGCGCAGGTCGCCGAGCGCGCCCCGCATGTTGGTGAGGGCCACGTTGACCGTGCTCAGGCCCTCGCCGAAGTACAGCTTGCCGACGCCGCTGCCGCGCAGCCGGGCGTAACTCTCCGTCGGGATCAGATAGCCGCCGTCGGCCTCCCCGCTGAGCAGGGCGTTGGTGCGGGCCGACGCGTCGGGCAGGAAGCGGAAGACGACCTTGCCCGACTTGGCCGGGCGTCCCCAGTAGCGGTCGAAGCGGTCGAGTTCGACGGACTGGCCCTTGTGCCAGGTGCCGAGGGTGAACGGGCCGGTGCAGGCGAGCCCGCCGGAGGTGCCGTAGTCCCGTCCTGCCGCCTCGACCCCGGCCTTGGAGGCGACCACTCCGGCGGCGCTCGCCATGTACTGGGGGAACTGGGAGTCGGGCTTCTTCAGTTTGACGGTGACCTGGAGCGCGCCGGTCCTGCGAACGGAGGTGACGTTCTGGAAGACCTGTGCCCACGCGGCGGCGTTGTCCGGGTCGCGCTGTCGCCGCAGGCTGTACACCACGTCGTCGGCGGTCATCGTCCTGCCGTCGTGGAAGCGCACGCCCCGGCGCAGGTCGTAGACCCAGGTGGTGGGGTCGGGGTGGGTGGCCCGTCGGGCCAGGCCCGGTTCGACGGTGAGCCCCGGCGTCCAGCGCATCAGGCTCTCGCACACGTTGGAGAGCACCATGTTCTGCGGGTAGTCGAACGCCACCGTGTAGTCGAGCGTGGGCGGTTCGGCGTACAGCGCCCAGGTGAAGGAGTCGATGTCGCCCTTGGCGCGGGGGGTGCCCGCGGAGAGGGAGTACGCGATGCCGGAGCCGTTCCTGGGCGGTCCGGCGCACGCCGCGAGGGCGGCGAGCGTGGCCAGGGCGGCGGCCTGGGCGACGAGCCGCCGGTGCCGGCCGCGGCGGCGGCTCCCGACGCGGTACGAGGACGCGGTGGTCATGGGGGCGCTCACCCGGTCGTCACGCGCTGGGGCGGGCGGCGGGGATCTGCTGGGTGATGCAGTGGACTCCCCCGCCGCCGTACGCGATGGCGGCGGCCCGCACGCCGACGACCTTGCGGCCGGGGTGCGCCGAAGCGATCACGGCGAGCGCGGCCTCGTCCTCCAGGTGCTCCGGGGCACCGGGGTGCTCGGGCCTGCCCGCCACCGGTACGACGACGCCGCCGTTCGCGACGTAGTAGTTGAGGTACGACACCTCGACCTCGCCGCCCGCCACCTCGGCGTACACGGTCTGCGGGACGTCGACGATCTCCAGGGCGCGGCCGCGGGCGTCGGTGCTGGCCTCCAGGACGGCGCGGTTGGCGCGCATCCGGGCGTGGTCGGGGTGCGCCGGGTCGTCGGGAAGGGAGACGACGACCCGGCCGGGCGCGGCGAACGCGCAGACGCCGTCGACGTGACCGTCCGTCTCGGTGTCGAGCAGCCCGCCGTACGGCAGCCAGATGACCTTGCTGACGCCGAGCTTGTCCTTCAGCTCGGTCTCGATCTCGGCGCGGCTCATGCCGGGGTTGCGGTTGGGGTGGAGCAGGCACTGCTCGGTGGTGATGAGCGTGCCCTCGCCGTCGACGGTGATCGACCCGCCCTCCAGGATCATGCCGGAGGGGATGCGTTCCACGCCGAGGCGGTCGAGCAGCAGCCCGCTGATCCGGTCGTCGGCGTCGTACGGGTGGTGCTTCTCGCCCCAGGCGTTGAAGCGGAAGTCGACTCCGGCACGGCGGCCGTCTCCGTCAAGCACGAACAGCGGGGCGCTGTCGCGGAACCACGAGTCGTCCAGGGGGAGTTCGACGACGGTGACGCCGTCGCCGCACCGGCTTCGGGCAGCGTCGCCGTGGCCGGGCGGGGCGACCATGGTGACCGGCTCGAACTCGGCGATGGCGCGGGCGACTTGCGCGTACTCGCCCTGTACGTCGTCGAGCACGCCGCCCCACAGGTCGACGCGGGTGGGCCAGGCCATCAGACAGCCCTCGTGCTCGGACCACTCGGCGGGCATACGGAACGCGGTCATGAGGTGTCTCTCTTCTTGCGGAGGGGCTGGTGAAGGAGGAGGGGCGGGGCGGACGGAAGGGGGGGATGAAAGGGGGGATGGAAGGGGCGGCCGACGGTGGGGTCACAGGAAGTAGAGGCGGCTCAGGGAGACTTCCTGCGCGGGCTCGGACCGCAGGGGCGCGCCGTCGAGGGTGACGAGGCCGCTGCGCGCGTTCACCTGGACCTCGCCGACGCGGTCGTTGCCGACCATGTCGGCGGGGCCGATGCCGCGGGTGCCGCGCACGGCGACGCGGCGGCGCCGGGTGGTCAGGGCGTCGTACGGCCTGCCGGCGGAGCCGGACTCGGCGGCGGCGCGGCTGACGAAGGCCACGGAGAGGTCGGCGGGCGCGGCGCCGTGGGCCCCGAACAGCGGGCCGAGGACGAGGGGTTCGCAGCGGTCGGTGGCGGCGTTGGGGTCGCCGGTGACGCCGTACGCGGGGAAGCCGGACTTGAGCACCATCTGTGGCTTCGCGCCGAAGAACGGGGGCCGCCAGAGCACGATGTCCGCCATCTTCCCGACTTCGATGGAGCCGACCTCGTGGGCGAGGCCGTGGGCGAGGGCGGGGTTGATGGTCAGCTTGGCGATGTAGCGCAGGACGCGCGCGTTGTCGTCGCCTGCGCTGTCTCCGTCCAAGGGGCCGAGCTCGGCCTTCATCTTCCCGGCCATGGCGAAGGTCCTGCGGACGGTCTCACCGGCCCGGCCCATGCCCTGTGCGTCGGACGAGGTGATGGCGATGGCGCCGAGGTCGTGCAGGACGTCCTCGGCCCCCATGGTCCCGGCGCGGATCCGGTCGCGGGCCATGGCCGCGTCACCGGGCAGGTCCGTCTTCAGATCGTGGACCGAGACGATCATGCCGTAGTGCTCGGCCACGGCATCGCGCCCGAAGGGCAGGGTGGGATTGGTGGACGAGCCGATGACGTTCGGCACCCCCGCCATCTTCAGGACGTTCGGCACATGCCCGCCCCCGCACCCCTCGATGTGAAAGGCGTGAATGGTCCGCCCTTCCAGCACGCTCAAGGTGTCCTCGACCGACAGACACTCGTTCAACCCGTCACTGTGCAGCGCGACTTGGACATCGTGCTCCTCGGCGACCCGCAGCGCGTTGTCCAACGCCCGCGTGTGCGCGCCCATGTCCTCGTGCACCTTGAAGCCACAGGCTCCGCCCTCCGCGAGGGCCTCGATCAAGGGGGCCTCGTGGGAGGACGAACCGCGCCCGAGAAAGCCGATGTTGACGGGCCAGGCGTCGAAGGCGTTGAACGCGTGCCGCAGCGCCCACGGCGAGTTGACCCCGACCCCCCACATCGGCCCGGTTTCCTGCCCGATGATCGTGGTGACGCCGGAGGCGAGGGAGGCCTCCATGATGCGCGGCGACAGGAGGTGGACGTGCGTGTCGATGGCGCCCGCGGTGGCGATCAGCCCTTCACCGGACACGATCGAGGTCCCGGTGCCGACGACCACGTCCACCCCGTCCAGGGTGTCCGGATTCCCCGCCCGCCCGATGGCGTGGATCCGCCCCTCCCGGATCCCGATCGACACCTTCCGGATCCCCAGCACGGCATCGATCACCAGCACATTGCTGATCACGACATCACAGGTCTCCCGCACGGCGGCGGCCTTCAGATGCAACCCGTCCCGGGCCGTCTTGCCGAACCCGGCCAGGAACTCGTCCCCCGCCAACTGCGCATCGGACTCCACCCGCACCACAAGCCCCGAATCCCCGAGGACCACCCGGTCCCCGGCCCGCGGACCATGCACGGACGCGTACTCGTGGGCGTCGATGTGCCGACTCCCCGGAGCGCAGTGATCGCTGTGTCGCGTGGGCCTGCTCATGCGTGCGTTCCTTCCGGGCGGTCCGAGGGGGCGGCACCCAGGTAGCCGCAGGCCGCCGCCTTGCGCAGCGCCGCCCGCAGGGCGCCCGGGGCGTCGAGGGGCCCGTCGACGAGGCCCGCGAAGCCGATCGCGACCCGGGCACCGCCGATCGGCACCAGGCCCACTCGCGCGGACCCGCCGGGGTCGAAGCGCGTGGACGAGCCGGTGGGCACCGCGAGCCGCATGCCGTAGGCGGCGGCCCGGTCGAAGTCCAGGCGCGGGTTGGCCTCGAAGAAGTGGAAGTGCGAGGTCACGCTGACCGGCACGGAGGCGGTGTTGCGCACGGTCAGCGTCACGACCGGCTCGACGGGCTCGACGTCCGGCGACACCGGCAGGACGGCGCCGGGCGCGTCGTCGCACCGGGGCCGCGCGCCGAATGGGTCGCCGACCACGGCGAGACGCGTGCCGTCGTCGAAGACGGCCTCGACCTGGAGCTCGGTGACCACGTCGGCGACGCCCGGCAGGACGTCGTCGGGGCCGAGGACACCGCGGCCGCGCTCGATCGCCGCCGCCAGGCGCAGGCCGTCGCGGGCCGCCTCGCAGACGGTGTCCGCGATCAGCGCGGTGGCCTCCGGGACGTTGAGCCTGAGCCCCCGCGCGCGCCGGGCCCTGGCCAGCTCGGCGGCGCCGAACAGCAGCAGCCGGTCGCGTTCGGTGGGTGTCAGCGGCATGGGTGCATCCCTCGCTCCGGGAAATCTCGCAGAAGTTCGCAGGGACTCGGCGCTCGACGGCGGGCAGAGCCTGCGCCGTCGGCGGGAGTGACGTCACTGTGGCACTGACTGAATTTTCAGTCAAGAGTCTGGAAGTGAGTGGTTGCCGTCGTCGTCGGCTGATGGGACACCGAGGGGAGACCTGGCGAGACACCCCGGGGAGGAGGCCTGGCCGAGGTGAAGGCGGCGGGAAGACGGGGAAGAGTCAGCGGGCCGCGAGCAGGGGGCAGGGGCGGACCGGCGGGCGGCAGGCTCGCGCGGGAACTGGCGTGTGGCAGGCTCGCCCTGGGGCTGGCGGGCGGCGGGCCCGCGCAGGCGCTACTTCCGCCGCAGCAGCGCCAGTTCGGCGTCGATGGCGCCGCGCATCAGGTCCCGCGCGTGGTCGAGCCGCATCCCGCCGCTGAGCCAGCGCATGCTGAGCCCTTCGAGCAGCGCGGTGAGACGTTCCCCGGCCGCGGCCAGGGCGGGTGCCGGAGTCATCGGCTGCACCTGCCCGAGGAGGGCGGCGACCTCCTGCACCCACACCAGGGTGGCCCGGGCCAGGTCCTCGCGCAGCACCTCGTCGAAGACGGCGCTCGCCCGCAACTCGCCCCAGGCGGAGCTGTTCTCCCTGACCTCGGGGGTGTCCTGGAGCTCCAGGAGGAGGATCTCCTCCAGTTCCTCGCGCGGAGCGAGGGGTTCGGCCTCGGGGTCGCGGCCTGTGGTGTAGCGCTCGGCGCGGTCGTTGATGAACTCCAGGGTCTGGCGCAGGATCCCGGTGCGGTCCTTGAAGTGGTAGTAGATCAGCCCGGTGGAGACGCCCGCCTCGGCGGCGAGTTCTTCGACGCGCAGGCCGCGGACTCCGCGACGGGCGATCAGCCGTGCGGCCGCTTCGAGGATCTGGGTAGTGCGAGGCGCCATGGATCCGAACTTTACCGGGCCGGTCCGGACCCGGTGATCTCGGCCGGGCCGCGGGCGCAGGACGGTCAGCCGCCCTTGCGGTGACGGCTCATGACCACCGTGACCGGCCCCTCCTCCGGGACCGCCTCGACGAGCCGCACGACGACGACGCTCTTCCCGTCCGGGCTGCGGACGCAGAAGGGGCGCTCGTCGGCGAGCTCGTCGAACGGGAGCGTGGTGACCGGTTCCGTCTCGATGCCCCGGACGCAGTCGGCGGGGCTCAGGACGTACCCGGCGGCGATGAACGCGTCGCTGTCCTCGGACAGCACGAACTCGGTGTCGGTCCGCTCCAGGTACCAGGTGGCGGTCTCGGCCGGGACCACCTTCCCCGCCACCAGGTCGAACTCGTAGTCGGGGTCGGGGGCGGTGAGTTCGGCGTCCGTGTAGTCCGGTACGTACGCGGCCTGCGACGTGGCCGAGGGGGACGGCGGGGTCGGGCGGGGCGACGGTGGGGTCGGCCGGGGAGACGGCGAGTGCGGTCGCCGGGGCTTGTCGGCGGAGTCGCGGGCCGTGTCCGCGCGCCGGTCCAGGACGTAGTACGCGGCGGCGCCGAGGGAGACGAGGATGACGGCCGCGGTGGTCAGCGCCACGAGGGTCCCGCGCCGTCGGCCGCGGCGGCGGGCCCGGCGCGGGGCGGGGCCGGCGCCGGTGCCGGGCCCGGCGTCGAGGGCGTGCGGTGTGCCGGGGGCCGACGGGGCGCCGGACCCCCGCGCCTCATCCGGGGCCCGCCTCGACCCGGGCGCCCGCCGCGTGGCCGGGGCGGCGGCGAGCGTCGGCTGGGCGTGGACCGGATCCCACCCCGGCACCGTTCCCTCGTCCGAGCCCGAGCCCGAGTCCGAGCCCCGATCCGTGCCTGTACTCAGCCCCGTACCACCGCCCCACCCGGCCCCCTCCCCCTCGTCCGCGATCTCACTGCTCACCCCGTGCGGCAGCCACCCCTCGGTGAACCCCGGGCGCCCGCCCACCGCCGGGTGGGCGTGGACGGCGGCGATCAGCTCACCGGGCGACGGCCGGTCCTCGGGGCGCTTGGCCAGGCAGCGGCCCACCAGGTCGTGCAGGTCGAGCGGGACGGCGGCCAGGTCGGGATCCTCGTGGACCACCCGGTACAGGGCGGCGGATTCGGGCCCGCTCCCGAACGGCAGCGCTCCCCCGGACACGTACGCGACGAGCGTGCCGAGGGCGAAGACGTCGGTCGCCGGGGTCACCGCCAGGCCCGTCGCCTGCTCCGGCGCCATGTACGCGGCGGTGCCGATGCGCAGGCCGGTGCCGGTGAGCCCGGTGGCGTCGGCCGCGCGCGCGATGCCGAAGTCGATGACGCGCGGGCCGTCCGCGGCGATCAGGACGTTGCCCGGCTTGAGGTCCCGGTGGACGACCCCCGACCGGTGGATGGCCTGGAGCGCCTCCGCGATGCCCGCCACGAGCAGCAGCACCGTGCGCACGGGCAGCGGGCCGTGCCGCTGGACGACCTGCTGCAGCGAGAGGCCGGGCACGTACGCGGTGGCGAGCCACGGCGTGGGGGCGTCGACGCCGGAGTCCACCACCTGGGCGGTGAACAGGCCGTGGATGCCGCGGGCGCTGGCCACCTCGTGCGCGAACCGCCGCCGGAACTCGGGGTCGGCGGCCAGTTCGTCCCGTACCGCCTTCAGGGCGATGGGGCGCCCGCCCGGGGTGTGGGCCAGGTACACCACCCCCATGCCGCCGGCGCCGAGCCGGGCGTGCAGACGGTAGCCGCCGAGCTCGCGGGGGTCGTCGGCCGACAGGGGCGTGCGGGTGGACTGCGCCCCGGGAGGCTGAGAGGACATGCGGTGGCTCTTTCCGCGAGAGGGGCCGGGGCGCGGGGCGGGCCGGTGGCCGCACCCGCGCGTGCTGACGCGGCGACCGCGGGCCGCCCTGGGGGACGATCGTGCCGCTAACTAAAGTTTCAGTCAATGTGAGACGATACGGGACGGTGATCACCCGTCCCGCGAGGCGGGCAGGGCGGGCAGGGCGAGCGCGAGAGGGCCGGTGGGAGGAGTGGGGGCGGACCGCAGGACGGTCATCCTGAGGGGGGCGGCCAGGGTCATCGCCCGACGCGGGGTCCGGGGGCTGCGCGTCACGGAACTCGCCACCGAGGCGGGCGTCTCCACGGCGCTCGTCTATTACCACTTCAAGGACCGCGCGGGCATCCTGCGCCAGACCCTGGAGTTCATCAGCAACCGCGCCGAGCGCTACACCGCCGGGGCCGCCGGGGCCGGGCACTCCGCCCGCGACCCCCGACGGGCGCTCGAACACGCCCTCCTGCTGGAGTTCCAGGACGTGCCCGAGGTCCGCGAGAACAGCACGGCGTGGGGCGAACTGCGCGCCACCGCCGTCTTCGACCCCGGCCTCAGGGACGCGCTCGCCGAGGCCCGGTCGATCTGGATCGGCGAGCTCACCGACGCCCTGCGCCGCGTCCACCCGACCGCACCCGCGCCCGCCCTCGCCCTGGCCGCCGAACGGCTCGTCGCCACGCTGGAGGGACTCAGCATGCGCTGGCTCAGCGAGGTCCTCCCCCTGGCCCACGCCCGTCGGCTGATGCGGGAGGCCATGGTGGTGGAGCTGGCCCACCTGGAACGCGCCGCGGACACCGCGGGCGCCGCCGACACGGATCTCACCGCCGACACGAGCCCCCTCGCCGGCCCAGGACACACCGCACCCCTCTTTGACTGAATTTTCAGTCCATGTCAGAGTGGCAGCACGGCCACCGCCACGGGGCCGTCCGGCCGCAGCCCTGGCGCAGTGCGCCACCCGGCCCCTTCCGGTACGGCGCCCGCCGTCCGCGCCACGCTCGTCGAGCGCCCCACCCTGCCGACGGCTAGCTTGTGACCATCACGATGATCGGAGTTCACCGTGTCCCCCCTCACTCCCCTCACCCGCCCCACCCCCCACTCCCGCCTCACCTCGCTCGCCCCCGCGTCACCTCTCGCCTCGATGCGCCCCAGCCGCCGCTCCGCCCTGCGCGCGATCGCCGGCATCGGCGCCGTCGTCCTCGGCTCCGCGGCCTGCGGGCCCGGCGGCTCCGGCGCGACGAGGGCCGCGGGCACCGCGGGCGCGGGCACCGAGACCGAGGGGCGGCGCCTCGGCGCCGAATGGGAGAGCCACGCCCGCACCTTCATGTCCTGGCCCGCCCTGGAGTCGGTGTGGGAGGAGGACCTGCCCTACGTACGGGAGGACATCGCCCGCATCGCCCGCGCCATCGGCGAGTACGAGTACGTGGTGATGATGGCGCGGCCCGAGCAGGTCAAGGCCGCCCAGCGGGCGTGCGGGCGCGACGTCGAGGTCATCCCCCTGGCCGTCGACGACCTGTGGGCGCGTGACACCGTGCCCGTGTTCGTGGAGGAGGACGGCGAGGTCGTCGGCGTCGACTTCAACTTCAACGGGTGGGGCGACAAGCAGGAGCACACCAACGACGCCCGGGTGGGCCGCACCCTGCTGTCGAAGTACGACATCCCCCGCGAGAAGGCGCCCCTGGTCGCCGAGGGCGGCTCCTTCGAGACCGACGGCGAGGGCACGCTCCTGATCACGGAGAGCTCGATCGTCAACGACAACCGCAACCGCGGCAAGAGCCGGGACCGGATCGAGGCCGAGCTCAAGGAGACCCTGGGCGTCGAGAAGGTGGTCTGGCTCAAGGGCGTGCGCGGCGAGGACATCACCGACGCGCACGTGGACAGCCTCGTCCGGTTCACCGCGCCCGGCGTGGTGCTCCTGGACCGGGCGTTCCCCGGGATGCCCGCCGACTCCTGGTCACGCGCCGCCGACCAGGCGAAGTCCGTGCTGAGCGAGGCCACGGACGCCAAGGGCCGCCGCTTCGAGGTCATCGACCTGCCGCAGCCCGACCTGGACCGGATCACCGGCGAGGGCGACGACTTCGTGTCGACGTACGCCAACTTCTACGTCGCCAACGACTCCGTGTTCATGCCGAGGTTCGGCGACCGCAAGGCCGACAAGCGCGCCAAGAGCATCCTTCAGGAGCACTTCCCCAAGCGCGACATCGTGCAGGTCGAGATCGACACCATCGCCTCCGGCGGCGGTGGCATCCACTGCTCCACGCACGACCAGCCCGGCGAGCCGGTCGACTGACCGTCCCCTGCCCCTGTCCCCTCCCCCTGTCCCCTCCGGAGCGGCCGTGGTCATCCGACGCCTCCCCCCGTCCCGCGGCAGAGCCCTGATCGCGGGGCTCGTACTGCTCGCCGTGGCGGCGGCCGTGGCCTTCGGGGTGTGGCTCCAGTTCGGCGAACGGCACGCCCTGGACACCCGCTACCGCGCGGGTGACCCGGCTCCCGACCGGGTGGACATCGAGGCGTCGGTCCAGCGGGTCGACGCGGCGGGCCGGGAGCTGGTCCTGCGGCTCCTGGTGACCCCGCGCGGCGGCCTGGCGGAGGCCGGCGGCATCTCCCCCGCCGACACCCTCACGCTGCAGACGTCGGCCTCGACGCGCGGGGACCTCACGTTCCCGGCCCACAGCCGGATCTCGACCGTGGACGTGCCCGTCACCCTGACGGCGGGATCCATCACGGACTATCCGTTCGACGCCTACGACGCGGCGCTGGAGTTCGGCGCCGTGCAGGGCGACGAGCCCGTGCCGGTCCGGATGACGCTGTCCAACAACGACGCGCTGTTCGCGGCCTCGGTCGAGGCGTACGAGGAGGACGGCGTGGCGGTGTTCCGGCTCGGCCTCGAACGCTCCACCAGCGTGCTCATCTTCTCGGTGTTCATGATGGCCGCCATGTGGGCGCTCGCCGTCGCCGTGCTGATCGGGGCGTGGTTCCTGCTGAGCAGGCGCAAGGGCCTGACGTGGCCCGCGCTCGGCTGGATGGCCGCGACGCTCTTCGCCCTCGCGGCCTTCCGCAACACCGCACCGGGCGCGCCCCCGATCGGCTCGCTCCTCGACTACATCGCCTTCCTCTGGGCGGAGACGGTCATCGCGTTCTGCGTCATCACCGTGGTGGTCATGGGCATGCGCGCGGAGGCCCGGCACCCGGACCCGCCCGCTCCCACCTGAGGACACGACGGCCCGCTCCCCCCGTGAGGACGCGGCCGCCCGCTCCCCCGTGGGCCGCACCCGGGCGTGCCGCTATGCGGTGGCCCCGCCGCGGCCCACGACCAGCCACTTCGAGGGCAGTTCGATGCGGGTGCCGTCCGGTCTGTACTCGGTCGTGGTCAGCGGCAGCTCACCGGAGGCCAGCACGGTCAGGCCCGCCGAGCGCAGCAGCTCCGGGACGGCGGCGTCGGTCACCTCGCCCGGCGCGATGCCGTGCGCGAACACCGGCGCCAGCTTGGGCGGCGGCCCCCCGGCGTCCTGGGCCAGTCCGCGCAGCACAGGACCCGCGGCCTCGGCCAGCTCGACCAGGCAGGCCCGCCCGCGCTCGCCGGTCAGGGCCGCGACGGAGTCGATGAGCGGCTGCCGGTCGGCGGGCTCGCACTGGTGGAGTACGCCGCGCATGTAGACGTTGGCGTCGCCGAGTTCGGCGTGCAGCTGCTCTGCGGTGCTCTTGTCGGCCGCGTCGAGCTGGCGGAACTCGGCCTGGCCCGCGGGGTCCGCGTGCCGGGCGCGGTCGACGGCGGCGGCCGCCAGGTCGACGCCGAGGACGCGCGGGAAGCGGTCGGCGAGGAAGCGGGTCTGGGTGCCGTTGCCGCAGCCGAGGTCCACCATCGGCAGGTCCGGCGCCGTCAAGTGCGGTTCGAAGAGGGCCAGATGGATGCCCGCGGTGAGGGCGGGCTCGGAGTCCCAGAAGACACCGCCCGCCTCCGCGGGTGCCTCGCTCCAGAAGCCCTCCCAGGCCTCCTGGTATCGACTGGTGACGCCCATGTCAGCTCCCCGGGGTGCGCCAAGCGCCGCCGAACCCGGCGACAAGATCGGTGTACCGCTCGGGGAGGCGCCCGACAAGCCGCACGCGCACACCTTCACGGCGCTTTCGAGGCGTGTTCCCCCCGCGTGCGCCTGCGTGCGGCACCGGTGACCCGGCGTACGGCACCGAAAGGCGCCCGACGTCACACCTGCCCGTCGGGCGCCTCACCTTGCCCCTGTGCGCCGATTCCCGGTGCCGCACCGCCGATGCCGTGCCTCGTGCCGCTTCGGGCGGGTGGGGGCCGCTACACCCCCAGCACCCTGATGGCGGGGTGCTGCACGGTGTTCAGGTACAGCTTCTCCTTGGAGCGTTCCTGTTCCAGCTCCAGGATCAGCCGGTAGCGGTAGAGCCCGGGCTTGGCCGTGCTGAGCACGGTCCCGGCCCAGTAGTAGTAGACCGGCGTGAACTTGTCGCGCATGCGGTCCGGCGCCCCGTAGATCTTCAGCTCGGTGAAGATCTTCCGCTCGGCCACGTCCTCCTCGTCACCGGTCTCCGTGTCGAGGAAGACGATGCTGTTGATCTTCGGCATGGGCGGCCAGGTGCCGTCGATGCGCTTGTCCATGTCGATGGGCCGCACGATCCAGTTCAGGACCTGGCCCTGCTTGCAGACGGTCTCCAGGCGGTTGGTGCCCTGGCCGGGGCCGCCGATGCTGTTGTCCATCATGTACATCGCGTCGTTCAGGGACTGGGTCTCGGTCGCCCGCTCCATGTTGATCAGCGTGACGATGTTCAGCTGGACCGAGTTCAGCTGGCCGGGGTTCTGCTTGTGCTCGAACGCGTCGGCGGTGGCCCCGCCGGGCGTGGCGGTCGATGTGCTCGCGGTCATCGCTCCTCCTGCTTCAGCCGACGAGGCTCGGGGACAGCGTGCTGGTGATCGGCTCGTCCCGCGAACCGAACTTGAACCTGATCTGGTAGGAGAGGTCCTGGACGTCGTCCTTCTTCACCGTCCCGATCCAGTACGCGATGTCGGTGCCCGGGTACACCTTGCGCACCGGCTCGCACACGTCGGGGTCGATCAATACCTCGTCGATCGCCGCGTACGCCTCGCATTCGAGGACCAGGACGGACCACAGGATCTGGTCGCCGCGGCGGACCCTGGTGCGCAGTTCCTCGGTGCCGAGGCCGGTGGACCCCCCGGCCTTGTTGGTGTCGTACAGGTACAGGTTGCCGTGCACGCTGCCGGTCGCCAGGGCGCCGACGCAGTCCACCACGGCGGTGATGGAGATCGGCCGCTTGCCGGGGGCGCTCTCCCGCTTCGGCTTGGTGGGCATCTGCCGCTCCTCGTCTACGCGTTGGGGGTCGCCGGGCCGTGCTGGGGCCCGGCGGCGGGCGGCGGGGGCTGGGGCACCGCCGACGGCGGGGGCTGGGACGCCGCGGCCGGCGGGGCGATCGGCAGCCAGCCGAGGCCCGCGCCACTGAAGCCGTTGCGCTTGGGCTCCGAGGTGATCATGAGCTTGGACTCGCAGGTGAGGTTCACCGGCTCCCAGAGCGTCTCGCTGCCCCGCTGGACCAGCTTGTGGAGCTGGATGCGCATCGTGTACGCGTACGTGCCGGGCCGGGAGGAGTCGACGGTGGCGGACCAGTACCAGCCGTCGGTGACCAGGTCCGGGGACCCGTACGCCGCCGGATACATGATCTTCTCGTCGACGGCCTGACCGTAGATGTCGGTGATCACCGGGCCGGGGTAGCTGTAGGCGGCCGTGGCGTCGGTGACGACCTGCCCGGTGACGTCCAGGATCTTCTGCCCGGAGAGCCGGCCGCGGGTGCGCCGGGTGGTCTTCACCCGGGTGCCCGCCGCCTTGCGGATCTCGGTGAGCTCGGCCGCGGGGTCGGCGCCCGCCGCGCCGGCCTTCGCGGTGATCGCGTCCAGTTCGGCCAGGGCCAGTTCGTCGCTCTGCCGGGCCCGGTCGGCCTCGTAGCCGCGCGGGACCGTCGGCGGGATGGATCCCAGGCTGTACGGCAGCCAGTTGAGGACCTGCTCGGTGGCCTGGGAGCCGTCGCGCCAGTAGGCGCCGTGGATGGCGGTCACCAGGTCGCCGGTGCCCTGCCCGTGCGAGCCGTGCAGCTTCATGTTGTCGAACAGATAGGTGTTGCCCTCCAGGGTGTTGGTCTCCAGTGCGTTGCCGATGTCCACGAGCACGATGATCGCTAGCTGTTGGGCCATGACTCCACCTCGTCGTCCTAGGTCGTCGGCTGCCGGTTCGGGCGGGCCGGCCGGCTCATACGCGCAGCAGCGCGGGCGTGTCGACGTGCAGCACGCTGTGGTCGCCCTCGTACATCTGCAGTTCGAGGCGGTACCGGTGCGCGACGCCGGGGACCAGGTACGGCGGGACCATGCCCGCCCAGTGCTCCAGGTCGAGCTTCTCGCCCTCCTCGTTCGAGGCCGGCCGGCTCAGCGGCGAGGCGGTGCCGTCCGGCCCGAGGAAGGTGATGGCCTTGATGTCGACCGGCGTCTGGAGGTCGACCGCGAGGGCCGACCACTGCACCACCTGGCCCGGCCTGACGAAGGTGCACAGCTCCGGGGTGCCCTGCCCGGTGCTGGTGTAGTCGCCGTTGTCCACCAGGCAGAGGTTGCCGTTCTGCAAGGTGCGGCCCGAGAGGGCGCCGATGACGTCGACCACGGCGATGATGTTGATCTGCGGTTTCAGTGCCACTGATGCCTCCTGCGTTGACTCCTCCGGTGTCGGGCGTGACACCTGACGGGGCTAGCCCCGGTCCCGGACCAGCGGCACCTTGCCGACGTGGGTGCGCTCGATGTCCGGCGAGTGCCGGGGGACGAACTCGACCCGCAGGCCGTATCCGGTCTTCTCGATCGAAGCCGCGTTGGCCTCCCCGCCGTTGAACAGCGAGAGGGAGCGCGGCAGGGCGTTCACGAGGACCCGCTGCAGCCCGTACGGGCCGAGCATCGTGTCCGTGCGGTAGCTGAGCCCCTGTACGTCGTCGACCGCGGCGTACAGGGTGATGGTCTTCTTCTCGCGGTGGTTGACGAACTGGATCTCGTGCGCCACCGCGTCCAGGTCCACCACCCCGGCCGCCTTCAACTCGTCGCGCAGGGCGCCGTAGGCCCGTACGGCGGAGTACTGGCTGTCGTTGAGGTGCAGTACGTCGCCGGTGCGGCCGGCGAACTCGAACTGCTGGGTCCTCAGTCCCGGCCCGTCGAGCCGGGGCCTGCGGATCATCCGGTCCCCCAGCTTCAGCCGCAGCAGCGGTGCGTCGTGCGCGTGCAGCCGGGTGACGACCAGCTCCCCCTCCTCGCCCTCGGCGACCCACTGCCCGTTCTCGTCGACGATCTCGACGAGGTGCAGGCCCGGAACGGCGGCCAGCTCCGGGGAGTCCTCCGACAGTTGGAGTCCGACGGTCTCCGCCTGGGTGGCGGCGAAGTAGCTGAGGATCGTGAGGTTCGGGTAGAGCGCCTTGAGCTCCGACCGCTTGCGCTGGGGCAGCACGCCGCTGCCGTAGAGGGCGACGCGGAAGCTCTCCCGGGAGCGGCGGTTCATGTTCGCGCCGAGGTCGGCGAGGATCGCGATGCCCGCCGAGATGCCCATCAGGGCCTTCGGGCCCCGGTAGGAGAAGATGTGCTCGAGGACCGGCGCGGTGACGGGCCCCGCGCCGATGTAGTTGACGCCCGGCACGCTCTGCAGCACCCCGCCCACCATGGTGCCGCTGCTCCACATCTGGTAGTCGGCGAGGGTGGTGAGCAGCCATTTGGGGTCGGTCCCCGTGAGGTACGGGCTGAGCTGGTAGTCCCCCATGAACCGGCCCGCCACCGCGTAGGTGTCGCGCAGCTCCCGCAGGGAGTAGATGACTTCGAGCGGGCTTCCGCTGCTGGTGCCGCCGCTGGCCACGACCTCGAAGCCGCCCCGGTCCTGCGGGACCACCACGCCGGGCCGAGTGTCCATGAAGAAGTCCCGCTGGGTCTCCTTGTCGGAGAGCGGGATCTGCTGCCAGGCCTCGTACGAATCGGGGGCGCGGACCACTCCGGCGGCCTCGAGGCGCTCCCGCCACAGCGGGTTGAGCATCACCGTGTGGAACATCTGCTGGAGCCGGCGCAGCACCAGTGCGTCCTGGACCTCGTGGGGGAGCTCGGCGTACGGCGTCTGGCAGACCCGCTCGCACTCCTGGAGCTTGCTGGCGAACGAGGGGAGCCGGGTGACGTCGTCGACGGACTTCGGCACGAGTTCCCAGTCGGGAATGAGCCAATTGACAAGTTCCTGGGTGCCGCCGCCCGGGGGCATCAGGGCGGCCTGCGGGGTTATCACTGCGACTGGCCTGCCTTTCGTATCTCGTCGAGGAGCATTTGAAAGTGCCCGGAAGTGATGTGATGGTTCATCATGACCACGCGCAACGCGGCCACTCCGTCCACGTCGACCTTGGAAATGAAGAAGTTCCCACGGCTCTTCACACGGTTTCTTAAATCCACCTGGAACGGGTGCAGGTCGTCCACTTCCACCCCTTCGGGCCGGTACCGGAAGCAGAGTATGTTGGCCTCGGGACGGTGCAGCACCTCGAAGTCCGGCTCGCCCTCCAATATCGCGTGGGCCTCTTGGGTCAACCGGCACAGATACTCGATCTTCTCCGCGAACAGGGACTTCCCGTACATGGCCCACAGCGCCCACAGCGGCATAATCATCGGACGCTTGGTGCACTCGAAGTTCTTGTCGCCGTTGTCGAGTGCGGTGTAGATGTCCTGGCGTTCGTCGAAGACATAGCTGGCGGTCTGCCGGAAAGCCCCGCGGCCGCTTTCCCGGTCGCGGTAGAAGAGCAGCGTGCACGGGGCGGGCACGAACATCATCTTGTGCGCGTCCCAGGTCAGGGAGTCCGCCTCGGCGATGCCGCGGAGCTTGTGCCGCAGCCGGTCCGACACCAGCAGGCTGGCGCCGTGCGCGCCGTCCACGTGGAACCAGAGGCCGCGTTCGCGGGCGATGACGGCGAGCCGGTCGAGCGGGTCGAAGGCGCCCACCGGCGTGGTGCCGGCCGAGGCCACCAGACAGAAGACGGTCAAGCCCTGCGCGGCGGCCGCGTCGAGGGCCTGGCGCGCCCGGTCGGCGTCGATCCGCCGGCGCCCGTCCAGCGGCAGGCGCACGATGCGGTCCTCCCCGATGCCCATCACCCCGGCCGCCCGCGCGACGCTGTAGTGCACGTCGGCGCCCACCGCGACGGCGGGCCTGACCTGGGCCGCGAGCGCCGAGTGGCCCTGGGACCAGTAGCCGGGGAACGCCCGGTTGCGGGCCGCGAGGAGCGCGGTCAGGTTGGCCAGGGAGCCGCCGGACGTCGTCACCATGGCGAAGCGGTCCTGGTCCCAGCCGATGAAGCGGTTCAGTTCGTCGGCCATGATCCGTTCAGCGACGTTGGGCAGCTGCCCGGCCTCGTAGAACGAGGACGGCTGGTTGACGACCGAGCTGACGAAGTCGATGACTCCCGAGAGCGGGACGACCCCCGAGAACTGCCGCCCCATGTATCCGGGCGAATGGACCTGGATGCCGGTCCTGATGTAGAGATCCACGATCGCCGCGAGACGCTCCTCGTCGAAGACGGTGGGCTGTTCGCGGTCCGTGGTCATCAGCGCCCTTGCCGCCTCGGTCAACCGCGCCGGGTCGGCGAGTTCCAGACCCCGGATCGAGAGATCGGCCAGGTGTTTCTCCAACCTGGCGAGCACGGTTTCGGCGTTCCCTCGGAACCGTTGCGCCGCAAAGGCCTCATCGAGCATTGGACTGCTCTGGAGCAATTCCGTCACGGAGGTCTCCTTCGAGATGTTCCGTTCAACCCGGGGGCGAATTTCGGGCATGCCAAAGAAAGCAACAGCGGAAATGGTCTGGCGTGGGAACCACCGTAGGACCTGGCTCTGCCGAGATGGCGTTTTCCTCAGCGCCTGTCCAAAAATCGGTACGGACTATCCCGTAACCTCGAACTCCCAGCCGTCACATTCACTTTGACTCGCATCGGAGGTGACGGAACACGTCAGGCTCCGTTCCGGCCAACCCGCCTCGGAGGGTTTGCTCCACGCGCGGCGCCGACAGCCCAGGCAGCCGCCCCGGGCGCGCGCCGAATCCGGTGCCGCGGGTCCGAGGGTTCCCGCCAACGGCGGCGGCGCGGTACCAGGAGATCTGCGTCCACGGCCCGCCTTCTTTTGCGGACATCAGTTCGATACGACATTCCGGCCATGCCCCCCGGGCAGGGCCCCGCACGCGAACCGCTCCGGAAGCCGAAGCCTCCGGAGCGGCGGGGTGGTGAGCGGCGCGCCGCGGAACCCGGCGCGCCGCCGGATCAGGAGCCGGTGCCGAGTTGACCGGCGTCGGTGGCGGCCGCGAAGTCCGGGCGTCCCAGGGAGGCCTTGGACCGGGCCGCCGCGATCCACTCGGCGGTGGTGGACACCGACGCGAAGAACGACTGCATCACCACGAGGATCGCGTGGTGGAGTTCGGCCGCGGACAGCGTGCCGACCCGGTTGGACAGCGAGATCGTGCCCGTCGCGTCGGAGAGCAGCTCGACCGAGTAGCCGCGGTGGACGGCGGCGCGGGCGGTTGACTCGTCGCAGTTCTGGGTCATGTAGCCGGTGATGGTGAGCGTGTCGACGCCCTGGCGCTCCAGCCAGTCCCCGAGGTCGGTGCCCGCGAAGGAGGAGGGCAGGGTCTTCTCGATCAGGTGGTCGCGCGGCCGGGACGCGACCACGTCGTGGAGGGCGAAGCCATGGCTGTCGCGGCCGAACAGGGGCGATCCCGCGGGGGCGGCGTGCTGGACGACCACCACCGGGATGCCTTCCTGGGTGGCCGCGTCCATGGCGGCGGCGATGTTGGCCAGACTGAGGGCCGGCGCCGGATAGCTGATCGGCAGCCCGCCGGTGACGTACTCGTTCTGGACGTCGATGACCACGAGGGCGCGCTTCATGACGGTTCTTCCCCTCTACCAGGGTGGATGGTGGGCGGATGGTGCACGTCGTCGCCCCGGCCCGCGCGACAGCGGGTCGCGTACGGGGTCGAAGGCGGATGAAATGGCGCGTTCTTCGACGCTAGCACCGGGCTGGGGCGCTCGAAGACGGGTGGATCGGCCGCTGGGTACGATTCGGCCAACGCTCCCCCGAAGCATGCGGTTTGGCCCCGAACGATACGCTGGGGCCGCGGGTCCCGCAGGCTGCACAGGGCCCGTAGACAGCGAAGGAGAGGGTGCCCGTGCCCGGTCAGCGCTCCATCACCGAAGCCGAGAAACTGGCGTGGGACAAGCTCGGCGGTGCGCCGATCCACCATGACCAGATGGCCATGGTGGCCAACATCTACCGGGCCGCGGCCGCCGTCCGCCAGCACCTGGAGAACTCCGTGCTGCGCGGCTCCGATCTCACCTGGACCGGTTTCGTCGTGCTGTGGGTGGTGTGGATCTGGGGCGAGTCGGAGACCCGGCACGTGGCGGAGGAGGCCGGGATCTCCAAGGGCACCCTGACCGGAGTCGTACGGACCCTGGAGGCCAGGGGCCTTGTCCGGCGCGGCGCGCATCCGGACGACGGCCGGCTCGTGCTGCTCCGGCTCACGGACTCCGGGACGGAGCTGATGCGGGACCTGTTCCCCCGGTTCAACGAGGAGGAGGCCTTCGTCGCGGGGCGGCTCGGCGACACGGAGTGCCGTCGCGTCGCCGCCGGACTCCGGCAGGTCGTCCTCCAGGTCGAGGAGCAGGGCGCGGAGCGGCGTGCCGCACTGCTCGACGGGGCCGAGCCGGCCCCCCGGCGCAGCGGCAGGCGCCCCCGGACCGAGAGCTGACACGGACGCCGGGAAGCGGGCCGTCACCGGCCTCACCACCGCTGCCCCGCGGCCCGCACATGGGCGTCGAACAGGGCCTGCTGTGCGGGATCCTGCCGGGCCGTGTCCTCCGGATGCCACTGCACCCCGGTGAACCACCCTTGCCTGCCCGGGAGTTCGAAGGCCTCGCGGGTGCCGTCGGCGGCCTTGGCGGTGACCGTGAGACCCGCGCCCACGCGGTCCACCCCTTGATGGTGGTAGCACGACGCCGTCACCACCGGGGCACCCGTGATCGCGTACAGCGAGCTGCCCGGCTGGATCTCGACCTGATGCACCAGGTTCCGGTGTTCGCGCCGCCAGCCCGCGAGGTGCTCCCGCAGGGTGCCGCCCAGAGCCACGTTCACCACCTGCGCACCCCGGCAGACAGCGAGCAGCGGCAGCCCGGCGTGCAAGGCCTGGAGGGCGACCGACAGGTCGAAGCCGTCCTGCTCGGCATCGACGTCGTAGGTGCTGCCGTGCACCGGGTCGCTGCCGTACCGGCTGGGGGCCAGGTCGCCGCCGCCGGGCAGCAGGACGCCGTCGAACCGTGCCAGGCGGGCGGCCACCAGGGCCGGGTCGGCCCTGCCGCCGGGGGCGTGGGGGTGGATGGTGACGGGCTCGCCCCCGGCCCGCCAGACCGCCTCGATCAGCGCACGGGCGTTGACCTCGGCCCCGTAGCGCAGGGCGGAGGTGGAGGCGGAGAAGCGGGCGGGGATCGCGATCAGGGGACGTGCGGGGCGGTTCACGGCGGGTTCCTCGGGGGTGTGGGGGGCGCGGGGCCGGTGCGGTGCGGATGCGCCGGGACGGCGGGGGGGACGAGGGCGGGACGGCGCGGGGAGTGCGGGGCGGGGCCGTGCCGGGCTTCCCCGTGGCAGGCCCGGTACGGTCCGCCCCGCCCGGCCCGGTCAGCCTCGCGGCGGCCGGATCCCCCGGTACTCCCAGTCGCCGCCGAGGGCCGTCGAGCGGACCTCCTCGGACTCGGTGGGCTGCGCTCCGACGTCGCGCCGGACGGGTGTCGGGCCGCTCACGATGTGACTGGTGAGGCGGCCCAGACCCTCGACCTCGACGTCGACGACGTCTCCGGGCCGCACCGGGCGCGAACCCGCGGGAGTGCCGGACAGCAGGACGTCGCCCGGCAGCAGCGTGATGGTGCGCGCGATGTCGGCGACGAGGTAGTGCATGTCCCACCGCATCTCGTCCGTCGAACCGTCCTGCGCCAGCACGCCGTTGACGTAGGTGCGCAGCCGCTTGTGCCGGAAGTCCCAGCCGGTGACCAGGCCGGGCCCCAGCGGGCACAGCGTGTCCGAGCCCTTGACGCGCAGCATCGAGCCCGCGTCGGTGTCGCGGAAGTCGTGCAGGCCGAAGTCGTCGGCGACGGTGTAGCCCGCGATGTGGGCGCCCGCCTCGGCCGGGGAGATGTTGCGGGCGGTCCGGCCGATCACCACGGCGATCTCGCCCTCGTAGTTGAGCCACTTGCAGCCCTCGGGGCGGACCACCGCGCCCCGGTGGGCGTTGAGGGCGGAGACCGGTTTGTGGAAGTAGGTGGGCGCGGGCGGAAGCCGGACCCCGAACTCCTCGACCCGGCTGCGGTGGTTGAGGTGCACGGCGATCACCTTCGTCGGGACGACCGGCGGCAGGTGTTGGGCCTGGTCGGCCTTGACGCGGCGGCCGTCCCGCGCGACGAGTTCGTCGCCCTCGCGGAGCACCTCGACGACGGCCCCGTCGAGCAGGACGCGGCGGATCTCGGACATCTCACGCCTCCTTCGGGCGGCCGGGCGGTGCGGGCGGCGGGCCCTGGGGCACGGTGGCCTCGCGGGCTCCGGTCCACCCCGCCTCGGGCCGGTCGAACCAGAGGTGCGCCTGCCCCGTCCCGATCGCGTTCTCGTACTCCCCGTACCGGCGGCCCGGCGCGGTGCAGGCGGCGCCGCCGAGCGCCCCCGCCAGCATCACGTAGTGCGCGAACCCGGCCTCCGGCTTGAAGGCGGCGAACTCCCCCATTCCCTGGAGGACTTGGTCGTGCCGCCCGTGGGTGAGCCAGTCGATGCGCCGCAGGTCCGCGGCGCGCGCCTGCGGGGTGCGGATGTGGACCGGGTCGGCGGCCTCGTGCGCCCGCAGCTCGCGCAGCGGCCAGAACGTGTGCGACAGGGCACCCGAGGCGATCAGCAGGACCCGGCGGCCGGGGGTGGCGGCGATGCCGTCGGCCAGTGCCCGGCCGAGGCGCAGATGGTCCTCCACGTCGGCGGTCTGGCACACCCCGATCGACACCCACCGCTTGTCGGGCAGGCCCTCGCCCAGGAACGTCCAGAGGTTCAGGGTGGCGTAGTGGATCGGCAGGTACGGGTCGTCGACCGGGGTGATCCAGGTGCGGTGCCGGTCCGCGAACCGCGCGACGGCGTGGGCGAGTTCGGGGTCCCCCGGGAAGTCGTACGGCATCCTGCACATCCCGCGCGGCAGTTCCTCGGAGGTGAAGAGGCCGGCCCGCCGGGCGTGCGCGGTGACGACGAACTCCACGGTGGTCGCCCAGTGCGAGTCCAGGACCACGACCGTGTCGTAGGCGTCGCTGTCGAAGACGTCCGCGCGCAGTCGGCGCAGGCCCGTGACGAGGGTGGACTCCCGGCCCTCGTTGAGGTCCAGGCGGACCTTGTGCGGCAGCACGATGGTGGGGACGTGGGCGAGCAGCCCCGCCCCGACGATGTCACCCATGTCCTCTCCCGTCCGTGGGCGCGGTGGCGGTGCTCTCCGCGGCGGCGGCATTCTCCGCTGCCGCTGCGCCGGTGCTCGTCACGGTGTTCTTGACGTCGCAGTAGAAGTCGAAGCTCCAGGTGCCGCCCTCGCGGCCGACGCCGGAGTTCCACGCGCCGCCGAAGGGCGCCTGGAGGTCGCGTACGTAGAAGCAGTTCACCCACACGGTGCCCGCGACCAGACGCGCCGGGACCCGCTCGGCGCGGGCGGGGTCACCGGTCGCCACGGCCGCGGCCAGCGCGTAGCGCGTGCCGTTGGCGAGGCGGACCGCCTCGTCCTCCGTGCGGAAGGTCTGCAGCGTCAGGACGGGGCCGAACACCTCCTCCTGGACGATCTCGCTCTCCTGCTCGACGGCGGCGAGGAGCGTGGGGCGGTAGTACAGCCCGCCGGGCCCCTGCCCGGCGCTCCCGCCGAGGACGGCGCGGGCGCCCGCCCGGGTGGCGCGGCGCACGAAGCCGTCGATCCGGTCCCGTTGGCGTGGGTGCACGACGGGGCCCAGGTCGGTGCGGTCCTCGCGCGGGTCGCCCTGGGTGAGGGCGGCGGCCCGCGCCGTGAGGCGGCGGGTGAACTCGGCCGCGACGGGCTCCTGGACGAGCAGGCGGGTGGCGGCGAGACACACCTGACCGGCGTTGTCGTACTGCCGCACAGCCAGGTCGACGGCCAGGTCGAGGTCGGCGTCGGCGAAGACCAACAGGGGTGACTTGCCGCCCAGTTCGAGGCTGACCGGGGTCAGGTTCGCCGCCGCGGCGGCCGCGACCAGGCGCCCCGTGGCCACCGAGCCGGTGAAGCTGACGCGCCGCACGCCCCGGTGCCCGGCCAGCGCCGCGCCCGCCTCGTCCCCGTACCCCTGCAGGACGTTGAGCACCCCGTCCGGCAGCCCGGCCCCGGCGCTGATGTCGGCGAGCAGCGACGCGGTCAGCGGGGCCCACTCGGCGGGCTTGAGGACGACGGTGTCGCCCGCGGCGAGGGCGGGGGCGATCTTCCAGGTGGCGAGCATCAGCGGCGCGTTCCACGGGGTGATGAGCGCGCAGGGTCCCGCCGGGTCCCAGGAGACGTGGTTGCGGTGCCTGCGGCCTCCGGCGTGCGTGGTGAAGTCCTCCTGGTCCAGCGTCAGCGCCCAGTCGGCGAAGAACCGGAAGTTGTGTGCCACGCGCGGCATCACGGAGCGCCGGTGCGCGCGCAGCAGGGCGCCGTTGTCGGCGGTCTCGACGCGGGCCAGCTCGTCCAGGCGCTCCATCACACCGTCGGCGATCGCGTGCAGGAGGCGGGCCCGTTCCTTGCGGGACGTGACCGCCCACCCCGGGAAGGCCGCGGTGGCGGCGGCGACGGCGGCGTCCGCATCCGCGGCGGTGCCGCGGGCGACCTCGGCGAGGAGGCCGCCGTCGATGGGCGAGTGGTCGGGGAAGGTGTTCGCGGAGCCGGTGCGACGGCCCGCGATCCAGTGCCGGGTGTCGACGGCGGTTCCGGCGACGACAGCCGTGTGCCGTGTCATGGCCGCCTCCCCTGACGACGGGGGCGGCGTGTGCGGGGTGTGCGGGGTGCTGTTCGTGGCATGTCCAGTTCTCCCGGTCGGCCGTGGCACGCCGTCACTCGGCGTCGGAGGTCGCGGTCTCCAGGAGGCGGCCGCCGTCCCAGACGACCCCGACCTGCTGGTAGTACGCGGCGATCGGCTCCCGCACCACGAGGCGGGCCAGCTCCTCCGTCGGCGATTCGAAGAGTTCGAGCCGGGCGTCGCCCCGCCACGGGGGCCCGGCCTCGACCGAGGCGGCGCGGGACTCGACGAGTTCGTCCAGGGCGAGCCCTCCGCCCTTCTCGATCGACGGCAGCCAGCGGTGGTGTGCCATCGGGTGGGCGTTGACGAACCCGGCCGTGGCGGAGGGCTCCCGCAGGGTCACCACCACCTGGGCGAGACGGCGGTCGGCGGCGGCGAGCGTGGCACCGAACCGGGCTCCGGGCTCGATCCGCGGAGCCGGGCCGAAGGGGTGCGGGCGCGTCTGGTGGATGGCGCCGAGCTTCTTCGGATAGCCCTGGTGCAACCCCCGCACCAGGGCGAAGTCCTTGTCGACCCAGATGTGGACGCACCGCGAGTAGGGGCGGCCCCGGTAGGAGCAGCGCACCACGGCGAACGCCTCCTGGTACTGGGACCTGACGGGGTCGAGGAGTTCCTGCCCCGCGTCCGCGCAGGACTGCCAGTCGGCCCATATCAGCGCGACCGCCCCGGGGTCGTCGGCGGCGGGTTCCAGGGGGCTCGGCAGGAGTTCGCGGACGCGCTCGGGGTCGGTGCGGTACTCGACGGTCAGCAGGTCGCCGGAGTAGTGCCAGGGGGGCGCCGGGACGATCGACGCGTCGCCGGTCGCCGTCTTGGGGTGGAAGTAGCCGCGTACGCGAGGCATGGCGGATGCTCCTCAGGTGAGGGGGGCGGGGTGCCGCAGGAGGCGGGCGCGGTACCGGGCCGCCGCGGCGGCGGCGCCGGGCCCGCCGAGGGCCACCACGCCGACCGGGCGGCCGTCCGCGTGATACCCCGCCACGACGTCGCCGTCGATGTCGCCGTCCAGGATCCGGACGTCGCCGGTGCCGAGTTCGGGGGCGCCGAAGGCCTGGATCCGGAAGTCGTGCTGGTCGCTCCAGAAGCTGGGCAGGGGTGCGAACGGCGCCGGGTCGGCCTCGGTTCCCGCGAGCCGTGCGGCGAGGACGCGGGCGGCGTGCCGGGCGCTGTCGCCGGGCATGGACCAGTGCTCCACGCGTCGCGGCCGACCGCCGTGGCGGGGGTCGGGGAAGCGGGCCACGTCGCCGATCGCGCAGGCGTACGGCAGGCCGCCCATCCGCAGGTGCCCGTCCGTGAGCACACCGTCGCTCAGGTCGAGGCCGTTGTGGTCGAGCCAGTCCGTGTTCGGGACCGCGCCGACGCACTCCACCACCACGTCCGCCGCCAGGACCCGCCCGTCGTCCAGGACGACCCCGGACACCCGGCCGTCGCCGTCGAACGCCGCCACGCCCGCCCCCAGGTGGAAGCGGACCCCCCGCGCCCGGTGCCGGCGCAGCAGCGCGCGGGCGAGGAGTTCGCCGAGCGGCCGGAGCATCGGCAGCGGCACGACGTCGACCACCGTGACCTCCCGCACCCCGAGGCGCACGGCGGTCGAGGCGACCTCGCAGCCGATGAACCCGGCCCCGACGACCACGAGCCGCACCCCGGGACGCAGCAGTACGGCGCGCAGCGCGCGGGCGTCGGCGAGGGTGCGCAGCACCTGGCGGCCGCTCCCGGGACCCGACGGGCCGGGACAGCGCAGCCGCCGGGGCCGCAGTCCGGTGGCGGCGACCAGGTCCGTGAAGGCGAGTTCCGCGCCGTCGTCGAGGACCGCGACCCGCTCGCGCAGCCGGACCGCGGTGACCCGGCGCCCGAGCAGCCACCGCACGTCGGCGGCGGCCGCCCTCGGCGTGAAGGCCAGGGAGGCGAACGGGGCCTCGCCGACGAGGGCTTCCTTCGACAGCGGGGGGCGGTTGTAGGGCATGTGGGGTTCGTCGCCGACCACGGTGACGGGCCCGCGCCAGCCCGCGGCGCGCAGTTGCTCGGCGGCGCGCAGGCCGCCGAGCGACGCACCGACCACCAGGACGTGCCCGGTCATCGGGTCAGTCCTCGATCCGGATGGCCTGCACCGGGCACACGTCCGCGGCGTCCTCGACCTCGTCGCGCACCGACTCGTCGACGTCCTCGGCGTGCACGAGACGGCCTTGGTCGTCGAGACGGAAGACGTCGGGCGCCGCGAACACGCACTGCCCGTGGTCCTGGCACCTGCTCTTGTCGACTACGACCTTCATGGACCGGTCCTCCCGAGGTGCGGCGCCCCGGCGCGCCGTGGGACGCCGCGGTGCCCGACGGGGCGGGACGTCCCTCCGGAGCCGGCACACCCCGCCGGAGTTCGTTTGGTACCAAACAACATAGGGAGCCGGGGCGTGCCGGTCAATGCCCGCTCCAGCGGCAGGAGTTGACGCGCCGAGCCTTGCGGGAGGAGCGCGGCCGCCTCTACCGTCTAGCTATCGTTTGACCTCAAACAAGTGGCGGACGCCCTCGCTCCGCCCGCCACCGCCGCGTTCCCAAACTCACCGAGGAGGCAGCGGTGAGCGCTCACGAACCCGCCGTGATCCGACGGCACCTGGATCGGCTCACCGACGAGGGCATCGACGTGGTCCGGGTGGTGTACCCCGACCTGCTCGGCACCGACCGGGCCCGCGACGTGCTGCTCGACCACCTGCCGACGGCCTGCGCGCACGGGCTGGCCTTCTGCCGGGCCGTCTACCACACCACCCCGCAGGGCGACGTCGTCCCGGTCACCGGCGGCCTGGACGCGGGCCTGCCCGACGTGGTCGTACGACCGGACCTGACGACCCTGCACACGTTGCCCTGGGAGCCGGGCGTGGCCGCCTGCCTGGGCGACGTCACCGACCCCAGGACCGGGATGCCCGCCCCCGAGTCGCCCCGTGACCTCCTGCGCGCGGTGCTCGCCCGCTGCGCCGAACGCGGCCTGCGCCCCGTCGCCGGGCCCGAGCTGGAGTACTTCCTGTGCGAGGCCGATCCCGCCGCCCCCGGCGGCTGGCGCCGCTACAGCGCGGCCAAGGGCGCCGTCTACACCGCGGGCCTGCGCGCCGACCCCGACAACCACCTGCTGCGGCTGCTGCGGCTGCTGCGCGACCTGGACATCGGCGTCACATGCGGCAACCACGAGTTCGACGGCGCCCAGTTCGAGATCAACCTGCACCACTCCGAGGCCCTGGCAGCGGCCGACCGCGCCTTCCGCCTCAAGTGCGCCGTCAAGGAACTGGCCCGCAAGGAGCGTCGGCTCGCCACCTTCATGGCCAGGCCCTTCAACGACGCCGGGGGCTCCGGCTTCCATCTCCACCTGTCCGTCACCGACGCCGACGCGGGCCCCGACGGGCCCAACGCCTTCGACGACACGGCCGGCCCGCAGGGCCTGTCCCCGCTCGCCCGGCACGCCGTCGCGGGGCTGCTCGACCACGCTCCGGCCCTCGCCGCCCTGCTCAACCCGACCGTCAACTCCTACAAGCGCTTCGGCCCCGACACCCTGGCCCCGTGGCTGATCGACTGGGGCCTCGACAACCGCAGCGCCATGATCCGCATACCCCCCGAACGCGGCCCGGGCACCCGCCTCGAACTACGCCTGGGCGACGCCAGCGCCAACCCCTACCTCCTGATCGCGGGCACCCTCGCCGCCGTCCTGCTCGGCGTCGACGCCGCACGGGAACCGCCGCCACCACTGGAGGGCTACGGCTACGACACCGCCAGGGCGGCCCTGCTGCCCATGAGCCTGACCGCCGCGCTCGACGCCCTGGAGGCCGACACCGACCTGTCCCGCCTCCTGGGCGAGGACTTCGTGGCCGCCTTCCTGACGTACAAGCGCAATGAGGTCGAGCGCTTCCAGCAGTACGTCACGGACTGGGAGTTCACCGAGTACGCCTACCACCTGTGACGGCCCGCGAACGACGGCGGAGACCGCCGCCACGGCCTGCCCGAGACCCGGTCCGACCTCCCTGAAGGAGCATGTGATGGCGCCGTCCGCACCCTTCGAGCCCCTGCCCCTCGACGACGTCGACCTCACCGACCTCGACCGCTTCACCGACGGCCTCAGCCCCTGGCGCATGTTCCACACCCTGCGCCACCGGGAACCCGTCCACTGGCAGCCCGAGGCGGCGCCCAACTCCGGCTTCTGGGCCGTCACCCGCCACGCGGACATCACGCGCGTCGACCGCGACCCGGACACCTTCACCTCGACCCGGTTCGTCAACCTCGAAGAGGTCGACGACGACCAGATCGCGCTGCGCGCCTCGCTCCTGGAGCTGGACGGAACCCGCCACCGCGCCCTGCGCGCCCTGCTCCAGCGGCAGTTCGGACACAGCGTCATCAGCGGCTACACCGACTTCCTGCGCGGCCTGACCGCCCGCACGCTGGACGCGGCCCTGCCGCACGGCACCTTCGACTTCGTCTCACACGTCTCGGCCGACTTCCCCATCAACGTCCTGGCCCGCCTGCTCGACGTCCCCGCCGAGGACAACCGCCGCCTGATCGACTGGGGCAACCGCCTCATCGGCAACACGGACCCCGACTACGCCGACGTCCTGCTCGGCAGCGAGGACAGCGAGCGCTACCGGGACCTGCCGTTCCGCTCGCCCGCGGCCACCGAGGTCTTCGCCTACGGCCGCGAGCTGGCCCGGCAGCGGCGCGGCGGCACCGGGACCGACCTCGTCTCGCGCCTGGTCAACGAACTCCCCCGCGACGGCGTCCCGCTCTCCCCGCAGGACTTCGACAACTACTTCCTGCTCCTCGTCGTCGCGGGCAACGAGACCACCCGACACGCCATCTCGCACGCCCTGCTCGCCCTCATCGAGCACCCCGACCAGCTCGACCGGCTCCGCGAGGACCCGTCCCTCATCCCGGCCGCCGTCGAGGAGTTCCTGCGCTGGGCCTCCCCCGTGTACCACTTCCGCCGCACCGCGACCCGCGACACCGAACTCGGCGGCAAACACATCAAGGAGGGCGACAAGGTCGTCATGTGGTTCGCCTCCGGCAACCGCGACGAGACCGTCTTCCCCGACCCGTACGCCTTCGACGTCACCCGCGCCTCGAACGACCACCTCACCTTCGGCAAGTCGAGCCCGCACCTGTGCCTGGGCAATCTCCTCGCGCGCACCGAGATCCGCATCATGTTCGAGGAACTCGTCCCGCGCGTCGCCGACGTCCGCCTCAGCGGCCCCGTACGCCGGGTCCGGTCCAACTTCGTCAACGGCATCAAGGAACTGCCGGTGCGGATCACCACCGTCTGACGCCGAGCCGGAAGCCGGTCAGCGGCGCTGCGGGGACAGCTCGAACCACACGGTCTTGCCCGTGCTCGTCCGGCTGGTCCCCCACTCCTTGGCGAGGCTGGTGACGATGCGCAGCCCCCGCCCGAACTCGTCGGCGGGACCCGCGCTGAGCAGCGTCGGCAGGGTCGCGTCGCTGTCCTCGACCTCGCACAGGAGCTGGCCGGAGCGGACCAGGCGGAGGCCGATGCGGCTGCCGCGCGCGTGTCGTACGGCATTCGTGACGAGTTCGCTGGCCAGGAGCACGGCGGTGTCGCTGATGGCGTCGAGGCCCCACGCGTGCAGTTGGCGGCGGACCAGGTCGCGGGCCCTGCTGACCTCGCTGGGGTCGGGGGCGAGCCGCCAGTGCCCGACGTCGGCGGAGGACACGCCGTTCAACCGGGCCATCAGCAGGGCGACGTCGTCCTTGCGGCCGCCGCGGCCCGCCGCCGAGAAGGTCGCGGCGAGCGCGCGGATGATCGTGTCGCAGGCGTCGTCCATGGAGGCGGCGGGGTGGGCGGCCGACTCGACGAGGGCGGCGAGGCCCACGCCGATGTCCTCGCCGCGCACCTCGACCAGGCCGTCGGTGCACATCAGCAGGCGGTCGCCGGGCGCGACCCGGACCCGCACCGACTCGAACGGCACACCGCCGACGCCGATGGGCGCGCCGGTGGGCAGGTCGAGCAGTTCGCTGCGCCCGTCCAGGGCGCGCACCAGGACGGGCGGGATGTGGCCCGCGTTGGCCAGGTGGAGCTCTCCGGCGATCGGGTCGTACACCGCGTACAGACACGTCGCCAGGTAGTGCTCGCCGAGCCGCTGCGCGAGGTCGTCGAGGTTGCGCAGGAGCTGGGCGGGCGGCAGGTCGAGGGCGGCCATGGTCTGCACGGCCGTACGCAACTGGCCCATCATCGCCGCGGAGTTCAGGCCGTGTCCCATGACGTCGCCGACGACGAGGGCGGTGCGGGCGCCGGGGAGCTTCACGGAGTCGAACCAGTCGCCGCCGACGCGGCCGAGCAGGGTGCCCGGGAGGTAGCGGGTGGCGATGTCGCAGCCGGACATGCGGGGCTGGATGTGCGGCAGCATGCTGTCCTGGAGGGTGTCGGCGACCGACTCCTGGTACGTGTACATGCGGGCGTTGTCCAGGACGAGCCCGGCGCGGGCGGCCAGTTCGGCGCCGGTGACGCGGTCCATGTCGTTGAAGACGGGCCGCTCGCGGTGGCGCAGCAGGATCATGAAGCCGAGGACGACGTTGCGTGCCTTCAGGGGCACGACCAGCATCGAGCGGTGGTTGATCAGCGGCCGGATGTCGCGCTTCTCGAACTGGGAGGCGATGGCGTTGCCCATCTCCTCGGTGATGCGCGGCACGAGGACGGGGTCGCCCGACGTCATGCACTGGAAGAACGGCGTGTGCGCGGGGAACGGCATGGACTCGCCGACGGGCACGACGTCGTCCCAGCGGCCCGGCTCGTCCGTGTGCTCCACGGCGACGCGGTGCCACAGGGTGGTCTCGTCGGGCGGGCCCTCGGGGAAGCCCTCGCCCGCGACGACCTGCTCGCGCAGATAGGTGCCCGCGACGTCGGTGAAGCGCGGCACGACGGCCTTGCTGACCTCGACGATGGTGCGGGACAGGTCGAGGGAGGTGCCGATGCGCCCGCTGACCTCGTTGAGGAACTCCAGGCGCTCGCGCACCGCCGCGTATTCGAGGTCCTCGCCGTCGTCGGCGTCCGCCGCGGGCGGGGGCGTGTGCCCGGCGGCGGCGGCCGCTTCTGCGCGCTGTCTGCGGGCCCGGCGCTCGGCGCGGCGCGGGACGCCCCAGTCGGGGGTGACGGGCACGCGGTCGTGCCGGCTGAACTCCAGGACGGGATAGCCCAGTTCGAGGACCTGGGCGGCGATGCGGGCGCTCTCGGAGACACTCATGCTCGGCAGGATCTCGGGGAGGCGGTCCGCGAGTTCGTCGGCGCCGGGGAAGTCGGTGTGCAGCGCGAATCCGGGCGCTATGCGCTCGACCCGTTCGGTGTCCGGGTCGCCCCCGGCGGCGAGGCGGGCGGCGTCGGCGGCGAGCACGAGCAGCCGCTCAGGACCCGGTCCGACGAGCGGGTAGGCCCACCACAGGACGTCGATGCGCTCGCGTTCGCGGGTCGACGCGGTCAGGCGGGCCCGGCCCGCGGCGGGGTAGGAGAGCCGTCCGTCGAGGGAGCTGCCGAGGTCGGGGCCGAGCGCGTCGTACTCCTCGTAGGTGCCGCCGCCCTGCGGGAGGGCTCCGGAGACGGGCAGGAGGTCACCGGCGGGGCGGCCCACGGCTTCTTCCCTGGTGTACCCGAACAGGCGTCGTGCGCCGGTGCTCCAGTGGGAGACGAGGCCGTCCCCGTCGACGACGACCACGGCCAGCGGGACTCGGCCGGACATGCCGCCGCGGGTCACCGGCTCACCGTCCGGGATCTCACGCTCCATGGCCTCGGCTCCTTCCCTCGGCAGGGCACGATCTGCAACGCCCCCAACCCGCGCAATGCCCCCAACCACCGTACGGCGGCATCAGGTTGCGGTGCGGCGCTATCGGCGAATTGGCCCGCCGCGGGGGCGCCTCCGGAGCGCCCGGCGCGCTCCCCGGGGGTGTGCGCTCAGTCCTCGTGGCCCAGCTGCAGGTCCCGCTCCGTCCGTCCGCCGCCCGCGACTTGGAGCACCGTGGCGACCGGCGGGTATCCGGCGGCGATCACCGTGTACTCGCCGGAGGACAGGTCGACGAAGCGGAACGTGCCGTCGGCGCCCGTGGTCAGGGTGTCGACGACGTTGCCCGCCGCGTCGAGGAGCGTGACGCGGGCGTCCTCCACGGGCCGCCCGCCGCCGGCCCGCACGGTGCCGCGCAGGACCGCTCCCCCGGCCAGCTCGATGTCCTGGCGGGTCTCGCGGGACGCCTGCACGCTGACGGGCAGGGCCGCGGGGCGGAACGCGGGCGCGCTCGCGGCCAGTGTGTACTCCCCCGCGACCAGTTCCGTGATCGCGTACGCGCCCTCGCGGCCGCTGCGGGCGGTGGCGACGACATCGCCGCGGACGTCGGTGAGGGTGACGGCGGCGTCCCGGACGGGCGAGCCGTCGGCGGTGCGCACGCTCCCGGCGAGGCGGCCCGCGCCGCCGAGGACCACGTCGAGTTCCACGGGGCGCTCGCCGACGGTGACGGTGACGGCCTGCGGCTGGTGGCCGCCCGCCGCGGCGATCAGGACGAACGATCCGGCGCCGGGGGTGCCGAGCGCGTACCGCCCGTCGTCGCCGCTGGCGCCGCGCCCGATCTGCTGGCCCGCGACGTCGATGAGGGTCAGGGCGGCGCGGGGCACGACGGTGCCGTCCGGGTGCTGCACGGTGCCGCAGACGGGCACTCCGGGGGCGTACGGGGCCCGGGCTCCCGGGACGGCGGCCTGCTCGCCGAGGGGGGCGTGCGGGGCTTTCGAGGACACGGCGCTGGACACGAGGGGGGTCTCCTTGAGGAAGAAGGCGAGCAGCAGGCCGAGGACGAGGACCGGGACCAGGTAGAGGAAGATCCGTGGCATCGCGTCGGCGTACGCCTGGATGTAGCCCTCGCGCAGCGGGGCGGGCATCGCGTGGACGAGCTGGGGGGTGATCGATTCGGCGTCCGGCAGGTCGGCGCCCGCGGGCAGGCCCTCGGCGAGGGCGTCGGTGAGGCGGCTGGCGAAGAGCGTGCCGAAGACCGCGGCGCCCACGCTGCCGCCGATCTGCCGGAAGTAGTTGTTGGCACTGGTCGCGGTGCCGAGGTCGGCGGGCGGCGCGGCGTTCTGCACGGCGAGGATGAGCACGGGCATGACCAGGCCGACGCCGGCGCCGAGTACGGCCATCCAGATGCTGTAGTGCAGCCGGGGCGTGTCCGCCTCGAGCCGGGAGAGCAGGAACATGCCCGCCACGGAGAGGGCGCCGCCGAGGATCGGGTAGATCCGGTAGCGCCCGGTGTGGCTGATGAGTTGACCGGCGATGATGGAGGCGCCGACGACGCCGCCCATCATGGGCAGCATCAGGAGTCCGGACTCCGTGGCGCTCGCGCCGTCGACCATCTGCAGGAACGTCGGCAGGTAACTGGCCGCTCCGAAGAGGGCGATGCCGACGACGAGCCCTACGAGACCCGTGATGTTGAAGACGGAATCACGGAACAGGCGCAGCGGGATGATCGGTTCTGCCGCGAACCGCTCGGCGACGAGGAAGAGCACGGTCGACACGACCGCTCCGGCGGCGAGGCCGAGGATGACGCGCGATCCCCAGGCGTACTCAGTGCCGCCCCAACTGGTCAGGAGCACCAGGCAGGTGGAGGCGGCGACGAGAAGGAGCGCGCCGAGCACGTCGAGCCGGCCTCGGGCCGCGGGCTTGGGCAGCTTCAGGACGAGGGCCACCACGAGCAGGGTGACCAGGCCGAACGGCACGTTGAAGTAGAAGCACCAGCGCCAGGAGACGTGGTCGGTGAAGAAGCCGCCGAGGAGCGGCCCGGCGACGGAGGCCAGGCCGAAGGAGGCGCCGATGAGGCCCATGTAGCGGCCCCGCGCGCGGGGCGGCACGATGTCGGCGATGATCGCCTGGACGCCGATCATGAGGCCGCCCGCGCCGACGCCCTGCAGCGCGCGGAAGGCGATGAGCTGGTCCATGGTGCGGGAGGCGCCCGCGAGGGCGGAGCCGATGACGAAGACGACGATGGCGAACTGGAAGACGCCCTTGCGTCCGAAGAGGTCGCCGAGCTTGCCGTAGATGGGCAGGCCGACCGTGGAGGTCAGCAGGTACGCGGTGATCGCCCAGGACATCTTGTCCAGGCCGTGCAGCTCACCGACGATCTTCGGCAGCGCGGTGGCGACGATCATCTGCTCCAGCGCGGCGAGCAGCAGCGCGAGCATGAGGCCGACGAAGACCATCCGGACCCGGGCGGGGCTGAGCCCGTGCGGGGGTGTCCCGGTGGTGTCCTGGGGCGGTGGTGGTCCCTGTGCGAGGGGGCCCTTGTCCGGCTGGTGCTCGTCCGGTCGCGGCTGGTCCGGGTCCGCGGCCCGGCTCCGCTCCGGGCCCGCCGCCGGTGGCTGCGTGGCCGCCCGTTCGCCGTGCCCGGCGCCCATCGCCAACGTCGTCCCGCCCACCTGCTGCTCCCCTCGTCGCGCCTGCGCCGCCCATTTCTCGCATTACGCGACAACTGGAGCAAGCGCGACGAGTCGCCCCCGGGCGCGCACCGGCGCGCGTAAGCGCCGGTGGGAGCCCTACGGCGTACAACTGGACCGTTCCGGAAACCACTCGAAACGGTGAGCGTGACAACAACCCTGATGGGTTACGGGAGTTGGCGGGGCCCGACGTGCGCGCGACCCCAACCGGCCGGGTGGGGCTACTTCTCGACCTCGGCGGCGAGCTTGCCGAGCACGGCGTCGTAGATCCGCGCGAGGCCCTTGGGGGCGAAGGTCTTCTCGAAGAAGCCGCCGATGCCGCCCGCGCCGTTCCACACGGTGGCGACGACCACGCGCGAGGAGCCCTCGCCCGCCGGGGTCACGCGCCAGGTGGTGACCATGGACGAGTTGCGGTCCTTCTCGACGAGTTCGCCGTCGGTGGGCTCGCTCACCTCGAGCAGACAGTCGCGGATCCGCTTGCTGGTGGCCTGGAGCTTCCAGTGGACGAGGGTGCCCTCGCCGTCGCCGCCCTCGCGCACCTCGTACTCGCTGAAGTGCTCCGACAGGATCTTCGCGCGCGTGCCGCTGTAGTCGGCCAGCGCATCGAAGACGTCCTCCGGCTGCGCCGCGATGATCCGCTCCGTGGTCGCCTCGACCTGCGCCATTGCACTTCCTCCAGCAGTTGGGTGTCTCAAGGGTTGAGCGGTCAGCCAACCACCCCGCGCACCGGCGCCCCAAATCGGGTCCGGGCCACGTTCGCACGATCAAGGGAACATGTGTTCTATTCTGTGGCCAGTGCTACCTAGGAGGCGTCATGCGCTGGGAGAATCTGTCCGACGGGCCGCGAGGGGGTGCCGCGGACGCCGCCCTGTTCGGCGCCGACGCCGTGACCACCCGGACCTTCGACACCCCCGAGTTCCGCGGCATCACCTTCCACGAGGTGCGGGCGAGGTCGATCGTGAACCGGGTGCCGGGGGCGTCACGCATGCCCTTCGAGTGGACGGTCAACCCCTACCGGGGCTGCACGCACGCGTGCGTGTACTGCTTCGCCCGCAGGACGCACGCGTATCTGGACCTGGACACGGGCCTGGACTTCGACAGCCAGATCGTGGTGAAGATCAACGCGCCCGAGCTGCTCCGCCGCCACCTCGCCTCGGCGCGCTGGGGCGGCGAGCACATCGCGATGGGCACCAACGTCGACTGCTACCAGCGCGCGGAGGGGCGGTACGCGCTCATGCCGGGCATCATCGCGGCCCTGCGCGACCGCGCCAACCCGTTCTCGATCCTCACCAAGGGCACGCTGATCCTGCGCGACCTGGACCTGCTGCGGCAGGCCGCCGCCGTCACGGACGTCGGCATCTCGATGTCCGTGGGCTTCCTGGACGAGATGCTGTGGCGCACGGTCGAGCCGGGCACCCCGGCCCCCGCGCGCCGCCTCGAGGTCGTGCGCACCCTGAGCGAGCACGGCATCGGGTGCGGCGTCCTGATGGCCCCGGTGATCCCCTTCCTCGGCGACCACCCGGACCAGCTGCGCGCCACGGTGCGGGCGATCGCGGCGGCAGGGGCGACGTCGGTGACGCCGCTGACGCTGCATCTGCGGCCCGGCGCCCGGGAGTGGTTCATGGCCTGGCTCGCCCACCACCATCCGCATCTGGTGCGGCGGTACGAGCGCCTGTACGCGGACGGCGCGTACGCCCCGAAGTGGTACCAGCGCCGCATCACCCGCCAGGTGCACGACCTGGCCCGGGAGTTCGGCATCGGCCCGTCCCGCGCGGGCGCCGCGCGCCGCATACCGGAGCCCCGGGAGACGGCCCCCGCACCCGGTGCCACCCAGCTCACGCTGCTCTGATCCCGGCTGGGCCATCGGCGGGCTTCGTCATGCTCCTTTCAGGTAGTTCGCCCGGAGAAGCGCCGCTTCCCGGCGGGGTTTCCGGGACGATGCCGCGGGGGTCGTGGGCCTCGCGGCCCCGAACCCTCCGCTCTGGGAGGCTCGATGAGAGCAACCGCCGTCTCACTGTGCGGCGCCGCCGCGCTGGTGACCGGTCTCGTCGTGGCGGTGCCGTCCGCCGCGGGCACCGACACCCGGGCCGTGCCGCGCACCGCGCACACCCCGCACCCCCTCACGTGGAAGAAGTGCGCCACCAAGGACCACCCGAAGCTCCAGTGCGCTTCCCTGAAGGTGCCGCTCGACCACGACCACCCGCACGGCGAGCAGATCACGCTCGCCCTGTCCCGGATCGCACACACCGGCAAGCGCTACCAGGGCCCCCTCCTGGTGAACCCCGGCGGCCCCGGCGGCAGCGGACTGTCCATGGCCGGGTTCGTCGCCAAGACGCTTCCCGCGAAGGTCGCCGCGGGCTACGACGTCATCGGCTTCGACCCGCGCGGCGTCGGCAGGAGCAAGCCCGCCCTCACCTGCCGCCCCGGCCACTTCAAGCCGGTACGGCCCGCCACGGTGCCGCACACGGCCGCCCTGGAGAAGGCCAACATCAACCGGGCGCGGGCCTTCGCCGAGGCGTGCGCCGCCAAGTACGCGGACGTCCTGCCGTTCATCGACACGGTGAGCGCGGTCAAGGACATGGACGCGATCCGCGCGGCGGTGGGCGCCCCCGAGATCAACTACTTCGGGTACTCGTACGGCACCTACCTCGGCGCCGTCTACGCGAAGCTGTTCCCCGACCGGGTGCGCCGCATGGTCCTGGACTCCGTGGTCGACCCGCACAACGTCTGGTACGACGCGAACCTCACCCAGGACCACGCCTTCGACAGCCGCCACAAGGCCTTCATGGCCTGGGTGGCCAAGCACCACAAGCAGTACCGGCTCGGCAAGGACCCGGCGAAGATCGAGGCCAGGTGGTACGCCATGCGCGCCGCCCTGGCCAAGAAGCCGGCCGGCAAGAAGGTCGGCGCCGCCGAGCTGGAGGACACCTTCATGCCGGGCGGCTACTTCAACGGCTACTGGCCGTTCCTGGCGGAGGCGTTCTCCTCGTACGCGCGCACCAAGGACACCGACCTCCTGGTCGAGGCGTACGAGAACTTCGGCGCCGTGGACGCGGCGGGCGACAACAGCTACTCGGTGTACACATCCGTGGGATGCCGGGACGCGGCCTGGCCGCGTGACTGGGCGCAGTGGCGCCGCGACAACTGGCGCACGCACGCGAAGGCGCCGTTCATGACGTGGAACAACGCCTGGTACAACGCCCCGTGCGCGTTCTGGCCGGTGCGGTCGCTGCACCACCCCGACGTCACCAACACCTCCCTGCCGCCGGTGCTGCTCTTCCAGGCCACCGACGACGCGGCCACGCCGTACGAGGGCGCGATCACCATGCACCGCAAGCTGCGCGGATCGAGCCTGGTGGTGGAGCAGGGCGGCGGCAACCACGGCATCACGCTGAGCGGGAACGCCTGCCTGGACCGGTATCTGGCGACGTATCTGACCAACGGCAAGGTGCCGCACAGCGGCGGTGAGGTCGACGCGGTGTGCAAGCCGCTGCCCGAACCGAAGCCGAAGGGCGCGGCGCGCGCGGGCGCGACCCGGGGCGACGCGGCGAGCAGCGGGGCGGAACTGCACCGGCTGTTGGGCTTCCGCGGCTGACATCCGGTCGCACGCGGCCGTCCGCGGCTGACACGCGGCCGGTACGCGGGCTCCGGACTCCGCCGGGGGCGCTGTCAGAGCCGTGGTCCACCATGGTGGCCATGAGTCGACTGACACACATCAGCGCCCCCGACGGGGTCGCGCCCGCGACCGCGTACACCCACGTGGTGTCCGGCACGGGCCGCCTCGTCGCCGTCTCCGGTCAACTCGCCCTGGACGAGGAGGGCAAGCTGGTCGGCGCGGGGGACGCGGCGGCGCAGGCCCGCCAGGTCTTCGAGAACCTGCGGCGCTGCTTGGCGGCCGCGGGCGCGGACTTCGACGACGTGATCAAGCTGACGTACTTCGTCACGGACGTGGCGCACATGCCCGCGGTCCGCGCCGCCCGCGACGCCTTCCTCGACCCGGCCCGGCTGCCCGCCGCGTCGGCGGTGCAGGTGGCGGCGCTGATGGGGCCCGAGTTCCTGATGGAGATCGAGGCACTCGCGGTGGTCCCGGAGGAGGCCGCGACGGACGCCTAGCTGTACCGACCGGGCCCGTCGCCCAGCAGCAACAGCGCACTGTCCCCCGCCAGTTCCTCCGCGTGCGCGGGCAGCTCCTCGCCCCGACGCAGATGGCGGCGGACGATCGTCAGCGGCAGGTCGATCACGGCGAGCGCGACCCGGTCCGCGGCGGGCCCGGCCTCCGCGCCGAGCGCGGCGCACAGCCCGGCCACGGCCTCGCCCACCCGCCGGTGCCCCGCCTCCGCGCGCAGGACGCTCGGCCCGGGCCAGTCGTCCTGGGCGAACTCGGCGGCGCCGTACAGGAGCAGGGCCGCGGCGCGCGGGTGCGCCCTGCTCCACGCGACCACATGGACGGCCGCCGCCCGGGCCGCCGCGCGCGGATCACCGGCACCCGACCCCAGCGCCGCGAACCACCCCTCCTGGAAGCCCTCGACGGTCCGCAGCCACACCTCCGCGAGCAGCGCCGGACGCCCCGGGAACCGGTGGTAGACCGAACCGCTGGGCGCGCCGACCGCCTTGGCCACGGCCGCCATCGTGACCGCGGACGGGCCCGAGTCCGCGACGAGTTCGACGGCGGCGTCGAGAAAGCGGTGCACGTCGTACCGGGGTGGTCTCGCCATGTATTGGAGAGTACCCTCCAATTAAATAGAGAGGCCCCTCCAAAACGGGAGCCCCCGCTTCAGGACCTTGGAGCCACCATGGCCGTGCTCAACGTCCACGAACGCCTCCTGCCCGTCGAGCCGAGCGCGGTCGGCGGGCTCATCGACGCCCTCGCCGGGGCAGACGACCCGCTGTGGCCCACGGCCGACTGGCCGCCCATGAGGCTCGACCGGGGGCTCACGCCCGGGTCGCGCGGCGGCCACGGCCCGGTCAGGTACACCGTGGCGGCGTACGCGCCCCGGCAGTGGGTGCGGTTCGCCTTCACCGGCCCGCGCGGATTCGACGGGTTCCACGAGTACACGGTGCATCCGCTGGACGACGGCAGCGGGCACACGGTCCTGCGCCACACCCTGACGATGCGCGCTCGCGGCGCGGCCCGGCTGACCTGGCCGCTGGCGTACCGCGCCTTCCACGACGCCTGCCTCGAGGACAGCCTCGACCGGGCGGAGCACGCCCTGACCGGCACGGTCCGCCGCCCCGCCCGCTGGAGCCCCTACGTGCGCCTCCTGCGCCGCCTCACGCCCGACCGGCCCTCGTGACCCTTCATGAACCCTGCGCCCGCACCGACACCCGGGCCAGCGCCGCCGCCGCGGCCGCCGCGAGGCGCGGGTGCGCGCAGGCGGCCGTGAGCACCGGTATGGCCCGTGGGTCCCCGAGGGCCCCGAGCCCCTCGACGCACGCCAGCGCGACCTTGCCGTAAGGGTCGTTGGGGGTCAGGCGGCGCTGGAGGGTGACGATCAGCGCGGGCGCCGACTCCGGGGCGCGCAGTTCCGTGAGGAGTCGCACCGGATGCAGGGCGTAGGCCACCCGCAGTTCGTTCGTGGCGAGCGCCGCCGCCGCGCGCGCCGTGCGCCGGTCACCGAGCCGCGCGAGGGCGTACGCGGCGGCGGCGCAGCGGGGCGGATCTCGGTGGTTCAGGAGCAGCACCAGCGACTCGAAGGCCCGCCGGTCCCCCAGGACCCCCAGCCTGACCGCCGCCAACTCCCGCGCCCACAAGGGCTGTCCGGCCGCGAGCAGCACCCCCGCGAGCTCGTCCGCGGTACCGGCGGCCAGCAGTCTCTCGTACGCGTCCAGCGCTCCCGACGCCACCGCCTCGCGTCGTAAGCGATCCGTCACCGTCCGCAACTCCGCATCCATGCGCCGAGCCTAGTCGCGACGGACGTCACAGACACCGGGGGCTGGCGCGCTCGTTACTCGCGGGTTAATCTCATGTGAGCGGGGCACACTCCCCGCGTAGAGTTCGTTCGCAGTACTCGCACTTCGCATCTCAGCTCCTGACGGCCTGGTGACGCAGCCGTCTTGGGTGTTGTCGGTTCGGTACGCACGTACCGCAGGACGGCGTGGCCACGGGACAGGGCCTGCCGGTTCCCCTCTCGCGCAACCTCCGCACGCCGTACGCCACTTCACGCCCGCTCGCGCGGTCGCCCCGCACGCTCGCGTGGCCCGTGTCCGGTGCGCCCCCGCCACGCGCCGTGCGCGTGCGCCCCTCAGTCGTCACTCACTTCCTGGAGTCCACACATGGACGCTCCCTTCAGCACGGTCGCCGTCGTCGGCCTCGGCACGATGGGCACCGGCATCGCCGAGGTGCTCGCGCACGCGGGCCGCGAGGTCATCGGCATCGACATCAGCGAACAGGCCACGGCCCACGCCGTCGCCGCCCTGGAGGCCTCCACCGCGCGCGCCGTGCGCCGCGAACGGCTCACCGAGGGCGAGCGCGAGGACATCCTCAGCCGCTTCCGCGCCTTCACCGACCTGCGGGCGGCTGCCGAGGCCGACCTGGTGATCGAGGTGGCCCCCGAGTCGTACGAGATCAAGCAGCGGATCTTCCGTGAGCTCGACGGCATCGTGCGCCCCGACACGGTCCTCGCCACCGGCACGAACGCGCTGTCCGTGACCCGGCTCGCCGCCGAATCCGCGCACCCGGAGCGGGTGTTGGGCCTGCACTTCTTCAACCCGGCGCCCGCCATGAAGCTCGTCGAGGTCGTCTCGTCGGTGCTCACCGCGCCGGCCGCCGTGGCGGCGGTGACCGACCTCGCCTGCGCGCTCGGCAAGGAGCCCGTCGCCGTCGGCGACCGCCCGGGCTTCGTCGCCGACGGGCTGCTCTTCGGCTACCTCAACCAGGCCGCGGCGATGTACGAGGCCAAGTACGCGAGCCGCGAGGACATCGACGCGGCGATGCGGCTCGGCTGCGGCCTGCCGATGGGGCCGCTCGCGCTGCTCGACCTGATCGGCGTCGACACCGCCCGCACCGTCCTCGACGCCATGTACGCCGAGTCCCAGGACCGGCTGCACGCGCCCGCGCCGATCCTCAAGCAGCTCAGCGAGGCGGGTCTGACGGGGCGCAAGTCGGGCCGGGGCTTCTACACCTACGCGGCGTCCGACAGCGACGAGGTGGTGCGGGACGCGGCGACTCCGCTGGAGGGCACCCGGCAGGCGCGCGGGCGCGAGATCCGCTCCGTCGGCGTGGCCGGTTCCGGCACCATGGCGTCCGGGATCGCGGAGGTCTTCGCGAAGGCCGGGTACGACGTGGTGCTCGTCGCCCGCAGCGAGGAGAAGGCCGTCGCGGCCAGGGCCCGGGTCGCCAAGTCGCTCTCGCGCTCCGTCGACAAGGGGCGGCTCACGTCCGAGGCGGCGGCGAAGACGCTGGACCGGATCACTCCGAGCGGTACGTACGACGCGTTCGCCGACGTCGACCTCGCCCTGGAGGCGGTCGCCGAGGACCTGGAGATCAAGCAGCAGCTGTTCGCGACGCTCGACAAGGTCTGCAAGCCCGGTGCCGTCCTCGCCACCACCACGTCCTCGCTGCCCGTGGTGGCCTGCGCCCGCGCCACCTCACGGCCCGGCGACGTGATCGGCCTGCACTTCTTCAACCCGGCGCCCGCCATGAAGCTCGTCGAGGTCGTGCGCACCGTCCTGACCGAGGACGACGTGCACGCCACCGCCCGCGAGGTGTGCGCGTCGATCAAGAAGCACCCGGTGGACTGCGGTGACCGGGCCGGTTTCATCGTGAACGCGCTGCTCTTCCCCTACCTGAACAACGCGATCAAGATGGTCCAGGAGCACTACGCGTCCCTCGACGACATCGACGCGGCCATGAAGCTCGGCGGCGGCTACCCGATGGGGCCCTTCGAGCTCCTGGACGTCGTCGGCCTGGACGTCTCGCTCGCCATCGAGAAGGTGCTGCACCGCGAGTTCCGCGAGCCGGGGCTCGCCCCCGCGCCGCTCCTGGAACACCTGGTGGCCGCGGGCTGCCTCGGCCGCAAGACGGGCCGGGGATTCCGCGAATATGCCCGGCGCTGACCGGCGCGCGGACCCCGGGGCCAGAGCACACGAGGCGGTGCGCGCCGAGCGCGCGGACTGGGGCGGGCTGCTCGATCCGTCGGGCAGCCCGGTCCCGCAGGCGCACTCAGCTGCGCACATGCAGTACGTTCGGGGCATGCCCAAGGCCGCCAAGTCCTCACGTACGACAGCTACGCCCGACGCTCCGGAGAGCGCCGCGGGCAGCCGCGCCGCCGCACAACGGCTCAAGATGCGCCGCGAGCTGGCGGCCGCCGCCATGGAACTCTTCGCGTCCAAGGGCTACGAGGCGACGACGGTCGACGAGATCGCCGCCGCGGCCGGGGTGGCCCGCCGGACCTTCTTCCGTCACTTCCGGTCCAAGGAAGAGGCGATCTTCCCCGACCACGACGACACCCTGATCCGCGCGGAGGCCGTGCTCAACGCGGCGCCCGCGCACGAGCATCCGCTCGACACGGTGTGCCGCGGCATCAAGGAAGTCATGAAGATGTACGCGGCCTCGCCCGCCGTGTCCGTGGAGCGGTACCGGCTCACGCGTGAGGTGCCCACGCTGCGCGAGCGTGAGATCGCCTCCGTGGCGCGCTACGAACGGCTCTTCACCCGCTATCTCCTCGGGCACTTCGACGAGCACGCGCACCACCACGGCAACGACGATCCGCTGCTCGCGGAGGTCGCCGCGTCCGCCGTCGTCACGGCCCACAACCACGTCCTGCGGCGCTGGCTGCGGGCCGGGGGCCAGGGGGACGTGGAGGGGCAGCTGGACCACGCCTTCGGCATCGTCCGGCGGACCTTCGGCACGGGCATCCCCGCCGGGCGGGACACGGCGCCCTCCTCGGCGGCGGCCACCGTCTCCGACGGGGGCGAGGTCCTCGTCACCGTCGCCCGCACGGACGCGCCCCTCGACGAGGTCATGCGCACCATCGAGAAGGCCCTCCGCACCCGCACCTGACCCGCACCCCCGTTCGGCGCTTCGCGCCGCGTCCTCAATCGCCGGACAGGCTTTCTCCCACCCACCCGCCCAACCTTGAACCGGCTGACCAACAGCCCGGCACCTTCAGCCCGCCTCGGTGCCCCCTCAGCCCGCCCTGGTGCACCTTCGGCACACCCCGGTGTGCCTTCAGCCCGCCCCGGCGAAGTAGTTTTCAGCCCGTCCGGCGTTTGAGGACGAGGCGCGGAGCGCCGATTCGGCGGAGGACCGTCCCACCCGCACGGGACACCCACCCCCAGGGGGTCCAGGGGCACAGCCCCGGTTTCGGAGAAGGGGCGGGACTGGGGCGCCCCGCGAGGGAAAGCCACCCGCACCCCACCTGACCTGCAATGATCGATCATCGCTCAGATGAACCCACCCGGTGACAACTGAGAGAAATTGTTGGCACTGAGTGTCTTGCCGACTGGCACGCGGTGTCATACGTTGATGTTGTCCGGGCGGCCGACGGGTGGAGAACTTCCCCCACCGGCTGTCCCCGCGAGCCACTGGCAAGCGCGCCCGGACGCCTGCGTCACAGGCACCCCGCGCCCCACCAGGGCGCCGCCAGAGCACCACCTCCGCCGAACCGACGGCACCACCCCGTTTTCAAGGACCACCCCGACGTACCCCTCAGAGCGCTCCCCCTCGAAGCGCCCTTCGCCGGAGGCAACCCATGCAGGAAATCCTGGACGCGATCCAATCGCAGGACACCTCGGCCGCCGACTTCGCCGCGCTGCCGCTGCCCGAGTCGTACCGCGCGGTGACCGTGCACAAGGACGAGACGGAGATGTTCACCGGGCTCGCCACGCGCGACAAGGACCCGCGCAAGTCGCTGCACCTGGACGAGGTGCCGGTGCCCGAACTCGGCCCGGGCGAGGCCCTGGTGGCCGTGATGGCCTCGTCCGTGAACTACAACTCCGTGTGGACGTCCATCTTCGAGCCGCTCTCGACCTTCGGGTTCCTGGAGAGGTACGGCAAGTTGAGCGACCTCACCAAGCGCCACGACCTGCCGTACCACGTCATCGGCTCCGACCTCGCGGGCGTCGTCCTGCGTACCGGCCCCGGCGTGAACGCCTGGCACCCCGGTGACGAAGTCGTCGCGCACTGCCTGTCCGTGGAGCTGGAGTCCTCCGACGGCCACAACGACACGATGCTCGACCCCGAGCAGCGCATCTGGGGCTTCGAGACCAACTTCGGCGGCCTCGCGGAGATCGCCCTGGTGAAGTCCAACCAGCTGATGCCGAAGCCGGACCACCTGAGCTGGGAGGAGGCCGCGGCCCCCGGCCTGGTGAACTCCACCGCGTACCGCCAGCTCGTCTCCCGCAACGGCGCCGGCATGAAGCAGGGCGACAACGTCCTGATCTGGGGCGCGAGCGGTGGACTCGGTTCGTACGCGACGCAGTTCGCGCTGGCCGGCGGCGCCAACCCGATCTGTGTGGTGAGCAGCCCGCAGAAGGCGGAGATCTGCCGCTCCATGGGCGCCGAGGCGATCATCGACCGCAACGCCGAGGGCTACCGGTTCTGGAAGGACGAGCGCACCCAGGACCCCAAGGAGTGGAAGCGCTTCGGCAAGCGCATCCGCGAGTTCACCGGCGGCGAGGACATCGACATCGTCTTCGAGCACCCCGGCCGCGAGACCTTCGGCGCGTCCGTCTACGTCACCCGCAAGGGCGGCACCATCACCACCTGCGCCTCCACCTCGGGCTACATGCACGAGTACGACAACCGCTATCTGTGGATGTCCCTGAAGCGCATCATCGGCTCGCACTTCGCCAACTACCGCGAGGCCTGGGAGGCCAACCGCCTGATCGCCAAGGGCAAGATCCACCCGACGCTCTCCAAGGTGTACTCCCTGGAGGACACCGGGCAGGCCGCCTACGACGTGCACCGCAACCTCCACCAGGGCAAGGTCGGCGTCCTCGCGCTCGCGCCCGAGGAGGGACTCGGCGTGCGCGACGCGGAGAAGCGGGCCCTGCACCTCGACGCCATCAACCGCTTCCGCAACATCTGAGGGGCGAGGGCCCATACATGACTGAGCGCCAGAAAGACCGGCCGTGGCTGATGCGCACCTACGCCGGTCACTCCACGGCCGAGGCGTCGAACGAGCTGTACCGGCGCAACCTCGCCAAGGGCCAGACCGGCCTGTCGGTCGCCTTCGACCTGCCGACGCAGACCGGCTACGACCCGGACCACATCCTCGCGCGCGGGGAGGTGGGCCGGGTCGGCGTCCCGGTGTCCCATCTCGGCGACATGCGGCGGCTGTTCCAGGACATCCCCCTGGAGCAGATGAACACCTCCATGACGATCAACGCGACCGCCATGTGGCTGCTCGCGCTGTACCAGGTCGTCGCCGAGGAGCAGGGCGCCGACATCACCCAGCTCCAGGGGACGACGCAGAACGACATCGTCAAGGAGTACCTGTCGCGCGGCACGCACGTGTTCCCGCCGGGGCCGAGCCTGCGGCTGACCACCGACATGATCACGTACACGGTGGCGAACATCCCGAAGTGGAACCCGATCAACATCTGCAGCTACCACCTGCAGGAGGCCGGGGCCACGCCGGTGCAGGAGGTCGCGTACGCGATGAGCACGGCGATCGCGGTGCTCGACGCGGTGCGCGCGTCCGGGCAGGTGCCCGAGGAGAAGTTCGGCGACGTGGTCGCGCGGATCTCGTTCTTCGTGAACGCCGGGGTGCGGTTCATCGAGGAGATGTGCAAGATGCGGGCCTTCGGGCGCATCTGGGACCGGGTCGCGCGCGAGCGGTACGGCATCACCAACCCCAAGCAGCGCCGCTTCCGCTACGGCGTGCAGGTCAACTCGCTCGGCCTGACCGAGGCGCAGCCGGAGAACAACGTCCAGCGCATCGTCCTGGAGATGCTCGCCGTCACGCTGTCGAAGGACGCACGCGCGCGTGCCGTGCAGCTGCCCGCCTGGAACGAGGCGCTCGGCCTGCCCCGCCCTTGGGACCAGCAGTGGTCGCTGCGCATCCAGCAGGTCCTCGCGCACGAGAGCGACCTGCTCGAGTACGAGGACATCTTCGCGGGCTCGCACGTGATCGAGGCCAAGGTGGACGCCCTGGTCGAGGAGTCCCTCGCGGAGATGGACCGCATCGAGCAGATGGGCGGCGCGATGGCCGCCGTCGAGTCGGGCTATCTGAAGGCGCAGCTGGTGTCCTCGCACGCCGAGCGCCGGGCGCGGATCGAGGCCGGCGAGGACAAGATCATCGGTGTGAACGTCTTCGAGACGACGGAGCCGAACCCGCTCACCGCCGACCTGGACACGGCGATCATGACGGTCGACCCGGCGGTGGAGGCGCGCGTCGTGGACGCCATCGGCTCCTGGCGCACCACCCGGCAGGAGTCCTCGGACCGGCAGGGCCTTGGCGACCCGTACCACTTCCCCACCGTCCAGCAGGCACTCGACCGGCTCAAGGAGGTCGCGGCCGGGACCGGCAACCTGATGGAGGCCACCCTGGAGTGCGCGCGCTCCGGAGTCACGACCGGCGAGTGGGCGGGCGCGCTGCGGGAGGTCTTCGGCGAGTTCCGGGCGCCCACGGGCGTGTCCGGGGCGCCGGTGGCGGTCACCGCGGAGGCGGGCACGCCGCTCGCCCTGGTCCGCGAGAAGGTCGAGAAGACGTCCGCCGACCTCGGCAGCGGCAAGCTGCGCTTCCTGGTCGGCAAGCCGGGCCTGGACGGGCACTCCAACGGCGCCGAGCAGATCGCGGTGCGCGCGCGTGACGCCGGGTTCGAGGTCGTCTACCAGGGCATCCGGCTGACCCCCGAGCAGATCGTGGACGCCGCGCTCGCGGAGGACGTGCACGCGGTGGGTCTGTCGATCCTCTCCGGCTCGCACGCGCAGCTCGTGCCGGACGTCCTGACGCGTCTGCGCGCGGCGGGCGCGCACGACATTCCCGTCATCGCCGGGGGCATCATCCCCACCAGCGACGCCGAGGACCTGAAGGCGGCGGGTGTGGCCGCCGTGTTCACCCCCAAGGACTTCGGCATCACGGAGATCATCGGCCGTATCGTCGACGAGATCCGGAAAGCGAACCACCTCGACCCCCTGGAGGTCCCCGCATGACCCCGTCCCAGACCCAGCCCGGCGCCGTGAACCGGCTCCGCCCGCGCCGCTCCTGCCTGGCCGTGCCGGGCTCGAACCCGCGCTTCCTGGAGAAGGCCCAGGGCCTGCCCGCCGACCAGGTGTTCCTCGACCTGGAGGACGCGTGCGCGCCGCTCGCCAAGCCGGAGGCGCGGCACACCATCGTCAAGTTCCTCAACGAGGGCGACTGGACGGGCAAGACCAGGGTCGTGCGCGTCAACGACTGGACGACGGAGTGGACGTACCGCGACGTCGTCACCGTCGTCGAGGGCGCGGGGCCGAACCTGGACTGCATCATGCTGCCCAAGGTCCAGGACGCCCAGCAGGTCGTGGCCCTGGACCTGCTGCTCACCCAGATCGAGAAGACGATGGGCTTCGAGGTCGGCAAGATCGGCATCGAAGCGCAGATCGAGAACGCCCAGGGCCTCAACAACGTCAACGAGATCGCGACGGCCTCCCAGCGCGTCGAGACGATCATCTTCGGCCCGGCCGACTTCATGGCGTCGATCAACATGAAGTCGCTGGTCGTGGGCGAGCAGCCGCCCGGCTACCCGGCGGACGCCTACCACTACATCCTGATGAAGATCCTGATGGCCGCCCGCGCCAACAACCTCCAGGCGATCGACGGCCCCTACCTCCAGATCCGCAACATCGACGGCTACCGCGAGGTCGCCCAGCGCGCCGCGGCGCTCGGCTTCGACGGCAAGTGGGTGCTGCACCCGGGCCAGGTCGAGGCGTCCAACGAGATCTTCTCGCCGTCCCAGGAGGACTACGACCACGCCGAGCTGATCCTGGACGCGTACGACTACTACACGTCCGAGGCGGGCGGCAAGAAGGGCTCCGCGATGCTCGGCGACGAGATGATCGACGAGGCCAGCCGCAAGATGGCGCTCGTCATCTCCGGCAAGGGCCGGGCCGCGGGCATGAAGCGCACCAGCACGTTCGAGGCCCCGGAGGCGTAGGGATCATGCAATTCGGCCGCACCTACGAGGAGTTCGAAGTCGGCGCCGTGTACAAGCACTGGCCCGGCAAGACGGTCACGGAGTACGACGACCACCTCTTCTGTCTGCTCACCATGAATCATCACCCGCTGCACATGGACAGCAACTACGCGGAGAAGACGACCGACTTCGGCAAGAACGTCGTCGTCGGCAACTACATCTACTCGCTGCTGCTCGGCATGTCCGTGCCTGATGTCTCCGGCAAGGCGATCGCGAACCTGGAGGTCGAGTCGCTCAAGCACGTGGCGCCGACGTTCCACGGGGACACGATCTACGGCGAGACGACCGTCCTGGACAAGACGCCGTCGAGGTCCAAGTCGGACCGGGGCATCGTGTACGTGGAGACCAAGGGCTACAAGCAGGACGGCACGCTGGTCTGCGTGTTCCGCCGCAAGGTGATGGTGCCCACCGAGACGTACATCAAGGAGCGCGGCGGCGAACAGCCCGGCCGCCCGCCCGTCTCCCACCACCACCCTCAACCGACACCCCTGCGGGGCGACACCCCCGTCTCGGAGCTGAAGAGCCAGGAGAAGTAGCCATGACCCGACTCGCCCAGACCGCCGGGCTCACCGACGTCCAGCGGGAAATCCTGTCCACCGTCAGGGAATTCGTCGACAAAGAGATCATTCCGGTGGCCACGGAGCTCGAGCACCGTGACGAGTACCCGCAAGCGATCGTGGACGGCCTCAAGGAGTTGGGCCTGTTCGGCCTGATGATCCCGGAGGAGTACGGGGGTCTCGGCGAGTCGCTGCTCACCTACGCGCTGTGCGTGGAGGAGATAGCGCGCGGCTGGATGTCGGTGTCCGGCATCATCAACACCCACTTCATCGTGGCGTACATGCTCAAGCAGCACGGCACGCAGGAGCAGAAGGACCACTTCCTGCCGCGGATGGCGACGGGCGAGGTACGGGGCGCGTTCTCGATGTCGGAGCCGGGGCTCGGCTCGGACGTGTCGGCGATCACGTCGAAGGCGGTCAAGGACGGCGAGGAGTACGTCCTCAACGGTCAGAAGATGTGGCTGACCAACGGGGGCTCGTCAACGCTGGTCGCCGTACTCGTCAGAAGTGACGAAGGACACCCTGAGGGCACGGCCCCCCACAAGTCGATGACGACCTTCCTGGTGGAGAAGGAACCGGGCTTCGGTGAGGTGCGTCCGGGCCTCACGATCCCCGGGAAGATCGACAAGATGGGTTACAAGGGTGTCGACACCACCGAACTGATCATGGATGGCCTGCGCATTCCGGCCAATCGCGTGCTCGGCGGACAGACCGGCCGCGGCTTTTACCAAATGATGGACGGCGTCGAGGTCGGCCGCGTGAATGTGGCCGCGCGTGGTTGTGGGGTCGCGCAGCGTGCCTTCGAACTGGGTGTCTCCTATGCCCAGCAACGTCACACTTTCGGAAAGCCGATCGCCCAGCACCAGGCGATTCAGTTCAAGCTGGCCGAGATGGCTACCAAGGTCGAGGCCGCCCATGCGATGATGGTGAACGCAGCACGCAAAAAGGACTCCGGGGAGCGAAACGACCTCGAAGCCGGAATGGCGAAGTATCTGGCGTCCGAATACTGCAAGGAAGTCGTAGAGGACGCGTTCAGGATTCACGGTGGCTACGGCTTCTCGAAGGAGTACGAGATCGAGCGTCTCTACCGTGAGGCACCGATGTTGCTCATCGGTGAAGGTACCGCCGAGATCCAGAAAATGATCATTGGCCGACGACTCCTCGAAGAGTATCGATTCCAGGGCTGAATGTCCGACTTGGGGTGATTCCTTCGAGATTTATTCGAGAAGAAGATCACACCCAGTCAGCACGCTCCGGCGGCCGACTCGGCTTCCTGGCTTGCCCAGTTGTGGCTCGCAACCGATACGATCCCGGGAAAGCCGCCGTCCCCCCGTATGCAGTGCGGCATCATCCGCTACGAAGGTCATCCATGCCCCACAGCCAAACCTCTGCACCTCGCGACAGCCTGGCCGGCGTACGCCTCGCGCGCGGAGCATCGCCGTGGCTCCTGCCGACCGTCGCCACCGCGGCACTCAGCCTGGCCAAGGCCCGCCGCTCCAAGGGCGCGGCGGCGGTCGCCGTGCCCGCGACCGCCCTCGCGGCCGGAATGCTGTGGTTCTTCCGCGACCCCGAGCGTGAGATCACCCAGGGCCGGGTGATCTCCCCGGCCGACGGCGTGGTGCAGAGCATCATGCCGTGGAAGGACGGACGCACCCGCGTCGCGATCTTCATGAGCCCGTTGAACGTCCACGTCAACCGCGCGCCCCTCGCGGGCACGGTGACGTCCGTGGAGCACATCCCCGGCGGGTTCGTCCCGGCGTTCAACAAGGAGAGCGAGAACAACGAGCGCGTCGTCTGGCACTTCGACACCGAGCTCGGCGACATCGAGATGATCCAGATCGCGGGCGCCGTCGCCCGGCGCATCGTGCCGTACGTGCCCCAGGGCACGAAGGTGGAGCAGGGCGAGCGCATCGGCCTGATCCGCTTCGGCTCGCGCGTCGACATCTACCTGCCCGAGGGTGTCGAGGTGGACGTCGAAGTGGGTCAGAAGACCGTGGCTGGGGTGACTCGCATTGACCGTGACTGATCCGGAGACACAGGCGGGCTGGGTGCCCGAGTCCGTGGACAACGTGGACGACGCCGACGAGGACATGCCGCTGTCGCTGCGCCTCTCGATAGCGGACACCCTCACGCTCGGCAACGCCACGTGCGGATTCATGGCGGTGTACTTCACCACCACCGGAATCCTCATCCCGCACCTGTCGGGCGACGAGTCGGGCATGGCCCGCAACAGCGCCGCCACCGCGGTCATCCTGATGCTCTGCGCGGCGGTCTTCGACCTCTTCGACGGCCTCGTGGCCCGCAAGCTGCGGTCGTCGCCGATGGGCGCGGAGCTGGACAACCTCTCCGACCTGATCAGCTTCGGTCTGGCACCGGCGTACTTCGTGCTCGTGTACGGCATGGTCGCGAGGGACGCGCACGAGCGGGTCGCGGCGGTGGGCGCCATCGTGGTCCTGCTGGCGGTGGTGCTGCGGCTTGCGAGATTCTCCTGCGTGACGCTGCCGGACGGCACGTTCCAGGGCATGCCCTCGCCCTTCGGGGCGCTGACGGTGGTCTCGATCGTGCTCCTGGAGCTGCCCTTCGTGGCCACGCTCCTCGCGATCATCGGCACGGCCTGGCTGATGGTGAGCCGGGTCGAGTACCCGAAGCCTCGGGGGCCGCTCGCGGTCGCCATGCTCGCCTGGATCGTCTCCGCGATGGGGCTGCTCGCCGCCTGGGCCTTCGACGCGCCCGGTGGGCAGCTGCTGCTCCAGACCGGCTGCGCGCTGCAGCTCGTCCTCGGTGCGGTGATTCCGCTGTTCGCCACGGCTCGCCGGGTGAACAACTTCCGGGACAACCGGCGTGAGGCGCGGGCGACGCAGTTGCCGTAGCGGCGCGTTCGACGCTTGTACGTGGCCTGAGGGCCCGAACCGTACGGTTCGGGCCCTCAGGCGTTCGTAGCCCCGGGGCGGGCTCAGGTCAAGAAGTCCGTGGCGATCTTGGCCGAGAGGCGCTCCAGGAGAGGGCCCGCCTCGGCCACGCAGCGGGCCACGTCGGGCTCGATGTCGGTGAGGGCGTAGGCCCGGCGGATCCCGGCCGTGCCGAGCGCCGTCGGGGGCAGCGCGAGGCGCCCGCAGACGGCGACGACGTCGACCCCGGCGGCACGGGCCGCGGCCGCCACCCCGGCGGGAGCCTTCCCGTGCAGGGTCTGCTCGTCGAGGGACCCCTCCCCCGTGATGACGAGCGTCGCCCCGTCCAGCGCGGGCGCGAAGCCGAGGACGTCCAGCATGACGTCGATGCCCGGCCGGAACGACGCCCCGAGGCCGACCAGCGCTCCGTAGCCGATGCCGCCCGCCGCTCCTGCGCCCGGCGCGTCCGCGTACTCCAGGGCCTTCGGCCCGGCGTCCCGCGCGAGGACCCGCGCGAAGTGCGCGAGCGCGGCGTCGAGGGCGGCGACGTCGTCCGGCGTGGCGCCCTTCTGCGGCCCGTACACCGCGGGCGCGCCCTTGGGGCCCGTCAGCGGGTTGTCGACGTCGCTGGCGAGCACGATGTCGACGTCCGCGAGCCGCGGGTCGAGGCCGGACAGGTCGGCCGACGCAAGATCCCGCAGGGGGCCGCCGCCGGGCGCGACGGGCTCACCGTCCGCGTCCAGGAACCGCGCGCCGAGCGCCGCCAGCATGCCCGCGCCGCCGTCGGTCGTCGCGCTGCCGCCGACGCCGAAGACGATGCTGCGCGCGCCCGCGTCGAGCGCCGCGCGGATCAGCTCGCCGCTGCCGTACGTCGTCGCCGTGAGCGGCGCGAACGTCCCCGCGGGCAGCAGCTGCAGCCCGGAGGCCTCGGCCATCTCCACGACCGCCGTGCCGTCGCGCAGCGCGTACGCGGCCACCACCTCCGCGCCGAGCGGCCCGGTGACCCGCGCCTCACGGCGTTCGAAACCGGCCGCCACGGCCGCGTCGACCGTCCCGTCACCGCCGTCGGCAACGGGCAGCGCCCGCACATCAAGGTCCTGCAGCACGCCCCGCAGGCCCGCCGTCACGCGCTGGGCGACCTGCACGGCCGTGAGGGACCCCTTGAACTTGTCCGCGGCGATGAGCACGTGGCCGCGGCCCGTGCCCCCGGCGCCGTGTGCCGCGCCGACTCCCGCCGTCTCTGCAGCGTCCGCCACCTTGCATTCCCCTTGCTCTCCGGGCCTTGCTCGCGTCAAGGCAGTCGCGCCGCTGCGACCATAACCGCAGGAGGGGGCCGCTGCCCATGGTCGACCGGGTCACGCCTTGATCCACTGCCCCGAGATTTCCGCTCATGTCGGGGCAAAGCGGTGCGGAGGTCGAGCAGGAGATGATCGATCATCCCCCGGTCGCGGTCGACGGCGCGCGGCGCGCCCCCGCCTTCGGGTAGACCGGACCCATGACGTCGACGGCACCGGACATCCCGCTCGCGGACCGCGTCCATGGCGGCTGGCTCGGCCGGGTCGCGGGGAACATGCTCGGCAAGCCCGTCGAGCGCGGCGACCACTGGACGCGCGACCGCATCGACCGCTATCTGCGGCTCACCGACGCGCTCCCCCTCACCGACTACCTGCCGGAGCCGCCGGAGGGCGCGGTGGGCTTCGAGCTGCGGCCGGAGTGGCCCGCCTGCGTGCGCGGCCGTATCGACGGCAGCTGCCGCGACGACGACGTGGACTACGCGATCCTCGGCCTGGAACTCCTGGAGTCGCACGGGTTCGGCTTCAGCACCGAGCAGGTGGGCGAGCTGTGGCTGCGGCGCCTTCCGTACCTCCAGACGTTCACGGCGGAGCGCGTCGCGTACCGCAATCTCGCGAACGGGCTCAAGCCGCCGCTGACGGCGACGTACGACAATCCGTACCAGGAGTTCATCGGGGCCCTGATCCGCGCCGACGTCTTCGGCTGGACCTGCCCCGGCGACCCGCACCGGGCCGCGTCCCTCGCCCGCAGGGACGCGGTGCTCTCGCACTCCGGCAACGGCGTGTACGCGGCGATGTGGGCGGCGGCGCTGGTCGCGGCGGCGTTCACCGCGGCCGGGCCGCGGGACGCGCTCGACGCGGCGCTCACCGTGATCCCGGCGGGCAGCCGCTTCGCGCGGACGGTGCGCCGGGTGATGTCGCTGTACGAGGCGTCGCTGAGCTGGGAGGAGACCCTGGCGACAGTGGAGAGCGAGACGGCGGGGCTCGGCTGGATCCACGCCGTGCCGAACGCCGCCGTCCTCACGGCCGGGCTGCTGTACGGCGACGGGGACTTCACCCGCACGATCGCGCTGACCGTCCGCGGCGGCCTGGACACCGACTCGAACGGTGCGACGGCGGGGTCGGTCGCGGGCGTGCTGTGCGGGGCGGCGGCCATCCCGGCGCGGTGGCGCGAGCCGCTGCGGGACCGGGTGCGCAGCGCGGTGTTCGGCTACGACGGGGCACGGATCAGTGAACTGGCGGAGCGGACGGCACGGTTGGCGGCGCGGGGGGCCGGGGCGGCGGATGTGGCGGGGGCTGGCGGAGCGGCGGACGTGGCGCGGGCGGGCGGGGTGGCCGAAGGGCCGGTGGAGTCGGCCGCGTCAGGGGAGCCGGGGCCGTCAGGGGCGTCGGCCGAGTCGGCGGGCTCGGTGGAGTAGCGCGAAGCTCTGCCGTCGCCGGGCGGTGATCGGCACAATGTGCTCATGCCCGAGTACCTGGAACTCGACCTTTCCGGCGCCGCGTTGCGCGTGCGACTCGCCGACGTGGGCGAAGCGCCGCCGATCGGCGTCCCCGACGACGGCGGGCTGCCCGCCGAGTTCGGTGTGCCGGGCCCGGTGTCCAGCGGGGGCGGCCGGGCCGCCGCGCTGGCCGCCGACACGCTGCGGGCGACGCTGCGGCCGCTCGGGCCGCTCCTCGACCAGGTGCACGCCTCGGTGTCCGGGGCGGAGCACCCGCCGGACGAGTTCGGTGTCGAGTTCGGCGTCGAGGTGGGCAAGGACCTCAAGCTCGGCATCGTCGGGGTGAAGGGCACGGCCACGATGACGGTGTCGGCGACGTGGCGGCGTACGGAGGACACGGAACGTACGGGGTCCGGGGAGCCGACGGACGGGCTGCCCGCGGGCGGCGGGGGCGAGGGCTGAGCGTGACCGGGTGGCAGCGCGCGGCGGCGGGGGCGCCGCCCGTCGTCGCCGTGCTCGCGCGGGCGGACGAGGCGGCCGTCGGCGCGGCCGCGCTGTTGTCCGCGCACCGCGTGCTGACCTGCGCGCACGTCGTCAACGAAGCGCTCGGTCTGGCGCCGCTGAGCGAGTCGCGGCCCGTCGAGGACGTACTGCAGGTGGGGTTCGAGCGGCGGACGGTGCGGATCAAGGCGCAGATCGAGGTGTGGCTGCCGCCGCGCCGGGGCGGGGACGCCGCGTGGCAGGGCGACCTGTGCGTGCTCGCGCTGAGCGAACCGGCGCCGCCCGGGACGGCGCCGGTCGCCTGGACGGAGATGGCGCAGGGGCAGCGGCTGCGGGCCTGGCACGGCTGCGGTGACCCGATCACGTTCGCGGACGCGCGCCTGAAACTGCTCGATGACCGGCTCGGCTATCTCGACGGGGAGTTCTCGGGTGCCGCGATCGGCCCCGGCTTCAGCGGCGGTCCGCTGTGGACGGAGTGCGGGACGGGCGCGGCCGGACTGGTCGTGGGGCGGCTCGCGCACGGCGGGTCGGCGGGCGGAGGCGAGGCGGGCCACGGGGTGCGCGCCGGGCAGACGGTGCGGCGCACGTGGGCGCTGCCGTGGCAGGCGATCCGCGAGCAGCTGTACGCCGCCGGGGCCGCCGCCGTCGTCGACGGCTGCCGCACCACGCGGACGCCGATGCCCGACGACCCGGTGGCCGCCGAACTCGTGGTCCTGCTGCGGTCGTTGCTGGGCGACCCGGCGGTACGCGCCGACCATGTCCGCAGGCTCCACGCCGAACTGGGCCGCGCCCCCGCGCACGGCGCGCCCGCCCCGGCCGTCGAGGAGCTCGCCGCCGACCTGCTCGCCGCGCCGAGGGCCCTGCCCACGCTCAGCGAGTCCCTGGCGACGGCCGGGCCGTACGGCGCGCGGCCCGAGCAGCTGACGCCGCTGCTCGCCCTCGGCCGGGCCGTCACCGCGGCCGGGCTGCTCTCGATGTCCGAGTTCGCCTCCCTGGAGCGGGCGTTGAGCCAGGTCGTGGCCGCCGACGCGACGCTGCCCGCGCGGGCCGCACGGGAGGCGCTGCGCTTCACGCCGCTGCCGCGGCCGCTGTGCACCGCCCGGCTGCGCGAGCCCGAGGTGGCTACGGTGATCGCGCGACTGGAGGAGTACCACGACCCGGTGCCGGTCTCCGGCTCGCCGCCCGTGCCGCCGCTCGTGCACTTCGTCGAGTACGTCGCGGCGGCCGCCGAGCCCGGTCCGGGCGACGCGCTGCGCGTCTGGAGCGAGCGGGTGTGCGCCCGGCTCGGCGTGCACGCGGCGGCGCGCGACCAGCGGCGCGCGGACGCCACGCACTGGGGGGCGGTGGCGTCCCGGGGCGAGCCGGTCGTCCGGCTCCTCGCGGAACTCGCGCAGGACGGCCCGCGGGAGCCGGAGCGCTACCGCTGCCGTCTGTGGCAGCGGCTCGCGGACGGCGGCATACGCCGCGTGGAGACCGGTACGAGCGAGGCGACCCTGACACCGCAGCAGGTGGGCGCGCTGATCCGGGAGGCCGCCGAGCTGTCCGCCCCGGCCGGCACTCCGCTCGCCGTGGACGTCGCCGTGGACCGCGTGGGCCTGCACCTTCCCGTCGACGAGTGGGACGCGGGCAGCCCCAACGAGTTCGTGCCGAGCCTGCCGCTCGGCGTCTGCTACCCGCTCACGCTGCGCTGCCCGGAGATGAGCCGCCGGGTGCCGCGCCGCGAGGCCGAGCACCGGCGCCGCTGGGCCGACGGCCACGGCCGCCCCCTGGTCGTCGACGGCACGCACGCCGACGCCCGGCAGGTCGCCGCGCTCCTGACGGTCGGCCACCACGACGCCAACCAGGTCGTCCTGCACGGCCCGCCCGCCCTGCGCGGCCAGCTCCTGGAGGTCTGCCTCGCGCTCGGCGTCCCGGTGGTCCTGTGGGACCGCGACGCCCGCGGCGACGGCGACGCGGACCGCCTGGACCCGCTCTCCCCCACGGGGCTGCTGCACCGCCTCCCCGACCGCGTACGCGAGTTCCGGGGCCAGGCACTGTCAAGCCGCCCTGCGGCCGGCCGCCCGTCCCTGGTGTGGGAGGAGCCGACCGCGTGGGAGGACCCCTCGACCTGGGAGCCCAGCATGTGGGAGGCCCCCCGAACCCACCTGACCGACCCCGACGTCCCCCCGCAGCGGATGGACCACGACCCCCTACCGAGTACGACCCCGACCCCCGCCCCCGGCCGAGGAGCAGGCAGCGCATGAACGAGCAGTGGGATCAGGAGCAGGTGGGGGCGGCTGGGGGTGTGATGGCGTCCGGGGGTGGAGGGGTGCCCGGAGGTGGAGGGGCATCCGGCGGCTCAGGGCCGCCCGGCGGCACCGGCTCCCCCAGTGGCTCGGGGGCGTCCGGGGACTGGCGGCTGTTCCGCGGTGACGGCGAGACCCGGCGCGTCGCGTTCCCGGAGGCGCCGCCGTGGCGTCGCTTCGGCCCGCCCGGCGGCGGCGCCCGGGCGGGCGACGCCGACGGTACGGACGCGCGGGCGCACCGCCCGTACCTCATCGGCCCCGACGAGTCGGAGATCGTCAACGCCGCGCTGCTGCTGCGCCGTCCGCTGCTCGTCACCGGCCATCCCGGCACCGGCAAGTCCTCGCTCGCGCACGCCATCGCGCACGAGCTGAGCCTCGGCCGCGTCCTGACCTGGCCGGTCAACAGCCGCTCCACGCTGCGCGACGCGCTGTACGGGTACGACGCGATCGGGCGGCTGCGGGAGTCCAACCTGCGCAAGGAGCGGGCGGAGGACTCCGGCGGCGCGGCGGGGGCGGTGGGTGTGCCGGGGGCGGTGGGTGTGCCGGGAGCGGTGGGTGTGCCGGGGGCGGCGGATGCGCCGGGTCCGTCCGGTCCACTTCGCGCACCCGGAACGTCCAGCGCACCCGGAACGTCCGGCACACTCGGCCAGTCCGGCCAGTCCGGCCAGTCCGGCCAGTCCGGCCCGTCCGGTTCACCCGGTGCGACCGGCACCGACATCGGCTCGTACGTCCGGCTCGGGCCGCTCGGTACCGCCCTCGTTCCCGGCGAGCGCCCCCGCGTCCTGCTCGTCGACGAGCTCGACAAGGGGGATGTGGACCTGCCGAACGACCTGCTCACCGTCTTCGAGGAGGGCGAGTTCGAGATCCCGGAGCTGGCGCGGCTGCCGGAGGAGGAGTCGCGGGTCGACGTGCTCACGGCGGACCCGCAGGTCCGGGCGCCCGTGCTGCGCGGCCGGGTGCGCTGCTCGCAGTTCCCCGTCGTCGTGATCACCAGCAACGGCGAGCGCGAGTTCCCGCCCGCGTTCCTGCGCCGCTGCGTCCGCCTGGACCTGGCGGAGCCGGACGAGCAGCGGCTGCGGGACATCGTCGGGGCGCACCTGGGCGACGAGGCCCTGGTCGGCGTGGACGACCTGCTGCGGACGTTCCTCGCGCGGCGCGCCCCCGGCGAGTTGGCGACGGACCAGCTCCTGAACGCGGTGTTCCTGCGCAAGGGCGGCGTGGACCTGCCGCCCGGCGCCCTCCTGGACGCCGTACTGCACCGGCTCGGCGGGGCGGTGTAGCGGGTGGGGGCGGGGCCGCCGGAGGAGGAGCGGGGCGCCGCGCGGGAGGACGAGGCCGCCCCCGATCCGGAGCCACCCCTTCCGCCTTGGTCGCCCGGCTCCCCCTGGAGCGAGCTGCGGGTGGGCGGGCAGCACCCTCCGCACGAACCGCAGGGCGCGGCCGAGGACGCCGCGAGCCAGCGCTGGCACGTCCCGGAGGGCACGCCCTCCCCGGGCATGACGTACGCCCTCCGTGCCCGGTACACCCCGCAGTCCGCGCCGCCCCCGCAGCCCGCGCCCCCGCACCCCCTCCACGCCGTCCTCGCCACCCTCTCCACCAGCGGCCTCGACCTCTCCCGCGAGGAGCTGCTCGACGCCCTGTGGCTGGCGGAACGGCTGCCCTCGGACGCGTCGGCGCCGTTGGCGCGGGCGACCGGGCTCACGCCTCCGCCACCGCCCGCGCACGACCTGGACGCCCCGATCACCGGCCCGCCCGCCGAAGCCGACGCGGACGCCGATTCCGACGTCGACGTCGACGTCGACCCACGGGGCTTCGGATCAGCCCCCGGGAGTCCGAGCAGCGGACCGGCACGGTTCCCCGGGCCCGCCAAGACGTCCCGATGGCCGCCTGCCTTCGCGTCCGCCCGGGACGCGCCCGCCGCCGACGCCCGGCCGGCGGCGCGCGGCACCACTCCGCTGTACGCCGGTGCCTCCGCGCCGCGCGTCACCTCGCGCGCGTCCCGCGCCCTTCCCGTCCGCACCCCCGGCACCACCGCGTTGGGCGCCCGCCAGCTCCAACTCGGGCGGGCACTGCGGCCGTTGAAGCAGAGCCGACCGGACCGGCGCCGGTGGGAGCTGGACGAGATCGCGAGTGCCGACTCGGCGGCCGAGAGCGGGCTCGCGGACGCGGTCCTTCGCCCCGGCCGCGCGCGCTGGCTCGACCTGGCGCTGCTCGTGGACGACGGCGTGTCCATGCTGCTGTGGCAGCGGCTCGCCGCGGAGACCCGGCAACTGCTGGAACGCAGCGGCGCGTTCCGTACCGTACGGGTCCTCGGCCTGGACACCCGCAGCACGACCGCGCCCCTGCTCGGCCGCGCCTACAGCCCCGGCACGGCCGTCCTGTCCCCCGCCACCGTCACCGACCCCGGCGGCAACACCCTCGTCCTCGTCGTCAGCGACGGCGTCGGCGCGGCATGGCGCGACGGCCGGATGCGGGCAGCCCTCAAGCAGTGGGCGCGGTGCGGCCCGACGGCCGTCCTGCACGCGCTGCCGGAGCACCTGTGGGACGGCTCCGGGCTGCGTGCGGAGCGCTGGCAGGTCACCACGCGGCGGCGCGGCGCGCCCAACCTCACCTGGGACGTGGCCGATCCGGTGCTGCCGGCGGACCTCGCGGCGTTCGACGGCATCCCGGTACCGGTGCTCGCGCCGGAGCCGGACGCGGTGGGGGCGTGGGCGGCGCTGGTGGCCTCGCCGGGCACGAGCGCGGTGCTGCCGCTTCTGGCGGGGCCGGATGCGGGGGTCGCGCCCTCCCTCCGTACGAGCCTTTCCGCCAGGGGCAGCGGGGTTGCCAGGGGCAGCAGGGTCGCCGAGGCTTCCGAGGGCATCGTGGCCGCCGAGGGCCTCGTGGCCGCCGGAGACGTCGGGAGCACCGGAGAAACCGGAGCCGCCCCACGCCTCATGTACGCCGACCACCCCCAAAGCCCCGACGACGCCGCGAAGGCCGTCCTCCGCTTCCGTGCCGCGGCATCCCCGCAGGCGTACCGCCTCGCCGCCCAACTGGCCGCGATCGCACCCTTGTCGGTGCCGGTGATGCGGCTGACGCAGGACGCACTCGGCGCGGAGGTGACGACGGGCCATCTGGCGGAGGTGTTCCTCAGCGGGCTGATGCGCCGCACGGCGGACTCGGCCGGACTCCCGCCGCAGCACAGGTCGTTCGACTTCACCGACGCGGCCCGCGGCCTGCTCCTGACCGCGGCGCCCACGCCGGATCTGGTGCGGACCGGCCGGGACGTGAGCCGACGGCTCGCCGAACTCGCGGGCCGTTCACCGGACTTCCCCGCCTGGATGGCGCATCCGGCGGGCACGGACTGGGCGGACGCGGGGGCGCGGCCGTTCGGGTGGGTGGACGAGCGGCTGCTGCGGCGGCTGGGGGTGGGCGGGTACCGGCCGCCGCTGTCCGGCGGTGACGGCGGCGCGCCGCAGGTGGCACCCCGCACGCCGTCCGTCGAGGTCCCTTGGACCTCCGGGCCCCCCGAGGTGCCCGCGTACGTCGACGAGCCCGGCTCGGACTGGCGCTCACTGACGTCGGGGAACCCTCCCTGGGCGGGCCCCTGGCAGCTGTTCGCCCGGCATCTCACGGCGCGTACGACGAGTGGTCTTTTCCTCGGCCGATTCCTCGGCACGGGCAGCGTCGCTTCAGTGCGGCTGACCCGACCAGGGTCGGTCGCGAGGGCGTCCCTGCCCCGCCAGGTGGCGGCACTGCGCTCCTTGAACGGCAGGCACGCCCCGCTCCTGACGGAGGTCGACCCGGCCGACGAGCCCGCGTGGCTCGCGACGGGCGTCATCTGGGAGGGTGACCGCCCCGCGCCCGACCTGCTGCGCCGCACGAGCGCGCCGGAGCGCTTCGACGACCCCGTGGAATTCGCCCGGCTCGGCCAGCAGTTGGCGGACGCCCTCGCCGGGGCCCACGCGGCGGGGATCGTCCACGGTGACCTCGCGGCGGCGCGGGTCCTGGTGTCGGGCGGCGAGGTGTTCGTGACGGGATGGTGCGTGGAGGAGCACCCGGACGGGATCGCGCACGACATCAGCCAGTTGGCCGAGGTGCTGCGGCAGGTGGCGGGCGAGGGTCTGCCGCTCGCGTTCCACGATCTGCTCAGGCTGTGCGGCAGCCCGCTGCTGCACCTGCGGCCGTCGGCGGCCGAAGTCGCCGAGCGCTTCGACGGGTTCGCCCGGACGCACTCCCGCAAGGCCGTGCTCGGAGCGACCATCGGCCATACGACGGCAGGGGCCGAACTCGTCCTGGATCTCGACCGCATGGGCCCGCACGGCAGCTTCTGGGGGCCCGTCGACCATCAGACCGCGATCCTGGACGCGCTCGTCCTCGGCCTCACCGCCCACCACTCCCCCGCCGACGTGCAGATCGTCCTCGTGGGCGACGCGACGCGGTTCCTCCGCCCGCAGACTGCGCGGAGCCTGCCCCATGTCGTGCTCGCACCCGACACCCCGGACGCGACACGGGCGTTGGACCTGGAGCTGGAGCGCCGTCGGGCTCTCGTCGACGAGGCACGGAACACGGGCACACCGCCACCCGCCCAGTCCCGCCTGATCGTCGTCCTCGCCGAAGCGTTCTTCTACAGCGGGTCGGCCCTCTGGACGGAGCCGCCGCCTCCCGAACTCGGCGTGCACGTCGTACTCCTGAACACCCCCGACAGCGGCAGCGGCAACAGTGACGGCTTCGGCTTCGCGATCGGCTTCACCGGCGAACGTCTCAACCCCCAGGACGGCGTCACGCCGTACCGCGGCACACTCCGGCACGGCGGCGAGGCCACGCCCTTCACCGTCCTGCCCGCCCCGCCCCTGCGCCCGCTCACCGAAACACCCGCCGTCACCGCCCCCACCGTCGAGCCCACCCGTCAGGCCCAGCTCGTCGTGGAGCACCGCAACGCCGTCGCCGTCGGCCGCGCGGGCCGTCCCGAGCACGCGCTCGCGGACCTGACCCGCGTCGCCGAGAACCAGCGCCTGCTGCTCGGCCCCGACCATCCGGAAACCCTCGACAGCGCTTATGACCTCTCCATCGTGCACGCGCAGTTGGGCCGGTACGAAGACGCACTCACCCTGTGCACGGACACGGCCGGACGCCGGGCGCGCGCCCTCGGCGCACGGGACGTCCACACCCTCGTCGCCCACCAGCAGTGCGCGTTCCTGCTCGGCCGCATCGGCCGCCACGGGGAGTCCTACTCCGCCTACCGCGCCGTCCTGTCGTCCTGGAACACCACCGTCGGCCCGTACCACCCCGGCACGCTCCTGTGCCGCCACAACCTGGCCGTCGCGCTGATCCTGCTCGGCCGTTGCAAGGAGGCCGCCGAGGAGGCCCGCGCCGCGTACAGCGGGCGCGCCCTCGTGCACGGCCCCGAGCACCCGGACACGCTCGCCAGCGGACACGAACTCGCCGTCGCCCTGCGCGGGGCGGGCCGCGACACCGAGGCCGACGCCGTGGCGGCGGAGGTGCACACGGCCCGCGCGCACGTACTCGGCTCCGACCACCCGGACACCCTGGCCACCCTGGGGCTGCTCCCGCCGTCGAAGCGCCACGGCGGGTGATCCACCTGGCGCTACGCTTCCTGTCGTGACCACTCTCGACTACGCCACGTACATCGCGAGCCTCCCCCGCGTCCTCGCCGGAGCAGCCAGCGTCATCCGCGACCGCGCCGGACGCGTCCTGCTCGTGGAGCCCAACTACCGCGAGGGCTGGGCCCTTCCGGGCGGCACCGTCGAGTCGGACGACGGCGAGAGCCCGCGCCAGGGCGCGCGCCGCGAGACCGTCGAGGAGATCGGCCTGGACATCGCGCCCGGCGGACTGCTCGCCGTGGACTGGGTGCCGGGCACGTCCGCGCGGCCTCCGCTGGTGGCCTTCCTGTACGACGGCGGGGTGCTCGCCGACGAGCGGTTCGAGGCGATCCGGCTCCAGGAGGAGGAACTCCTCTCCTGGCGCCTCGCCACCCGCGAGGAGTTGCCGACGTACCTCTCGGCGCCGCTCGCGGGCCGGGTCCTCGCCGCGTTGGACGCGCTGGACGCGGGGACGGGCGCGGTGGAGCTGGAGAACGGGCGCCGGATCGGCTGACCCGAGCCCGTTCGTACCGCCTGGGAGAGCACCGCCTACAAGAGCACCGCCTAGAAGAGCGCCGTCTAGAAGAGCACCGATCCGCTCTCGAAGGCGAGCAGGCGCTGCTTGCGGTCGAGGCCGCCGCCGTAGCCGGTCAGGCCGCCGTTCGCGCCGATGACGCGGTGGCAGGGGACGATGACGCCGATGGGGTTCTTGCCGTTGGCGAGGCCGACGGCGCGGGAGGCGGCGGGGTTGCCGAGTTCCGCGGCCAGCTCGCCGTAGGTGCGGGTCTCGCCGTAGGGGATCTCCAGGAGCCGCTGCCACACCGAGCGCTGGAACGAGGTGCCGTCCAGGCGCAGCGGCAGGTCGAACTCCTTCAACTCGGCCGCGAAATAGGCATCCAGTTGCTCCGTCGCCGGGCCGAAGGGGGACGGGTCGCGGTCGCCGAAGGTCTCCTCGGCGGGGCGGTGGCGCTGCTCGGTCATGTAGAGGCCGCTGAGGGTGCCGTCGGTGGCGACGAGGGTCAGCGGCCCGTAGGGGCTGTCGACGACGGTGTGCTGTCGGTGCATGGGTCACGTCCCGTTCGGGAGGTAGTTGATGGCGTGGTCCTCGGTGGCCCACAGGTACTGGACGGCGTAGGCGCGCCAGGGGCGCCAGGCGGCGGCGCGCGCCGTGAGGGCGGCGGGGGTGTGCGGCAGTCCGAGCGCCTGGGCGGCGCGCCGGATGCCGAGGTCGGAGGGCAGGAACGCGTCCGGGTCGCCGAGGGCCCGCATCGCGATGACCTCCGTGGTCCAGGGGCCGAAGCCCGGCAGGGCGGTGAGCTGGGCGCGGGCGCGCTCCCAGTCGTTCTCGACGCCCAGTTGGAGGGTGCCGTCGGCGAGGTGGCGCACCAGGGTCAGCAGGGTGGTGCGGCGGCTGCGGGGCAGCGCGAGCGACTCCGGGTCGAGGTCCGCGAGGGCCTCCGGTGCGGGGAAGAGGTGGGTGAGGCCGCCCTCGGGGTCGTCGATGGGCTCGCCGTGGGCGGTGACGAGGCGCGCGGCGTGGGTGCGGGCGGCGGCCGTGGAGACCTGCTGGCCGAGGACGGCTCGTACGGCGAACTCGGCCTCGTCCACGGTGCGCGGCACCCGCCGGCCCGGCGCCTTCGCGACGAGGGGGGCGAGCAGCGGGTCCTCGGCCAGTTGACCGTCGACGGCGACGGGGTCGGCGTCCAGGTCGAGCAGGCGGCGGCAGCGGCTGATGGCGAGGGTCAGATCGCGCGGGTCGGTGAGGGTGAGGCGGCAGCCGATGTGGTCGGGGTGCGGGGTGAGGGCCACGATGCCGTGCCCGTAGGGCAGGCGCAGGGTGCGGCGGTAGGCGCCGTCGCGCCACTCCTCCACGCCGGGCACGGCGGTGGCGACGAGGTGCCCGAAGAGGTTGTCGGGGTTGAGGGGGGCGCGGAAGGGGAGGCGGAGGGAGATGGTGCCGAGGGTGCCGGCGGGGGTGGTGTGGGAGGCGGGGGCCGTGTGCGGGCTGTCGGGCGTGGGGGCTGTCCCTCCGGTCGCGAAGGCCTCGGGCGCACCATGCACACCGGGTGCACCGGTTGCAGCACGTGCACCGCGTGCACCGCGTGCACCGGCGGAGGCGGGGCCGTGAGCACCGCCACCACTACCGCCACCGGCACTGGCACTGGCACCGGCACCGGCACTGGCACTGGCACTGGCACCGACACTGGGGACCGCGCGCCTGTCCCCGGACCGCTTCGCCGCCCGGGCCCGGAGTTCTCCGGGGGCGAGCGCGAAGACCTCGCGGACGGTGTCGTTGAACGTACGGATCGAGGAGAAGCCCGCGCCGAAGGCGATCTGTGCCATGGGCAGGGCGGTGGTCTCGATGAGCAGCCGAGCGGTCTGGGCGCGCTGGGCGCGGGCGAGGGCGAGCGGGCCCGCGCCGAGTTCGGCGAGGAGCTGCCGCTCCACCTGGCGGGTGCTGTAGCCGAGGCGGGTGGCGAGGCCGGGGACGCCCTCGCGGTCGACGATGCCGTCGCCGATGAGCCGCATGGCGCGGGCGACGAGGTCGGCCCGCTGGTTCCACTCGGGCGAGCCGGGGCTGCTGTCGGGGCGGCAGCGCTTGCAGGCGCGGAATCCGGCCTGCTGGCAGGCGGCGGCGCTCGGGTAGAAGCTCATGTTCGCGGGCTTGGGGGGCACGACCGGGCAGCTGGGACGGCAGTAGATGCGGGTCGTCAGGACGGCGGTGAAGAACCATCCGTCGAACCGGGCGTCCTTCGACTGCACGGCCCGCACACACCGCTCGAAGTCCCCGTACGTCCCTGCGGGCGCGGCTGCTCGGTCGGGGGTGCGGGCGGGGTCGCCGACCGGGTTCTGTGCGGCTGCCGGGCCGGTGCGGCCGGAACCCGGTCCCCGGGACTGGCCAGGGCGGGGGCGGTCGGACGCCGGTCCCCCGGTCCGGCGGGAGCGGATGGAGCCGTGCGCTGTCGGGTCTGCGGGGCTGCCGGAGCCGTGCGCTGCCGCATCACCGGGGCTCTCGGAGCTGTGCGCTGCCGGGTCACCGGGGCTGCCGGAACCCTGCGCTGCCGCGTCATCGGGGCTGCCGGAGCCGAGCGCTGCCGCATCACCGGAGCTGCCGGAACCACGTCGGCCTCCTGCATCGCCGGGGCGACCGGCACCCCGGTCACCGGCCGGTCCGGTCCGGCCCTCCTCGGACGTACCCTCCCTGCCGGGACGCACAGCCCCCTGCGGCTCCGCCGGGCCGGGCCGATCGGCGCTCCGGGCCCCGGCCGGGCCGGTGCGCCCGTTGCCGTCCGGCCCCGTCTCCAGGGGCGTGCCGGACGTGGCCGGGTCCTCGGACCGGCCGGCTGCTGATGTGGGGGCGGTGGTCTCGGGGTCTCGGGATGGGGTGTGCGTCACGGGCGGCATGGCTCAAGCATCGGCCATCCCCGCGCCCGGGGCTGGCGAGAATCCGACATCAACCTTCCGCGGCCAGGGCCTCCTCGAACGCCCGGTACGCGACCTCGTCGAACAGGACGAACCGCACCTCGTCCAGGCCCCACCCCACCGGCACCACCCCGCCCGGGCCCGGCCCGCCCGGCCCCACGTCACCCGGGCCCGCTCCGCCCGGCCCCGCCTCACCCGAGCCCCACTCGCCCAGACCTGACCCACCCGGGCCCACCCCGGCCGAGCCCACCCCGTCCGGGCCCGCCGCCAAGGCGCCCCGCACGGCCGCCACCGCGATCCGCGCCGCGTCGTCCAGCGGCCATCGGTACACCCCCGTCGAGATCGCCGGGAAGGCGACCGTGCGGGCCCCCAGCTGGGCCGCGACCCGCAGTGACTCGCGGTAGCAGGAGGCGAGCAGGGGTGAGCGGTCCTCGGTGGGGGACCACACGGGGCCGACGGTGTGGATGACGTGGGCGGCGTCCAGGCGTCCGGCCGTCGTCGCCACGGCCTGGCCGGTCGGCAGGCCCTTGCCGTGGTGCGCGGCGCGCAGGCGGCGGCAGTCGGCGAGGATGTCGGGGCCGCCGTGCCGGTGGATGGCCCCGTCGACGCCTCCGCCGCCGAGCAGCGAGGAGTTCGCCGCGTTCACGAGGGCGTCGGCTCGCTGCCGGGTGATGTCGCCCTGGACGCAGGTGAGGCGGGCGCTCACGCGGGCTCCCGCAGCCGCTTCCAGACGGCCTTCGCCGCGTTGTGGCCGGACATGCCGTGCACGCCGGGTCCGGGCGGGGTGGCCGAGGAGCAGATGAACACGGCCGGGTGCCGGGTGCGGTACGGGTGGGCGGTGAGCCGGGGCCGCAGCAGGAGCTGGAGTCCGCTGGCGGCGCCGCAGGCGATGTCGCCGCCGACGTAGTTGGCGTTGCGGGTGGCGAGCTGCGGCGGGCCCGCGGTGGCACGGGCGAGGACGCGGTCGCGGAAGCCGGGCGCGAAGCGTTCCAGCTGCCGCTCGATGGCGTCGGTGAGGTCGCCCTGCCATCCGTTCGGTACGTGCCCGTAGGCCCAGAAGACCTCCTTGCCCGCGGGTGCCCGGGACGGGTCGACGACGCCGGGCTGCACCGTGATCAGGAACGGCGCGTCGGGTGCCCGGCCCTCGCGGGACGCGGCCCGCAGCGCGGCGCCGATCTCCTGCCTGCTCGCGCCGACCTGGACGGTCCCTGCAACGCGTGCCTCGGGCGCGGTCCACGGCACGGGCCCGTCGAGCGCGTAGTCGACCTTGAAGGCGGCGGCGCCGTACCGGAAGTTGTCGTAGTAGCGCCCGAGCCCGGCGATGCGGGCGAGCGCGGTGGGCGAGGTGTCGAAGACGTACGCGCGGGCGGGCGGCAGGTCGTCGAGCCGTTTGACCTCGTAGTCGGTGTGGATGATGCCGCCGAGGTCGGTGAGGTACGCCGCGAGCGCGTCGGAGATGGACTGCGAGCCGCCGCGGGCCAGCGGCCAGCCGCGGGCGTGCGCGGCGAGCGCGAAGACCATGCCGACGCCGCCCGTGGCGAGTCCGCCGAGCGGCGCGATGACGTGGGCGACGAGTCCGGAGAACAGCGCCCGCGCGGGCTCGTCCCGGAAGCGCCGCATCAGCCACGTCGACGGCGGCAGACCCACGAGCCCGAACCGGGCGAGCAGCGCCGGGTCGCGGGGCAGCGCGGTCATCGGCAGCGACATGAAGTCGCGCAGCAGGGTGTCCCAGTGGGGCAGGAAGGGCTCGACGAGCCTGCGGTACGCTCCCGCGTCGCGCGGGCCGAAGGAGGCGGCGGTCTCGGCGACGGAACGCGCGAGCACGGCGGCGCGGCCGTCGAGGAGCGGATTGGCCATGGGCAGCTCGGGCTGGAGCCACGCGAGGCCGTACCGCTCCAGGGGCATGGCGCGGAACGCGGGTGAGTTGATGCCGAGGGGGTGCGCCGCCGAGCACGGGTCGTGCCGGAAGCCGGGGAGGGTCAGCTCCTCGGTGCGGGCGCCGCCACCGATGGTTCCCCTGGCCTCGAAGACGGCCACGGAGAAGCCGCGGCGGGCCAGCTCCACGGCAGCGGTCAGACCGTTCGGTCCCGCCCCCACGACGACGGCATCGAGCATCGACGGCACCTTCGGACTCCTTCGTCAGCCGATGGCCAGTGCCGCCCAGGATATGCCGCAGCACGGGCCCTTCCCCGGCCCCGACGGCCTGCGGCAGCCCGCGCGAGTCGGAGCGCCGCCCCCACGGCGCGCCCTCCCCCGGGCCGCCCCCGCCGCGGCACCCGTCCCGATCAGGCCCCGCCCGCGAGAACCCCCGCGACCCGGCGGGCCGTGGCCTCGTCGCGGGCCGCCGTGAACGGCAGGGCGTTGCCGCCGGTGATGGCGAAGGGCACGCCCTCGCGGGTGCGGTGGGCGCCGCCCGCCTCCTCCACCAGGAGCAGGCCCGCGGCGTGGTCCCAGGCCAGCTCCCAGCTGAAGGCGACGGCGTCGAGGGCGCCGCGGGCTATGGCCAGGTACTCCAGGCCCGCCGAGCCGCAGGGGCGGGCGGCGAAGCCTTCGGCGGTGAGGCCGAGCAGGGCGCGCTTCTGGTCGTCGGTGGTGAAGTCCGGGTGGGACGTGGCCACCGTCAGCGGGCGGCCGGGCTCGGGGGAACCGGCGCGCAGGGGCGTGCCGTTCAGCGTGGCGCCCTTGCCGCGGACCGCCGTCGCGAACTCGTCGAGCGCGGGTGCGTACGTCCACGAGGCCAGGACGACGCCGTCCAGGGCGAGCGCGACGAGCGTGCAGAAACCGGGGTCTCCGTGGACGAACTGGCGTGTCCCGTCGACGGGATCGACGATCCAGACCGGCGCTTCGCCCGCTATCGCGTCGTACCTCGCCGGGTCGGCGTGCACCGCCTCCTCGCCGACGACGACCGAGCCGGGCAGCAGGGCCGTGAGCTCTCGGGTCAGGTGCTCCTCCGCCAGCCGGTCGGCGACGGTCACCAGGTCGTGCGGGCCGCTCTTCTGGACGACGTCGTCCTCGGCGAGCTGCCGGAACCTCGGGGTGATCTCCGCGGCCGCGGCCTCGCGGACCACGCGCTCCACGTCAGCGCTCTGTCGTGCGAGAAAGTCGTCGATGCTTTCCTTGATTGCCTGTGTTTCGATCATGCCTCCATGAGAGCACGTACCACTGACAACGCGGACTCCCGGGGTGAACAGTGGGTGGAATCGGGATGAAAGGGAGTTCCTGGGGTGACTGAGTGCCGCCCGGCACCCGCCCCGCCGTCCGTCCCGGCGCCCGCCCCGGCCTCACCGCCCGACCGCGTACCCCTGCATCCCCCGTGGATTCGCCGCCGCCGAGAGCACCCCGGTCCGCGGGTCCCGGGCCACCGCGCACAGCCGCCCCTCCGACCAGGGGCCGCCCACGGTCACATCGTGGCCGCGGCGCCGCAGCTCCGCCACGACCTCCGGGTCCGTGCGGGTCTCGACGACGACGAGGCCCGGCCGCATCCCGCGCGGGTAGAAGGACTCGGGGAAGGACTCGGTGTGCCAGTTGGGGGCGTCGACGGCGCCCTGCAGGTCGAGCCCGCCGCGTACCGGCGCGCGCAGCGCCACCGACAGGAAGAAGTGCACCTGCCACTGGTCCTGCTGGTCCCCGCCCGGCGTGCCGAAGGCCATGACGGGCACGCCGTCCTTGAGGGCGAGCGACGGCGTCAGGGTCGTGCGGGGGCGGCGGCCCGGGGTGAGCGAGTTGGGCAGGCCCTCCTCCAACCAGGCCATCTGCAGCCGGGTGCCGAGCGGGAAGCCGAGTTCCGGCACGACGGGGTTGGACTGGAGCCAGCCGCCGGACGGCGTCGCCGCGACCATGTTCCCCCAGCGGTCGACGACGTCCAGATGACAGGTGTCGCCCCGGGTCCCGCCGTCCCCCGCCACGGCCGGATCGGCGCCCCGCGCCACGGTCGGCTCCCCGGCCCCCGCCACCGTCGGCTCCCCCGCTCCCGGCGCGGCCTCGCGCGCACCGGCACCCGCCGCCCCCGAGGCGACGGCCCGCACGTGCGCGGACAGCCTCGGCTCGCGTCCGCCGGGCCGCCCGGGGCGCAGCTCGTGGGAGGCGCGCTCGCCGATCAGCTCCCGGCGCCGGGCGTTGTAGGTGTACGAGAGGAGTTCGGCGACCGGCGCTTCGGCGGCGTCCCCGTACCAGGCCTCCCTGTCGGCCATGGCGAGCTTGCAGCCTTCGATGAGCAGATGCGTGTAGTCGGCCGAGCCGTATGCGGGCAATTCATCGGGAAGCAGGGCGAGTTGCTGGAGGAAGGCGGGGCCCTGGCTCCAGGGGCCCGCCTTGCAGAGGGTCCAGCCGTTCCAGTCGTGGGTGACCGGGTCCTCGTACGTGGCCGACCAGTCGGCGAGGTCGGCGGCCGTGAGGGTGCCGGTGTGGTGCTTGCCGCTGGTGTCCAGGGTGGGGCGTGCGGCCTGGCGGACCAGGGCCTCGGCGATGAAGCCGGTGCGCCACACCTCGCGGGCGGCGTCGATCTGCGCCTCGCGGTCGGCGCCGCCCGCGGCCTCGGCCTCGGCGAGGAGCCGCCGCCAGGTGGCGGCGAGGCGCGGATTGCGCAGCAGCTCGCCGGGGGCGGGCGGGGTGCCGCCGGGGAGGTAGACCTCGGCGGACGACGTCCACTCGGTCTCGAACAGTTCCCGTACGGTCTCGACGGTCTCCGTGACGCGCTCCACGGGCGGGTGCCCGTCCTCGGCGTACCCGATGGCGTACTTCAGGACCTCGGCGAGGGACTTGGTGCCGTGGTCGCGCAGCAGCAGCATCCACGCGTCGAAGGCGCCGGGCACGGCGGCGGCGAGCGGCCCGGTGCCGGGCACCAGGTCGAGGCCGAGGGCGTCCCGGTAGTGCGCGACGCTCGCCCCCGCGGGCGCGACGCCCTGTCCGCACAGGACGCGCACGTCGCCGCCCGCCGGGGCGAGGATGATCGGTACCTCGCCGGCGGGCCCGTTCAGGTGCGGCTCGACCACGTGCAGCACGAAGCCGGCCGCCACGGCGGCGTCGTAGGCGTTGCCGCCGTCCTCCAGGACGGCCATCGCGGACTGCGAGGCGAGCCAGTGCGTGGACGACACCATGCCGAAGGTGCCCTGGAGCGTGGGGCGCGTCGTGAACATGCCCGCAGGCTAGGCCCTGTCGTTCTGGTGCCGTCCGGCGGCACCCGTCCCACCTGCCTCCGGTGCCCCGGCGGGGGCGGGGATCAGGCCGTACGTCTGCGCCCGCAGGACGGTGGTGACCCGGTCGCGGGTGCCGAGCTTCCGGTAGATGCTCTGGATGTGCTTCTGCACCGTGTGCACCGAGATGCCGAGGCGGCGGCCGATGACCGCGGCGGTGAGGGCGTCGGCGAGCAGTCCGAGGACGGTCAGTTCGCGCGGCGTGAGGTCACCGCCGGGCGCCGGTTCGTCGGCGGCCGGTGCGGGGGCCTTCTCCTCGGCGGCCGGTGCGGGGGCCCTCTCCCCGGCCACCGGTACGCCCTCCGGGGACGCGGCCGCCGCCCGCCAGCGGCTGAGGAGTTCCGCCTGCTCGTCGACGCTCGCGAGCAGGGGCTGGATCCGGCGCGCGTACGCGAGGTGGGCGTCGGTGAAGTCCGTCCCGGAGCGGCAGATGAGGAAGTAGCGGCGCGGCCCCGAGGCGTCCGGCAGCGGCAGCACCAGGAGGTGGTCCGTGCCGAGGCGGGCCCGCAGCAGCCGTGCCGTCTCGCTGTCGTGCCACTCCCGCTCGCCGAGGATGTCCGCGGCGGTCCGCGGCGCCCGGTCGCCGGACGAGGCGTAGTGGTCCGCGAAGGGACAGCTGAGGCGGATGCGCTCCCTGAGATGATCGTCGAGGCGGTGGTCGGCGGCCCCGTCCGCGGCCCAGGAACGGACCGGGCCCCCGTCGCCCGTCCCTTCCGTACGGGTCAGGAACAGGAACTCACCGCCGCAGGCGTTCAATAACTCCGAGACCACCGGTGGCCACAGCCTTCCGGGATCCGGTTCCCGTAGCGCCTCGATGGCCAGGTCGAGCATGCGCTGATAGTGACGCACGGATATAGCGGACATAACCAACACAGCGTCTCCCCGTAATTTTTATTGCGCCCTTAACGCGTTCCCCGAGTGTCGATACGCACTTTTACCCATACCACTCGGCGCCTAAGGTGAGCGAGTCTGGAGCTGCCCCACCGGTGCTGGACACACGTATCCGGCCCGCCGAGTGGGCGAATGATGTTGCAGTGAACGGGAAGCGCCACCCCCCACCAGCGAACTTCCCGACCGGGTGGGAAGTTGTCGGCCCGGGTCCGCGACATCGCGCAATTCAAGGGCCGCCTGTCCTGTCGACAGGACAGGAAAAACTTTCAGTCTATCGCCCGGAAAAGCGCCTCACTAAGAAGAACGACATCTGCTCATGCCGTACGACAGATGACATCGACCACCATTCGGGCAACGACATCCAATGGTGTGTCAATCGCCCCTGAGGGAGAGTCTCTTGCACCCCACGCCTGTCGCCTCCCACGCCCCCACCCACAACGAACGAGGCGTCATCGCCGAGCACTACTACGCCCTGCAGAGCCTGCGTGCCATTGAGGAAGCCCGCGAGGAGGCGACCGCAGATCCGGTCACCCCGCAGGCCCTGCTCGTGGGGCTCTACCAGTCAGCCGAGATCGCGCTGCACAACCTGACGGACCTTCTCGACCGCGCCGGCGACCATCTGGAAAGGCTGGATGTCGACCGTTGCGTGACGGCTTTGCACTGGGTGCGCAGCTTCCACCGCGTCCTGGTGCGCCTCAGCGTCGCCGCCCTGCGCGTGAGCGGGGGCATGCCGGACGACGCGCCCCGCTGGGACGTCGAGGCGACCCCCGCGTTCGCCGAGTTCACCCCGGCCCTGCGCCGCTTCGACCAGCGGCTCACCACGCTCGCCGGGCAGGGCATGGTCGACGTGGAGGGAGTCATCGCCGAACGCGGCCTGGAGGACCGGTGGTTCGGCGTACTGCACTGCGTGCGCGTCGCCAACCACGACGCCCGGGTGTGGAGTTCGAACCTGTCGAAGGCCGCGCATCCCGCGCCGGGCGTCGCCCCGGAGCGCCTGCTCGCCAGCGACCGGCTGCACCACGCCGTCCATGAGCACCACCTGGCCGGTGACACGTATTTCACCCAGTTCCGGGCACTTCACCAGATCCCCGAACTTCTCGTACGGGAGATCAACGACCGTATCGAGGCGGCCATCCGCAGCGCCCGTGCCGGTGACATCGCGACCGCCGTCGACGCCCTGGACGGGGCCGCCGAGCTGTTCGACCCGGTCGAGGTGTGCCTGCCGCCGATCGTCGACAACCTCAGCACTCACGACTACCACCAGATCCGCGAGAACCTCGGCCTGACGAGCGGCAGCCACTCGGTCAGCATGCGGTTCCACCTGTTCACCGATCTGTACGAGCAGTTCGGCGCGGAGCTGGCGCGGCTGCGGGCCGAGGGCGTCGCCGACCCGCTGCTCCCGCGGCTCGAACGGCACGGCGTGGGGCTGCGGGTGTTCATCTTCGCCTGGCGCGACATGCACCTGCACCTGCCGCGCAACAACCTCGGCGGCATGGAGACCAAGTCGCTCACCGGCGCCCCGGACGCCATCCGCACGGTCCGCAAGATGCGGGACAACGCGGCACAGGCCGACCCCCTGGAGCGGCACGAGGTCGCCGCGCACGTGCCGTCCAGCTCGGCGGGGCCGCTGATCGGCTACCTCGACGGGCCGGACTCCTCCGACGGGATGCTCCTCGCCGCGACCGGCGCGTCCACGCAGGGCAACTTCCGTGACGTGCAGGAGCGGCGCGAGTTCTTCTCGCAGCCGTGCCCGTTCTCCAGGCCGCCGCGCCGGGTCGTCTAGCCGACCCGCATCGGAGATCAGCCGCCCGTACCCCGCCCCCACCGGGGTCACGGGCGGCGCGGGACGTTCCGGACCCGTCGCCCCACCCCCCCAACACGCACAGTTCGACCTCTGGAGCTTTCGTGACCCACCATCAGGAATCCTCCGCCGCCGACACCGCCGAGCTCCGAGCGGGCGACCCCCGCTCGTTCGCGACGTTCCCCGCCCTGTTCCAGGAGCGGGTGGCCGCGACGCCGGACGCGCCTGCCGTGGAGTCGGGCGACCTCTCGTGGACGTACGGGGAGTTGAACGCCCGGGCGAACCGGATCGCGCACTGGCTCATCGGGCGGGGCGTCGGACCTGAGCGTCTGGTCGGGGTGTCCCTGCCACGCTCCGCCGAGCAGGTGGCCGTGCTCCTGGGGATCATGAAGGCCGGTGGTGCCTATCTGCCGATCGACTCGGACTACCCGGGCGAGCGCGTGCGCTACATGGCGGCGGACGCGGCTCCGGCGCTGGTCCTCACCACTCGGGCCGCGGCCACAGGGCTGTCCGCGGACCTGTCGGCGGGCCAGGCGGAGCAACCGGGTCAGACGCACCAGCCGGGTCGAACGGGGCATACGAGTCAGACGGGTCAGGAGAGTGCTCAGGCGGGCCCGGAGGTCGTGGCGGTGGACGAGCCCGCCCTCGTACGCGCGTGGGCGCGGCACCCGGACACCGACCCGACCGAAGCGGATCGCATCGCTCCGCTCGACCCGGCCCACCCCGCGTACGTCATCTACACCTCGGGCTCCACGGGCCGCCCCAAGGGCGTCACCGTCACCCACACCGGCCTGGCCGCCCTGCGCGCCGTCCACGCCGCCCGGTTCGGCCTCACGCCGGGATCCCGCGTGCTGCAGTGCGCGTCGCCCAGTTTCGACGTGTCGGTCTGGGACCTGATCATGAGCCTCACCACGGGCGTCACACTGGTCCTGCCGCCCCAGCTGCGGCTGGTCGGCGACGAGCTGGCCGCCACCCTGGCCCACCGGCGGATCACCCACGTCTCGCTGCCGCCGTCCGTCGTCAACACGCTCCCCGCCGACGCGCCCCGGGCCCTCACGGAGCTGCGCGTCCTGTCCCTGGCCGGTGAGGCCTGCCCGCCCGACCTGATCGCCCGCTGGGCCCCCGGCCGCCTCGTCATGAACGCCTACGGCCCCACGGAGACCACCTGCGCGGCCACCGTGGCCCGCCTCCTCCCCGCCCCCCGCGTCCCCATCGGCACCGCCGTCCCCGGCACCCGACTGCACGTCCTGGACGACCGTCTCGCCCCCGTCCCCCAGGGTTCCCCGGGCGAGCTGTACGTGGCGGGTCCCGGCGTGGCCCGCGGCTACCTGGGCCGCCCGGGCACCACCGCCGACCGGTTCGTCGCCGACCCCTTCGGCGCGCCCGGCCACCGCATGTACCGCACCGGCGACCTGGTCCGCGAGGCCGACGACGGCCAGCTCGAATACCTCGGCCGCACCGACGACCAGGTCAAGATCCGTGGCCTGAGGATCGAGGTCGGCGAGATCGAGGCGACGCTGGCCTCGCACCCCCGGGTCACCCAGGCCGTCGTGATCGCCCACGAAGGGCGGGGCAGCGGCAAGCAGTTGGTCGGGTACGCCGTCCCGGCCGACGCCGACAGCGCGTCGGCCGGTGGCTCCCGCGCGGGCGGCGGCACGGGCTATCTGGACCTCAGCTCGGGGTTCGCGACGGGCGAGCTGCGGACGTTCCTGGCCCGGCGGTTGCCGGACTTCATGGTGCCGGCGACGGTGATGGTCCTTGACCGGTTGCCGTTGACGACGAACGGCAAGGTCGACAAGAAGGCGTTGCCGGAGCCGGAGTTCAAGGGCGGGGCCTATCGGGCGCCGCGCACGGCGGAGGAGGAGGTCCTGGCGGGCGCGTTCGCCGCCGTGCTCGGCCTGGAGCGGGTCGGCATCGATGACGACTTCTTCGCCGTGGGCGGGGACAGCATCCAGTCCATCCAGGTCGTCTCCCGCGCGCGGGCGGAGGGGCTTGAGGTCAGCGCGCGGGAGGTGTTCGAGTCCCGGACGGTGGCCCGGCTTGCGGAGGTGGCGGTCGCCAACCGGCTGTCCGGCGCTGTCACCGTGTTGGAGGAGTTGGAGGGCGGGGGCGTCGGGTGGATGCCGCTGCTTCCGGTCGCGCAGTTGCTGCGGGGGTGGGGGCCCGGGTTTGACCGGTTCCTGCAGGCGATGGTCCTCGACCTCCCGGAAGGGATCGAGGCCGGGCAGTTGGCAGCCACGCTGAGTGCGGTGATCGACCGGCATGACCTGCTGCGCGCACGGCTCGTGGAGTCGGACGGCGGGGGCGGGCTGGAGGTCGCTCCGGCTGGATCCGTCGACGTCAACGCGCTCATCACCCGGGTGGAGTGCGACGGGGACTGGGCGAGCGCGGCCTGGCACGCCTCGCTGATGGCCGAGCTGGAGACGGCTGCGGCTTCGCTGGACCCGGCGAGCGGGGTGATCGCGAGGTTCGTGTGGTTCGACCCCACCGACGCCGGTGACGGCGCCGCCCCCGGGCGGTTGCTGGTCGCGTTGCATCACCTGGTGGTGGACGGGGTGTCCTGGCGCATCCTGATGCCCGACCTCGCCGTGGCCTGGGAGCAGGTCCGCGACGGCCGCACCCCGGAGCTCGCGCCGGTGGCGACCTCGATGCGGCGCTGGGCCCACGCCCTGGCCGAGGAGGCCACCAGCACCAAGCGGACCGCCGAACTGGAGCTGTGGCAGTCCATCGTGGAGGGCCCGGACCCGGTCCTGGGCGCGCGCCGTCTCGACCCGGCCCTCGACGTCATCGCCACCCTCACCGAAACCCGCGTCCAGCTCCCGGCACAGGTCACCGAAGCCCTCCTGACCACGGTCCCGGCCGCGTTCCACGGCGAGGTCAACGACGGCCTCCTGGCCGGTCTCGCCCTGGCGCTGGCCAAGTGGCGCCAGACGCGCGGCACCGACGAGTCGTCCTCGCTGATCCGTCTGGAGGGCCACGGCCGGGAGGAGGCGGCCGCCCCGGGCGCGGACCTCTCCGAGACGGTGGGCTGGTTCACCAGCGTCTTCCCCGTCCGCCTCGACCTCACCGACGCCGACCTCGACGACGCCCTCAACGGCGGCCCGGCCGCCGCGCGCGTACTCAAAGCCGTCAAGGAACAGCTGCGCGCCATCCCGGACAAGGGCATCGGCTACGGCCTGCTGCGCCACCTCAACCCCCACACCGCCCACGTCCTGGCCGCCCACGGACACGGCCAGGTCGGCTTCAACTACCTCGGCCGCTTCTCCACCCACACCGACATGCCCGCCCACGCCCAAGGTCTCGGCTTCACCCAGGCCACCGACGTGGAGGAGCTCGCGGAGCTCGACGCCGCGCAGGACCAGGCCATGCCCGCCCCCGCCGAAGTCGACATCAACGCCTCCGTCACCGACACCCCCCAAGGCCCCCAGCTCGGCGCCCTGTTCACCGCCCCCACCGGCGTCCTCACCCGCGCCGAAGTACAAGAACTCGCCGACCTGTGGTGCACCGCCCTGGAGGGCCTGGCCCGGCACGCCGCCCAGACCGGCGCCGGAGGCCTGACCCCCTCCGACATCCCCCTCGTCACCGCCACCCAGAGCGACATCGAAGCCTGGGAGGAACAGTTCCCCGGCCTGTCCGACGTCTGGCCGACCTCCCCCCTCCAGTCCGGCCTGCTGTTCCACACAGCGATGGCGGCCGAGTCGGGCACGTCGTTCGACGCGTACCAAGTCCAGTACGTGCTGCACCTCTCCGGGCGGATCGAACCGGCCCGGATGCGCGCCGCCGGACAGGCCATGCTCGACCGCCACCCCGCCCTGCGCACCGCCTTCGTCAACGGCACGGACGGGGGCGACCTCGTCCAGCTCGTCGTGGACGGCGTCGAGCTGCCCTGGCAGGAGGTCGACCTCGGCGGCACCGAGCAGGCCTTCGAGGACTTCCTCGCCGAGGACCTGAAGCACCACTTCGACCCGCTCCGACCGCCGATGCTGCGGCTCTCCCTCATCAAGCGGGACGAGAAGCGGGACGGGGAGCGGGACGAGGAACGGCACGACCTGGTCTTCACGGCCCACCACGCGCTGTTCGACGGCTGGTCTCTGCCCCTGCTCGTCCAGGACCTCCTGCGGTGTTACGCCGACGGCGGCGCCCAGGCGCGGCCGCCCGCGCGGACGTACCGCGACTACCTCGCCTGGCTGGCCCAGCAGGACCCCGAGGTCTCCGCCGAGGCCTGGCGGCACGAGCTGGACGGCGTCGACGAGCCGACCCTCCTCGCGCCGGGCGTCCGGGCCGGAGCCGACAGCGCCGGGATCGACCAGGTCTCCGTGCCGCTGTCCGCGCCGCGGGCCCGCGAGTTGGGGCGCCGCGCGGCCGAGGCGGGCGTCACCCTCAACACCGTGGTGCAGGGCGCGTGGGGCCTTCTGCTCAGCCAGTTGACGAACCGTCAGGACGTGGTGCTCTCCGCCACGGTGGCGGGGCGGCCGCCCACCATGCCGGGGGTGGACTCGATCGTCGGGATGTTCCTCAACACCCTGCCCGTACGCTTCCGTTGCGCACCCAGCGGCACCCTCGCCGACCTCCTGACCGGCCTCCAGGAGCGGCAGGCCGCCCTCCTGGACCACCACCACTACGGCCTCACCGAGATCCATGAGGCGACCGGCCTGAAGGCGCTGTTCGACACCATCATCGGGTTCGAGTCCTTCCCGATGGACCGGTCGGGCATCGCCGAGGCGAGCGCGGCGGCGGGGATCACCGTCTCCGGGATCCGCGCGTTCACCGCGAGCCACTACCCGGTGACCGTGTTCGTCTACCCGGACGGCCCGCAGCCGCGGCTCGACCTGCAGTACCAGCGGAACGTCTTCGACCGGGAGACGGCCGACGACCTCGCCGCCCGGTTCGCCCGCGTCCTGCGGCAGTTCGCGGCGGACCCCGCCCTGCCGGTCGCCGCCGTGGACATCCTGGAGCCCGCCGAGCACCGCCGGTTGCTGGAGCGCGCCCACGCCGCCGCCGAGCCGGTGCCCGACACCACGGTGCCGGGGCTCGTGGCGCGGCAGACCGCCCGTACGCCGGAAGCGGTGGCGGTGGCCTGCGGCGACGTGACGTACACGTACCGGGAACTGGACGCGCGCGCGAACCGGCTCGCGCGGGAGCTGATCGCTCGCGGAGCGGGCCCGGAGACCGTCGTCGGCCTCGCCCTGCCGCGCTCCGCGGACCTCGTCGTCGGCATGCTCGCCGTCCTCAGGTCCGGCGCCGGATACCTGCCGATCGACCCCAAGTACCCGAGCCACCGCCTCGACTTCGTGCTGGCGGAGGCGCGGCCGACGCTGATCCTGACGGACACCGGGACCGCCGGGGTGCTGCCCGCCTCCGACGTGCCGCAGCTGCGCCTCGACGAGCTGACCCTCGACGGTTCGCCGTCGGCGCCGGTCACCGACGCCGAGCGGCGCGCGCCGCTCGGCCCCGACCACATGGCGTACGTGATGTACACGTCCGGTTCCACGGGCACCCCCAAGGGTGTCGTCATCACGCACGCCAACGTCGTCAACGGCGTGACGCAGTTGGCGGCGCGGGTGGGCGGCGGCGCGGGCACGCGGATGCTCGCGGGTACGTCCGTCAACTTCGACGTGTCGGTGTTCGAGACGTTCACGACGCTGGCCACCGGCGGCACCGTCGAGGTCGTCCGGGACGCGCTGGCGCTGGTCGAGCCCGGCGCGCCGACGGTGGGCGTGGTCAGTACCGTGCCGTCGGTCTTCGCCGAGATGGCCGACCGGATCGCCGGGACGACGACGGGCGGAGACACCATCGACGAGCCCGGCCCGGGCGGCCGCGCACCCGGCTCAGGACCCGGCACGCTGGTGTTCGCCGGTGAGGCGCTGCCCGCGTCCCTCGTGCGCCGGGTCCGCGAGGCCATGCCCGGCGTGACGGTCGTGAACGCCTATGGCCAGAGTGAGACCTTCTACGCCACCACGTTCGCGCTCGCCGCCGACGCGGACTGGCAGGGCGTGGGCAGCACCCCGATCGGCACACCGCTCGGGAACATGCGCACCTACGTCCTCGGTCCCGCCCTGACGCCCGTCCCCCCGGGTGTGGTGGGCGAGTTGTACGTGGCGGGGAACATCGGCCGCGGCTACCACGGCCGGGCCGCGCTCACCGCGGACCGCTTCGTCGCCGACCCGTTCGGACCGGCCGGTGGCCGCATGTACCGCACGGGCGATCTGGCCCGCTGGAACGCCGACGGGCAACTGGAGTACCGGGGGCGGAGCGACGCGCAGGTCAAGGTGCGCGGCTTCCGGGTCGAGCCCGCCGAGGTCGAGGCGGCCCTCACCGCCCACCCGGACGTGGCGCAGGCGGTCGTGGTCGCCCGCGACGACGGCGGTCCGGCGGGGCGGCGCCTGGTGGCGTACGTGGTCCGCGACGGCGACGGCGGGGCGGGCGAGGGCACGGCAGGGCTGCGGGACTTCCTGTCGGGCAGGCTGCCCGACTACCTCGTGCCGTCGGCGTTCCTGACCCTGGAGAGGCTGCCGCTGACCCCGAACGGGAAGGTGGACCGGGGCGCGCTGCCGGAGCCCGAGTTCACCGGCGCCGGGTACCGGGCGCCCCGCACCCCGCGCGAGGAGGCGCTGTGCGCCCTGTTCGCGGAGGTCCTCGGTGTGCGCCGGGCCGGGATCGACGACGACTTCTTCGACCTGGGCGGGCACTCGCTGCTCGCCACCAAGCTCATCAGCCGCATCCGCACGGTCCTCGGCGCCGAGGTGCCGCTGCGCACCCTCTTCGCGCACCCGTCGGTGGCCCGGCTCGCCCCGGCGCTCGCGGAGGGGCCGGGCGCGCGGACGCCCCTGGCGCCCGCCGTGCGGCGGCCGGAGCGGCTGCCGCTGTCGTTCGCCCAGCAGGGCCTGTGGTTCCTGCACGAGCTCCAGGGCCCGTCGGCGACGTACAACATGCCGTACGTCCTGCACCTCACCGGCACGCTCGACCTGCACGCCCTGGAGTCGGCGCTCGGCGACCTCGTCGCCCGCCACGAGCCGCTGCGCACCGTCTACCCGACGACCGGCGGCAAGCCTCACCAGCACGTCCTCGACCCGCGGGAGGCCGCGGTCGGCCTGCCGGTGCGGGACGTCGCCGAGGACGATCTCGCCGCGGCGGTCGCCGGGGCCGCGCGGCACGCCTTCGACCTGTCCGGCGAAGTGCCGCTGCGGGCACACCTGTTCAGGCTCGCGCCCGAGCGGTCGGCGCTGGTGCTCGTGTTCCATCACATCGCGGTCGACGGCTGGTCCCTCGCGCCGCTCGCCCGGGACCTCGCCACCGCCTACACCGCCCGGCTCGCGGGCACCGCGCCCGACTGGCCGCCGCTGCCGGTGCGGTACGCCGACCACACGCTGTGGCAGCACGACCTCCTCGGTGCCGCGGACGACCCCGACAGCCTCCTCAGCCGGCAGCACGCCTACTGGGCGGAGCAGCTCGCGGGCCTGCCCGAGCAGGTCACCCTGCCCGGCGACCGCCCGCGCCCGCCCGCCCTCGCCCACACCGGCGACACGGCGACGTTCGCCCTCGACGCCGCGCTGCACCGCGGGCTCGTCGACCTGGCCCGGTCGTCGGGCACCACGGTCCACATGGTGCTCCAGGCCGCCACGGCCGCGCTGCTCACCCGGCTCGGCGCCGGTACGGACATCGCCGTCGGCAGCGGCACCGCGGGCCGCGAGGACGACCAACTCACCGACGTGGTCGGCATGTTCGTCAACATGCTCGTGCTGCGTACGGACACCTCGGGCAACCCGGCGTTCGCGGACCTCCTCGCCCGGGTACGCGAGACCAGCCTGGCCGCGTACGCCCACGACGTACCCTTCGAGACCCTGGTCGAGCGGCTGAATCCGCGGCGCTCGGCGTCCCGGCACCCGCTGTTCCAGGTCGCGCTCACCCTGCAGAACAACGAGGAGGCCCGGTTCGAGCTGCCGGGGCTGCGGGTCCGCGCCGAGACCGTCGGCACCGGGACGTCCCGCTACGACCTGCTGCTCAGCGTGTCCGAGACGTTCGCGCGGGCGGGGGCCACCGAGGGCGGCGGTACGCCCGCCGGGGTCACCGTGGACGTCGAGTACTCCACGGAGCTGTACGACGCGGCGACCGTCGAGGCGTTCGTGGAGCGCTGGCGGCGGCTCCTGACGGCCGTGGCCGCCGACCCCGGGCTGCGCGTCGGCGCGGTCGACCTGCTCACCGAGGCGGAGCGGCGCCTGCTCCTGTCGCCCGCGGAGGAGGTGCCGCACTCCGACGCGGTGTCTCCCGAGGCGGCGGCTTCGGGTGCGACGACGCTGGCGGAGCTGTTCGAGGACCGGGCCCTGGCCCACCCGGATGGCACGGCGGTCGTCGACGGCCAACTCTCCTGGTCGTACCGGGAGTTGAACGAGCGTGCCAACCGGATCGCGCACTGGCTCATCGGGCAGGGCATCGGCCCCGAGCGAGTGGTCGCTGTCGTCCTGCCCCGCTCCTGCGAGCAGTTGGCCGCCGTCCTGGGCATCGCCAAGGCGGGCGCCACGCATCTGCCGATCGACCCGACGTACCCGGCCGATCGCATCGCCTTCCTCGCCGGGGACGCGCGGCCCGCCCTGACCCTCACGGACCGGGCCACGGCCGACGGCCTCCCGCCCGAGCCGCACCGCGCCCTGAGCGCCCTCGGCGGCGGCCTGGTCGCGGTCGACGCGCCCGACGTCCGGGCGGCCTGGCGGCAGGCGCCCGCCACCGACCCCACGGACGCCGCCCGCACCACGCCCCTCACCCCCGCGCACGCCGCGTACCTCATCTATACGTCGGGCTCCACGGGCCACCCGAAGGGCGTCACCGCCACCCACACCGGCCTCGCCGGGCTCGGCGCCGCGCTGGCCGAGCGTGCCCGCGCGACCCCGGGCAGCCGTGTCCTCCAGCTGTCGTCGGTCAGCTTCGACGCGTCCGTCCTCGAATACGCGATGGCGTTCCGCTCCGGCGCCGCCCTGGTCATTCCCGGTGAACCACGCCTGGTCGGAGAGGAGTTGGCCCGCTTCCTCGCCGACCAGAGGATCACCCACGCCTTCATACCGCCCTCCGTCCTCGCCACCCTCCCGCCCGGGGCCCCGGCCGCCCTCACCGAGCTGCGCGACCTCATCGTGGGCGCGGAGGCCTGCCCGCCGGACCTGGTTGCCCGCTGGTCGCCCGGCCGCCGCCTCCTCAACGGCTACGGACCCACCGAGATCACCGCCCTCGCCACCATCAGCCGCCCCATGACGGACGACCGCGTCCCCATCGGCCTCCCACTCCCCCGCACCCGACTGCACGTCCTCGACGAACACCTCGCCCTCACCCCACCCGGCACCCCCGGCGAGCTGTACGTCGAAGGCGCAGGACTCGCCCGCGGCTACCTCGGCCAACCCGCCCTCACCGCCAGCCGCTTCACCGCCAACCCCTACGGCCCACCCGGCTCCCGCCTCTACCGCACCGGCGACCTCGTCCGCCGCGCCCCCGACGGCCAACTCGAATACCTCGGCCGCACCGACGACCAAGTCAAGATCCGCGGTATCCGCATCGAACCCGGCGAGATCCAGGCCGCGTTGACTGAGCACCCGGGCGTCGCCCAGGCGGTCGTGACCGTCCGGGAGGGCAACGGGAGTCGGCAACTGGTGGGCTATGTAGTGCCGGTGGGGTCGCCTGCGCCGGAGATATCGTCCGCGCCGGTGGGCTCGTCGGCACCCACGGCTTCGTCAGCTTCGGCGGAGTCCCACGCGCTCAGTGACCTGGACGTCGATCTGGCCACCGTGCTCTCGGCGCGTGAGCTGCGCCGCTTCCTCGCCGCGCGGCTGCCGGAGTTCATGGTGCCCGGAGTGTTCGTGGTCCTCGACCGGCTGCCGCTCACGTCGAACGGCAAGGTGGACCATCGGGCCCTGCCCGAGCCGGAGTTCACCGGCGGCGACTACCGCGCGCCGGGCTCGGCGGAGGAGAAGGTCCTCGCCGGGGTCTTCGCGGAGGTGCTCGGCCTCGGCCGGGTCGGTGTCGACGACGACTTCTTCGCCGTCGGCGGCGACTCCATCCGCTCCATCCAGGTCGTCTCGCGGGCCCGCGCCCAGGGCGTCGAGATCACGCCGAGGCAGATCTTCGAGTGCCGCACGGTGGCCGAACTCGCGGTCGCGGCGGCGCCCGGGGGCCCGGGAGCCAGTGCCGCCCCGGCAGGCCCGAAGGAGCTGGCGGAGCTGGAGGGCGGCGGCGTCGGCTGGATGCCGCTCCTGCCCTTGGCCCGCTACATGACCGCCGAACTCGGTTCCGCCATCAGCCGGTTCTCGCAGTCCAGCGTCCTGGACCTGCCCGAGGACATCGAGGAGGCGGGCCTCGTCGCGACCCTCACGGCCGTCGTCGACCACCATGACGTGCTGCGCTCGCGCTTCCTCACCGAGGGTGAGGGCGGCCTGGAGGTCGGCGCGCCCGGCACCGTCGACGTGGCGTCGCTGGTGCACCGGGTGGAGTACGCGGGCGAGTGGAGCTCGGACGCCTGGCGGCAGGCGGCAGAGGCTGAACTCGACGCCGCCACAGGGCGATTGGATCCGGCGGCGGGGGTGATGGCGCAGTTCGTGTGGTTCGACACCGCGGGTTCCGGCGCGGCCGGGCGGCTCATCGTGGTGCTGCATCACCTGGTGGTGGACGGGGTGTCCTGGCGGATCCTGGTGCCGGACCTGGCCGCGGCCTGGGAGCACGTCAAGGCGGGCCGGACGCCGGAGCTCGCGCCGGTGGCGACCTCGCTGCGCCGCTGGTCCCACGCCCTGAAGGACGAGGCGAACAGCGACACCCGCACCGCCGAACTCCCCCTGTGGCAGGGCATCTTGGACGGTCCGGACCCCGACCTCGGCGCCCGGCTCTTCGACAGCTCCGTTGACACCTCAGCCACCGTGGACCACCTCTGGGTGGAGCTGCCGGTGGCGGTGACGGAGTCGCTCCTGACGACCGTCCCGGCCGCGTTCCACGGCGGTGTCAACGACGGCCTGCTCGCCGCGCTCGCCCTGGCCGTCTCGCGCTGGCGCGAGGAGCGGGGCGTGGCGGAGTCCTCCACGCTGATCCGTCTGGAGGGTCACGGCCGTGAGGAGTACGTGGCTCCGGGTGCGGACGTGTCGCGCACGCTGGGCTGGTTCACGAGCATGTTCCCGGTACGTCTGGACGTGGCGGGGCACGACGTGGCCGAGGCGTTCGCGGGCGGCCGGGCCGCCGGGTCGGTGGTCAAGGCGGTCAAGGAGCAGCTCCTCGCGGTGCCGGACAAGGGCATCGGCTTCGGTCTGCTGCGCTACCTCAACGCGGACACCTCCCGTGCCCTTGAGGGGCGGTCGACGGGCCAGATCGCGTTCAACTACCTGGGCCGGTTCTCCGCCGACGACATGCCCGAGGAGCTGCGCGGCCTGGGCTGGAGCATCGCCCCCGACACCGACGCGCTCATCGCCGACCTCAACGCGGACATGCCCGCCCTCGCCACGGTCGAGCTGAACGCGTACGTCACCGACGGCGCGGGCGGCCCACGCCTGAGTGCCCGGTTCGGCTTCCCCACCGGCCTGCTCGCGGAGGACGAGGTGCGCCGTCTGGCGGACCTGTGGCGCGAGGCCCTGGACGGCCTCACCCGCCATGCCGCCACCCCGGACGCGGGCGGCCTCACGCCGTCCGACGTGCCCCTGGTCACCGCCCGGCAGTCCAACATCGAGGCCTGGGAGGCGGCACACCCCGGCCTCACGGACGTATGGCCGCTGACCCCGATGCAGTCGGGCCTGCTCTACCACAGCATGCTCGGCGCCGACGAGCACGACGCCTACCAGGTCCGCCTGGTGCTCCACCTGTCCGGACAGGTGGACCCGCACCGCATGCGGGCGGCCGGGCAGGCGCTGCTCGACCGGTACGCGAACCTGCGGGCCGCGTTCGTCACCGACGCGCGCGGCGAGCTGGTCCAGCTCATCGCGGACGACGTCGAACTCCCGTGGGCCGAGGCGGATCTGAGCGCGCTCGCCCCGGACGATCGGGAGGTGGCCCTCGCAAGGCTGCTCGCCGAGGACCAGGTCACCCACTTCGACCCGGCCACCGCGCCGCTGCTGCGGATGTGCCTGGTCAAGATGGACGACAACCTCTCCGAGCTGGTCTTCAGCGCCCACCACGTGCTGTACGACGGCTGGTCCTTCCCCATGCTCATCCAGGACCTCCTGCGCCTCTACGGCTCCCACGGCGACCCCGCCGACCTGCCCCGCGTACGCAGCTACCGGGAGTTCCTGGCCTGGCTCGACCGGCAGGACCGGGGCGAGGCCGCTCGTGCCTGGGCGCGCGAGCTGGACGGGGTCGAGGAGCCGACTCTGCTCGCCCCGGGCGCCCCCGACTCCCCCGGCCGGGCCGAGCCCGGCATGGTCGAGGTGCCGCTGCCCACGGAGGACGCCCGCACACTGTCACGGCGCGCCTCGGAACTCGGCATCACCCTCAACACCCTCGTCCAGGGCGCCTGGGCCCTCGCCCTCGGTCAGCTGACGGGACGTCAGGACGTCACGTTCGGCGCCACCGTCTCCGGACGACCCCCGTCCGTCACCGGCGTCGACACCATGGTCGGCCTGTTCATCAACACCCTGCCCGTCCGCGTGGCAGCCGAGCCCGGCCAGACCCTGGCCCAGCTCCTCACCGGCCTCCAGGAACGCCAGGCCGCACTCCTCGACCACCAGCACCACAGCCTGTCGGACATCCAGCGGGCCATCGGGCTGGACTCCCTGTTCGACACCATGATCGGGTTCGACTCCTATCCGATCGACACCGTCTCCCTCGCCGACGCGTACTCGGCGGCGGGTGTCGCGGTGGCGGGCCTCAGCGCGGTGAGCGGCACGCACTACCCGCTGACGGTGGTGGCCGACGCCGAGCCCCAGCTGCGCCTGCTCCTCCAGTACCAGCACCATGTCTTCGACCGTGCCGCCGTGGTCTTGGTCGCCGAGCGGTTCGCCCGGGTCCTGCGGCAGATCGCCGATGATCCGCAGTTGCCGGTGGACCGCGTGGACACGCTGTCGTCCGCCGAGCGGGAGCAGGTCCTGCACGGGTTCAACGACACCGGCCTCTCGGTGCCGCAGTTGACGCTCCCGCAGTTGTTCGAGCGGCACGCGGCGGCCATGCCGGACGCGGTCGCCGTCACGCACGGCGGCACGTCGTGGACGTACCGGACGCTCGACGAGCGCGCGAACCGCGTCGCGCACTGGCTGCTCGCCCAAGGCGTCGGCACGGACCAGCTCGTCGGGACCGCCCTGCCCCGCTCGGCCGAGCTGATCGCGGTCCTCCTCGGCATCGCCAAGGCGGGCGCCGCCCATCTGCCCATCGACCCCGAGTACCCGGCCGACCGCATCGCCCACCTGATCCGCGACGCCCGCCCGGCCCTCACCCTCACCACCCTCGACACCGCGCCCCGCCTGCCCGACGACCTGCCCACGCGGGCCGTCGCCGTGGACGCGCCGGACGTGCGGGCGGCCTGGGAGGGCGCGGCCGCGACAAGGCCCGGTGACGCCGACCGCAGCGCGCCCCTCACCACCGCCCACACCGCGTACGTCATCTACACCTCGGGCTCGACTGGGCGGCCGAAGGGCGTCACCGTCACCCACGCCGGGCTCGCGGGGCTCGGTACGGCCCTGGCCGCGCGGGCGCGGGTCGCCCGGGGCAGCAGGGTCCTGCAGCTGGCGTCCGCCGCCTTCGACGCCTCCGTCCTGGAGCACACGATGGCGCTGTGCGGGGGCGCCGCCCTGGTCGTGCCCGAGCAACCCCGGCTCGCGGGCCAGGAGTTGGCGGACACCCTGGCCGGGCACCGGATCACGCACGCCTTCATCCCGCCGTCCGTGCTCGCCACCCTGCCCGCCGACGCCCCGGACACCCTCACCGCCCTGCGGGGACTCATGGTCGGCGCCGAGGCCTGCCCGCCGGACCTCGCCGCCCGCTGGGCGCCGGGGCGCCGCCTCCTCAACGTCTACGGCCCCACCGAGACCACGTCGGTGTCGACCCTCAGCGAACCCCTGACCGGGGAGCGCGCCCCCATCGGCACACCCCTGCCCCACACTCGGATGTACGTGCTCGACGCGCGGCTGAACCTCACCCCGCCGGGAGCGCCCGGCGAGCTGTACATCGAGGGCGCCGGACTGGCCCGCGGCTACCTCGGCCGACCCGCCCTCACCGCGAGCCGCTTCACCGCCAACCCCTACGGCCCGCCCGGATCCCGCCTCTACCGCACCGGCGACCTGGTACGGCTTGCCCCCGACGGCCAGCTCGAATTCCTCGGCCGCACCGACGACCAGGTCAAGGTCCGCGGCTTCCGCATCGAGCCCGGTGAGATCCAGGCCGCCCTCACCGCCCAACCCGCCGTTGCCCAGGCCGTGGTGACGGCCCATCAGGACGAATCGGGCGACCGGCGCCTCGTCGCGTATGTCGTGCCCGCCGCGTCGGCGGAGCTATCCGTGCCCGCGCTGCGGGACGCGCTGACGGAGCTGCTGCCCGCGCCCATGGTCCCGTCGGCCTTCGTCACGCTCGACGCGATCCCGCTGACGGTCGGCGGCAAGGTGGACCGGCGTGCGCTGCCCGCGCCCGAGCGGGCGTCGGGCGGTGCGGGGCGGGCGCCGCGCTCGCCGCGCGAGGAGGTCCTGTGCGCGCTGTTCGCGGAGGTCCTGGACGCGGCGGCGGTGACCGTCGACGACAGCTTCTTCGACCTGGGCGGGCACTCGCTGCTCGCCACGAAGCTCATCAGCCGCATCCGCACGGCCCTCGGCGCCGAGGTGGCGCTGCGGACGCTGTTCACGCACCCCACGGTCGCGGGGCTCGCCGCCGCGCTGGACGACGGCGGCCCGTCCGCGACACAGGCGCCGCTGGTGCGGGTCGAGCGGCGGCCCGAGCGGCTCCCGCTGTCGTTCGCGCAGCAGCGCCTGTGGTTCCTGCACCGGCTCGAAGGCCCCTCGGCGACGTACAACATGCCGTTCGTCCTGCGCCTCAGCGGTGAACTGGACGTCGTGGCACTGGAGTCGGCGGTGTGTGATCTCGTCGCCCGGCACGAGACGCTGCGCACGGTGTTCCCGATGGCCGACGGCAAGCCGTACCAGCGCGTCCTGGACGCGCAGGAGGCGCGGCCGCCACTGCGGGTGCGGCGGGTCACCGACGAGGAGCTGCCGGGCGCGCTCGACGAGGCCGCGCGGTACGCCTTCGACCTGGGCGCCGAAATGCCGCTGCGGGCCTGGCTGTTCGAGGTCGGTCCCGACGAGCGCGTACTGACCGTGGTGGTCCATCACATCGCGGGCGACGGCTGGTCGCTCGCGCCGCTCGCGCGGGACCTCGCCGCCGCCTACACCGCGCGGCGCGCGGGCGGCGCACCGGACTGGGCGCCCCTGCCGGTGCAGTACGCCGACTACACGCTGTGGCAGCACGAGCTGCTCGGCGACGCCGACGACCCGGACAGCCGGTTCAGCGAGCAGTACGCGTACTGGGCCGGGCAGCTCGGCGGCCTGCCCGAGCAGGTCACCATCCCCGCCGACCGGCCGCGCCCCGCCGTCCTGTCCACCCGCGGCGACCTGGTCCGGCTCTCCCTGGACGCCGACCTCCACCAGGGCGTCACCGACCTGGCGCGCGGCGCCGGAGCCACGCCGTTCATGGTGCTCCAGGCCGCGATGGCCGCGCTGCTCACCCGGCTCGGCGCGGGCACGGACATCCCCATCGGCAGCGGGGTCGCCGGCCGCACCGACGAGGGCCTGAAGGACCTGATCGGCCTGTTCGTGAACACGCTGGTGCTGCGCACGGACACCTCCGGCGACCCGGCGTTCGCCGACCTGCTCGCGCGGGTACGGGAGACGAGCCTCGCGGCCTACTCCCACCAGGACGTCCCCTTCGAGGGCCTGGTGGAGCGGCTCAACCCACAGCGCTCCCCCTCCCACCACCCGCTGTTCCAGATCGTCCTGGTCCTGCAGAACAACGAGGAGGCGCGGTTCGACCTGCCGGGCCTGCGGGTGCGCACCGTGACCACCGGCACCGGCACGTCCCGCTACGACGTGCTGCTCAGCCTGTCCGAGACCTTCCGGGACCGGACCACGCCCGCCGGGGTCACCGTCGACGTCGAGTACTCCACGGAGCTGTTCGACCCCGCCACCATCGAGGTGTTCGTCGCCCGCTGGGAACGGCTCCTTCGGGCCGTGGTGGCCGACCCCGGGCTGCGGATCGGCGCCGCCGACCTGCTCACCGGCGCCGAGCGCGCGGAGCTGCTCGCGGCGCCGGAACGGGCCGAGGCCGAGGTGCCCGCGGCGACCTGGCCGGAGCTCTTCGAGGCCGCGGTGCGGGCCACGCCGGACGCCACGGCCGTGGAGTCGGGCAAACTCCTGTGGTCCTACGCGGAGTTGAACGAGCGGGCCAACCGGATCGCGCACTGGCTCATCGGGCAGGGCATCGGCCCGGAGGACCTGGTGGCCGTGGCCCTGCCCCGCTCGTGCGAGCAGGTCGCCGCCGTCCTCGGCGTCACCAAGGCGGGCGCCGCCCACCTCCCGGTCGACCCGGAGTACCCGGCCGACCGCGTCGCCCACCTCGTCGAGGACGCGCGGCCCGCGCTCGTCCTCACCACCCGCGAGACCGCCCGCCGCCTGCCCGCCGGCCTGGCCGCGCGCCTGACCGTCGTGGACGCCCCCGAGACGCGCGCGGCCTGGGACCGGTCCCCCGCGACCGACCCCACCGACGCGGAGCGCACCACCGCGCTCACGCCCGCCCACCCGGCGTACGTCATCTACACCTCGGGCTCCACCGGCCGCCCCAAGGGCGTCACCCTGACCCACGCGGGCCTGGCCCCGCTGCGCGCCACCCAACTGCGGGACCTCGCGCCGGGCCCGGGCGCCCGGGTGCTTCAGGCGGCGTCCACCGGCTTCGACGTGGCGGTGTGGGACCTGCTCATGGGCCTGACGACCGGCGCGACACTGATCCTGCCGACCCAACCGCGCCTGGTCGGGGACGAGTTGGCGCGCGCCCTGGCGGGCCGCCGCGTCACGCACGTCACGCTGCCGCCGTCCGTCGTCGCCACCCTGCCCGCCGACGCCCCCGAGACGCTCGGGGAGCTGCGGGTCCTGACGGTGGCCGGAGAGGCGTGCCCGCCGGAGCTCGCGGCCCGGTGGGCACCCGGCCGCCGCCTCATGAACGGCTACGGGCCCACGGAGATCACCTGCGACGCCACCATGGCGCGGCTCACCACCGGCCCCCGGGTGCCCATCGGCACCGCCGCCGTCGGCACCCGTCTGTACGTCCTCGACGAGCGTCTCGGCCTCACCCCGCCCGGCGTCCCGGGCGAGCTGTACGTGGCGGGCCCCGGTCTGGCGCGTGGCTATCTGGGGCGGGCCGCGCTGACGGCGGACCGGTTCGTCGCCGATCCGTACGGGCCCGCGGGCACCCGCATGTACCGCACGGGCGACCTGGTCCGGCGGGCCGCGGACGGGCAGTTGGAGTATCTGGGCCGGGGCGACGAGCAGCTCAAGATCCGCGGGTTCCGCGTCGAGCCCGGGGAGGTCCAGGCGGCCCTCACCGACCAGCCCGGCGTGGCCCGCGCGGTCGTCACCACCCACGACACCGACGACGGTGACCGGCAGCTGGTCGCGTACGTGGTGCCCGCCACCGACGACGACACCGGCGAGCGGCACGTCGCCCAGTGGGGACGCGTCTACGACGCCGTGTACACGGAGGCGCCCGACGTGCCGCTCGGCACCGACTTCCACGGCTGGAACAGCACGTACACCGGCCGTCCGCTGCCTCTCGACGAGATGCGGGAGTGGCGCGACGCCACCGTCGCCCTCATCCGTGAGCACCGGCCGCGGCACGTCCTGGAGATCGGCGCGGGTTCGGGGCTGCTCCTGGGGCCGCTGGCGCCGGACGTGGAGTCGTACCTGGCGACGGACCTGTCCGCCGCGTCCGTGGACCGGCTCGCCGCGCTCACCGCGCACTGGGACCACGTGCGGGTGCGCCACCAGGCCGCGCACGACTTCACGGGGCTGCCCGCCGGGCACTTCGACACGATCGTGCTGAACTCGGTGGTCCAGTACTTCCCCGGCCACCCCTATCTGACGGGCGTCCTGGACCAGGCCCTCGCGCACCTCGCGCCCGGCGGCCGCGTCATCGTCGGCGACGTCCGCCACCACGGGCTCCTCCCGGCCCTGCAGACCGCCGCGCACGCGCCGCGCGGCGGGGTCACGACGACTCCGGGTCTGTACGACGCGGTGCAGCGCTCCGTGCTCACCGAGGAGGAACTCCTCGTCCACCCCGGCTACTTCACCGCCTACGCGCACCGCAACCCGGGCACCACGGGCGTCGACATCCGCCTCAAGCGTGCCACCGCGCACAACGAGCTGAGCCGCCACCGCTACGACGCCGTCCTGCACACCGCGCCCCACCCGGCCGACCTCGCCGCCGCCCCCGCCCGCCCCTGGCCCGAGGACGGCTCTCCCGCCGACGTCGCCGCCACCCTGGACGGGCTCGCGGCCGCCGCCGAAGGACCGCTGCGCGTCACCGGCATCCCCAACGCGCGCCTCACCCGCGAAGTCGCCGCCCAGCGGGCCGCGTCGGGCAGCACGCCCCTGGAGCACATCCGGCACCTCCTCGCCCACGCCGACACCCGGGCCGTCGACCCCGAGGACGTCCACCGCTGGGCGCGGGAGCGGGGCCGCACGGTCCGCGCCACGTGGAGCGGGCACGCCCTGGACGCCTTCGACGCGCTGATCCTGCCGCCGGGCGCCGACGGAGCGCACGTCGGCACCTACGACTCGCCCGCCCCGCCCGCGGCGCCCGCCAACTCCCCCGCGGGCACGGCGGCGACCGCGGACCTGCTCGCCGCCGTGCGGCAGAACCTGAAGGAGCGGCTGCCCGCGCCGATGGTGCCGTCGGCGCTCGTCCCCATCACGGAGGTGCCCCTCACCCCCAACGGCAAGATCAACCACCGGGCGCTGCCGAGCCCCGGCCACCGTTCCGCCGGGGACGGCCGGGCCCCGCGCACGCCCCGCGAGGAGATCCTCTGCGCCCTGTTCGCCGAGGCCCTCGCGCTGCCCGCGCCCGTCACCGTCGACGACGACTTCTTCGACCTGGGCGGGCACTCGCTGCTCGCCACGAAGCTCATCAGCCGCATCCGCACGTCCCTCGGCGCCGAGCTGCCGCTGCGGCTGCTCTTCGCCCACCCCACGGTCGCCGGGCTCGCCCCGCACCTGGACACGGCCGCGCGGGCGCAGACCCCGCTGGCGCCCGCGGTGCGGCAGCCCGAGCGGCTTCCGCTGTCGTTCGCCCAGCAGCGCCTGTGGTTCCTGCACAAGCTGGAGGGCCCGTCGCCGACGTACAACATGCCGTTCGTCCTGCATCTGACCGGTGACCTCGACGTCCCGGCGCTGACGGCGGCGCTCGGCGACGTCGTGGCGCGCCACGAGACCCTGCGCACCGTCTTCCCGGTCGTCGACGGCAAGCCCCACCAGCGCGTCCTCGAACCGCACGAGGCGCCGCTCGACCTGCCCGTGCGGCCGGTGCGCGAGGACGAGCTGACGGCGGCCGTCGCGGCCGCCGCGCGGCACGCCTTCTCCCTCACCGACGAACCGCCCCTGCGCGCCCGGCTGTTCACCGTCGGCCCGAACCGGTCGGTGCTCGTGCTCGTGCTCCACCACATCGCCGCCGACGGCTGGTCACTGACCCCGCTCACCCGGGACCTCACCGCCGCGTACACCGCGCGGCGCGCGGGCGGCGCGCCGGACTGGGCGCCCCTGCCGGTGCAGTACGCCGACTACACGCTGTGGCAGCACGACCTCCTCGGCGACGCCGACGACCCGGACAGCCGCTACGGCAGGCAGCACGCCTACTGGGCCGAGCAGCTCGCCGGGCTGCCCGAGCAGGTCACGCTGCCCGCCGACCGGCCGCGCCCGGCCAGCCCGGACCACACCGGCGAGTTCACCCGGTTCACCGTGGACGCGCGCCTGCACCAGCGGGTCACGGAGCTGGCCAGGGCCGCGGGCGCCACCGTGCAGATGGTGTTCCAGGCATCGATGGCGGCGCTCCTGACGCGGCTCGGCGCGGGCGACGACATCGCCATCGGCACGCCGATCGCGGGGCGCACCGACGCGGGCCTCGACGACCTCGTCGGGTTCTTCGTGAACACGCTGGTGCTGCGCACGGACACCTCCGGCAACCCGGCGTTCGCGGATCTCCTCGCGCAGGTCCGGGAGGCGAGCCTCGCCGCGTACACGCATCAGGACGTGCCGTTCGAGAGCCTCGTGGAGAAGCTGAACCCGCGGCGCTCGCCGTCCCGGCACCCGCTGTTCCAGGTCGCGCTCGCCCTGCAGAACAACGAGCAGGCCCACTTCGACCTGCCCGGCCTCCGGGTGCGCACGGAGGGCGCGGCGACCGGCACGTCCCGGTACGACCTGCTGCTCACGCTGTCCGAGAAGTTCGAGGGCCGGGCGACGCCCGCGGGCCTGGTGATCGGCGTCGAGTACTCCACGGAGCTGTACGACGCGGCGACCGTCGAGGCGTTCGTGGAGCGCTGGCGACGGCTCCTGACGGCCGTGGCCGCCGACCCCGCGCTGCGCATCGGCGACGCCGACCTGCTCACGACGGCGGAGCGCGACCTGCTCCTGGCCCCCGGGGAGCAGCCGGACGAGGCGGCGGTGGAGCCCCTGACGCTGCCCGCGCTCTTCGAGGCCACGGCACACGCGACGCCGGCCGCGTCGGCGGTCGTGGACGGGCCGCGCACCTGGTCGTACGCGGAGTTGAACGAGCGGGCCAACCGCATCGCGCACTGGCTCATCGCGCAGGGCGTCGGCCCCGAGCAGCGGGTGGGCGTGGCCCTGCCCCGCTCCGGGGAGCAGATCGCCGCCGTCCTCGGCATCACCAAGGCGGGCGCCGCCCACCTCCCCATCGACCCGTCCTACCCCGCCGACCGCATCACCTTCCTCACCGCCGACGCCCGGCCCGCGCTCGTCCTCACCGACGACCCCACGGCCCGGGACCTTCCCCCGGAGCTGCCCGCGCGCCTGGTCCCGCTCGACGCGTCCGACGTACGCGACGCGCTGGCACAGGCATCCACCGCCGACCCCACGGACGCCGACCGCACGGCTCCCCTCACGCCCGCGCACCTCGCGTACGTCATCCACACATCGGGCTCGACGGGACGGCCGAAGGGCGTCGCGGCCACGCACTCCGGCCTCGCGGGTCTCGGTACGGCCCTGGCCGTACGGGCGGAGGTCACCGCCGAAAGCCGGGTGCTCCAGCTGTCGTCCGTGAGCTTCGACGCCTCGGTCCTGGAGTACACGATGGCGTTCCGTGCCGGAGCCACGCTCGTCGTTCCGGGCCAACCCCGGCTCGCGGGCGAGGAGTTGGCCGACGCCCTGGCCGAGCACCGGATCACGCACGCGTTCGTCCCGCCCTCGGTCCTGGCGACGCTGCCCGCCGACGCCCCGCGTGCCCTCACCGGGCTGCGGGGGCTCATGGTGGGCGCGGAGGCCTGTCCGCCGGATCTGGTGGCCCGCTGGTCGCCGGGCCGCCGTCTCCTCAACGGCTACGGACCCACCGAGATCACCGCCCTCGCCACCATCAGCCGACCCATGACGGGCGACCGCGTCCCCATCGGCCTGTCGCTGCCGCGCACCCGCCTGCACGTCCTCGACGAACACCTCGCCCTCACCCCGCCCGGCACCCCCGGCGAGCTGTACGTGGAGGGCGCCGGGCTGGCCCGGGGTTACCTCGGCCAACCCGCCCTCACCGCGAGCCGCTTCACCGCCAACCCCTACGGCCCGCCGGGCTCACGTCTCTACCGCACGGGCGACCTCGTCCGCCGCGCCCCCGACGGCCAACTCGAATACCTCGGCCGCACCGACGACCAGGTCAAGATCCGCGGCTTCCGCATCGAACCCGGCGAGATCCAGGCCGCCCTCACCGCCCAACCCTCCGTCGCTCAGGCCGTGGTGACTACTCGTCAGACCGAGGCGGACGACCTACGGCTCATCGCGTACGTCGTACCCGCCGTGCCCGGCGAGCTCCCTCTTCCCGAACTGCGCACGGCACTCCAGGAACGGCTGCCGGCGCACCTGGTCCCGTCCGCGATCGTCGCCCTCGACGCCATCCCGCTGACACCGAACGGGAAGGTCGACCGACGCGCCCTGCCCGCGCCCGGACTCCCCGCGACCACCGGGGGGCGGGCGCCGCGCTCGCCCCGCGAGGAGATCCTGTGCACGCTCTTCGCCGAGGTGCTCGGCATCGGCGAAGTCGGCGTCGACGACAGCTTCTTCGACCTGGGCGGGCACTCGCTGCTCGCCACGACCCTCATCAGCCGCATCCGCACCACCCTCGGCGCCGAGGTGCCGCTGCGCGTCGTCTTCGTGCAGGCGACGCCCGCCCGGCTCGCCGCCCACCTCGACGACGCCACCGACGGCGACAACTCCCTGGACGTCCTGCTGCCGCTGCGCACCGGCGGGGACCTGCCGCCGCTGTTCTGCGTGCACCAGGGCGGCGGCGACAGCTGGAGCTACGCCAATCTGCTGCCGCTGCTCAGCGCCGACTTCCCCGTCTACGGCCTGCAGTCACGACTGCTCCGACACCCCGACGACGTGCCCGCGAGCATCGACGAGATCGCGGCGGACTGCGTCGAGCAGATGCGACGCGTCCAGCCCACGGGCCCGTACCACCTGCTCGGGCACTCCTTCGGCGGCATCGTCTCGCACGCCATGGCCGCGCTCCTCGAGCGGTCCGGCGAACGCGTCGAGGTCATCGTCTCCCTGGACAGCGAACCCGCGCGGCCGGTCCCGGCCGACGAGCTGGAGCGGATGGACGACACCGGACGCATCTACGCGACGCTGCTCGAACTGATGGGCGCCGAGCCGGACTCCGACCGCCTCACCTACGAACAGTTCACCGAGGCGGCGAGGACCACCGGCACGGCACTCGGCTCACTGTCCGAGGAGGAGGTGGCGGCGCTGGTGCGGCGGACCCGGCACTTCGTGCGCCTGGCCGGACAGCACCAACACGAACGGGTCGCCACCGACATGCTCCTGTTCGCGGCCACCGACCGGGAACCGCCGCTCGTCACGGCCGAGATGTGGCGCGGGTACGTCGACGGGCACATCACCCGCCACCTCGTCCGGTCCAAGCACCACACCCTCGTACGCCCCGACGTCCTGCGGTCCCTCGCGCCGGTCATCGAGGAACGGCTGCGGCGGTCCGCCGGGGCCGCGGACGGACCGCGGTCCGCGTGAGCGCGCCGCCCGCGGCTACGCCGCGTGCTCCCCGAACGGGCTCTCGCTGTCGCCCAGGCAGGCCGCCACGAGCTCGTCCAGGCAGATCCGCTCCGCGCCCGGCGCCACGATCTCGTGGGTGGTGGCGAGGAAGGCGGTGACGTCGGCCGCGGCGGCGTGCAGCACGCCGTGGGAGCGACCCGCGGGGCCCGGCATGCCGAACAGCTCGATGCGCACGCCGGACCCGCGGCCCGTGTCCGCGGTCGGCTCGACGCGGACGTCGCCCTCACCGGCCGGGCCCCGGCAGCCGTCGCCGAGGAGCTGCCGGTCCAGGCGCCAGCGCGTCACCTCACCGCCCTCGCAGTGGAACGTCATGGTGACCGCGAAGGGATCGGCGGCCGCGTAGGCGAGATCGGCGGAGAGGGGGGCCCGGCCGCCGGGTACGTCGGCGGTCTCCAGTTCCATGAACACCGTCACTCTGACCTCGGCCTCCACGGCGTGCCTCCAGGGGATTCGGGGGGTGGTGGGACCCGTATGCCCCGACGGGCTCGGGGAATGCGGGGAAAACACTTGATGGGTGACATGTAACAGCTGACGGATGACGGCGAACAGCCGACAGATGACGGCTGACGCACTCTGTTGGTTCTTTTCCTTGATCAATAGGCTGTGCCGGCCAGGCAGTCGCCCTCCGAAGGAGCACCGTGTCCACTGCTCAGCCCATACCGGACATTCTCTCGCCCGAGTTCGCGGCCGATCCTTACCCTGTCTATCGCGCCCTGCGGGAACAAGCCCCGCTGCTGTGGCACGAGCCCACCAAAAGCTACCTCGTCTCCCGCTACGAGGACGTGGCCCGTGTCTTCAAGGACAAGGAGGCACAGTTCACCACGGAGAACTACGACTGGCAGCTCGAGCCCGTGCACGGCCGGACGATACTCCAGCTCAGCGGCCGTGAACACGCCGTCCGCCGGGCCCTCGTCGCCCCGGCCTTCCGCGGCAGCGAGCTGCGGGACGTCTTCCTGCCGGTCATCCGCCAGAACTCCGAGGAGCTGATCGACGCCTTCCGCGACCGCGGCTCCGCGGACCTGGTGGCCGACTACGCCACCCGCTTCCCGGTGAACGTGATCGCCGACATGCTCGGCCTGGACAAGGCCGACCACGCCCGGTTCCACGGCTGGTACACCACCGTCATCGCCTTCCTCGGCAATCTGGCGGGCGACCCCGAGGTGACGGCCGCGGGCGAGCGGACCCGGGTGGAGTTCGCCGAGTACATGTTCCCGGTGATCGCCGAGCGCCGGAAGAACCCGGGGACCGACCTGCTCTCGGCGCTGTGCGCCGCCGAGGTCGACGGGGTGCGGATGAGCGACGAGGACATCAAGGCGTTCTGCAGCCTGCTGCTCGCCGCGGGCGGCGAGACCACCGACAAGGCCATCGCCGGGATCTTCGCGAACCTGCTCACGCACCCCGACCAGCTCGCCGCCGTGCGCGCGGACCGCACCCTGATCGACCGGGCGTTCGCGGAGACCCTGCGCCACTCCCCGCCGGTCCACATGATCATGCGGCAGAGCGCGGTCGACGTCGAGGTGGCCGGGGGCACCATTCCCGCCGGTGCCACCGTGACCTGCCTCATCGGCTCCGCCAACCGGGACGGCGAGCGCTACCGCGATCCCGACCGGTTCGACATCTTCCGGGACGACCTGACGGCCACCACCGCGTTCTCCGCGGCGGCCGACCATCTCGCGTTCGCCCTCGGCCGGCACTTCTGCGTGGGCGCGCTGCTCGCCCGCGCCGAGGTGGAGACGGGTGTCAACCAACTCCTCGACGCCATGCCGGACATGCGGCTCGCCGACGGCTTCGTGCCCTCGGAGCAGGGCGTGTTCACACGGGGCCCCGCCGCCCTGCCCGTGGAGTTCACGCCCGTGCCGCGCTGAGCTCCGTCCCGCCGCCGGACGCGGCGCGGAGCGTCTCCGCGCCGCCGCCGTCACTGCGCCACGGGCGTGAACTGGACCGGCAGGGCCGTGAGGCCGCGCATCCAGATGGAAGGACGCCAGGTCAGCTCCGCCGGGTCGACGGCGAGCACCAGGTCCGGCAGCCGCTCCAGGAGCGTCTCGACCGCGGTGCGGGCGATGACGTCGGCGAGCAGCGGCGCCGGGTAGGGGCAGCGGTGTTCGCCGTTGCTGAAGGACAGGTGCGCGGAGTTCTCGGAGCCCACCTGCGCGCCCGGCCAGATCTGCGGGTCGGCGTTGGCGGCGGCGAGGCCGAGGACCAGACAGTCGCCCGCGCGGATGCGGCGCCCGCCGAGCTGGGTGTCACGGACCGCCCAGCGGCCGATGAAGTTCTGGGTGGGGGTGTCGAGCCACAGCACTTCATTGAGTGCCTGGCTGACGCTGAGGCGGCCGCCGGAGACGTTCAGGGCGAACCGCTCGTCGGTCAGGAGCAGCCGCAGCGCGTTGCAGATCCAGTTCGCGGTGGGCTGCTGGGCGGCGGCGATCACGGAGATCAGGTCCTGCACGATCTCCTCGTCGGAGAGGCCCGCCGGGTGCTCCAGCATCCGCGAGGTGACATCGGCTCCCGGATGCTGCCGCCGCTCCTTGACCAGGTGGTGGACGCGCTCGCCGACCCGGATGTACGCGGCCACGGGGTCGTCGCCCTCGGCGGCGTCCAGGGACATCCGCAGGTCCTCGACGAGGGCCTCGGTGTCGGCGGCGCCGGGCGGCATGCCGACCATGTGGACGGCGGCGCGCATGGCGAGGGGGTGGGTGTAGACGCTCATCAGCTCGGCGCTGCCGCGGCCGGAGAAGGACGCGATGAGCTGGTCGGCGATGTAGGCGCACTCACGGCCGAGTTCGAACTGGTCGACGCCTTCGAGGGCCTCGGTGATGACGCCCGCGCGGCGGCGGTGTTCGGCGCCCTCGGTGAACAGGACGGAGGGCTGGTAGCCCACGAACGGCATCAGGGGCCAGTCGGCGGGGATGTTGTCCCACTGGTTCCAGCGCCGGGAGTCGCGGGCGAACAGCTCGTCGTGCGCGGTGACGTAGGAGACCTCGGAGTAGCCGAGGACGAGCCAGGCGGGCACGCCGCCGTCGAGGAGGACGGGCGCGACCGAGCCGTGCTTGCCGCGCAGGCTGCGGTACAGGTCGAAGGGCGTCTGCTGGTACTCCAGGCCGCTCAGGGGCACCGCGTCGGGGTGAGCGGTGTGGGCGGGGCAGCCGGGCGGCGGGGTGTTCGGCGCGGCCGCGGGTCCACTCGCTTCGGTCATGCTGTCAGTTCCCGTTCCCGTGCCAGGTGGTGGAGGTGGTCGACGAGCGTGATCAGCACGTCCTTGCCGGACGAGCGGACCCGGGCGTCGCAGTCGATGAGGGGGACGTGGGCCGGCAGCGCGAGCGCGGTGCGGATGTCCTCAAGGGAGTGCCGGGCCGTGTCGTCGTCGAAGCGGTTCACGGCCACGACGAAGGGCGTGCCGTGGTGTTCGAGCCGGTCGATGGCGTACCAGGAATCGTCCATTCTGCGGGTGTCCACGAGGACCACCGCGCCGAGCGTCCCGGAGAAGAGACGGTCCCACAGGAACCAGAAGCGTTTCTGGCCGGGGGCGCCGAACAGGTAGAGCACCAGGCGGTCGTTGAGGCTGATGCGGCCGAAGTCGAAGGCGACGGTGGTGGTGTTCTTGCCGCTCGACTCGGGTATCCGGTCGACTCCGGCGCCCGCCTGCGTCATCACCTCCTCGGTGTTGAGGGGGCGTATCTCGCTGACGGAGCGGACGAGAGTGGTCTTGCCGACGCCGAAGCCGCCCACCACGACGATCTTCAGGCCGTTTTCGGCCGTGTCGCGCAGCGGTGTCCGGGACGACGGCAGCTCAGAGGTTGCGGAGCCCATGGAGCACCTCCGTGAGAAGAGCGGAATCGGGCAGCGCGGCGGAGGCCGCCACGCGGGGGTGACGAGGGGTGATGCGGCCGGTCGCCAGCAGGTCCTCCAGGAGGATGCGGACGACGGTGATGGGCAGGGACAGCTCCGCGGCGATCTCGACGACGGCCGTGGGGTGGCGGCACAGCTCGAGGATGCGCGCGTGCTCCGACTGCTGGCCCACGGACGGCTCGCACTCGGCGACGATCAGTGTGACCAGGTCGAAGGAGCTGCCGTCGGAGCTGCTGCGGCCCCCGGTGACCGTGTAGAGCCGGTCGGGGTCGCCCACATCGACGGGCCGGCGCATCACGAGACGGGGCGCGCGGGATCCCCGGGGTTCCCGTGCCCTTGGCCGCGGGGCTCGGCCCGCAGGTGTTCGCCGATCTGGGAGACGAGCTGGCTCATCTGGTGGCCGACCACACCGGGGTCGGCGTCCTCGTCGGCGATGACGGCGAGGTGCGCGCCCTGTCCTGCCTCCACGACGAAGAGCAGTCCGCCGTGGAACTCGGTCATGGAGTGCCGTACGCCCCCGGAGCCGTCGCCGAACTCCATGGAGGCGCCCTGGGCGAGCGCCTGGATGCCGGAGCAGATCGCGGAGAGCTGGTCGGCCTGGTCGAGGCTGAGGCCGGGGCTCCAGCAGAGCTTGAGGCCGTCCCGGGACAGCACGAGGGCGTGCCGGGTTCCGGGGGTGCCGTCGAGGAGGGTGTCCAGAAGCCAGTTCAGGCTGTTGTCGGTGGTCTGCATGTTGATTCGGGGCGATCACCGGGTGCGCGAACGCCCGTGCCTCCCTTTCGATGCGGGGCGGGGGTGGGGAAGGTGAGAACGGTGGGGCTCGTCGTGGCGGACCCGCGGGGCGGCGCGGGGCGCGGGGTGCGCGCGGCGCGCCGGGGACGCGGTCCGGGCGGACCGGTCCCGGCGGCCGCGGGGGCCGGTCACTCGGCCCGCGGCGGCTCGCTCTCGTGGGCGGCCCGCGGTGGTTCGCCCTCCGCGGCGGCCCGCCGGGCGCGGTGGAAGGCGCCGAACCGGGCGCCGAGGTCGCGGGGCGGGCGCTCGGCCCCGGCGGGGTCCGCGCCGTCCGTGCCGGGTGCGCCCGGGTCGGGGTGCCGGTGGGCGTCGGGGGCCGCGGGGGTGGTGCCCCGGCCTCCCGGGGTGGTGTCCGGGCCGCTCCGAGTGGCCTCCCGGGCGGCGGAGTTGGCGGCCTGGCGCTGCTGCAGTTCGGCGTGCGCGGCGGCCATGGTGCGGCCGGGGCGCCGCATCGGAAGGCCGCCGAGGGTGGCGCCCCTGCCGTCGGTGCCACCGGCGGCGATCCCCCTGCCGTCGGTGCCGCCGGTGGCGATCCCCCGGCCGTCCGTGCCGCCCCGGCCGTCGGTGGCGATTCCCCTGCCGTCGGTGCCGTGGCCCGGGGCCCGCCCGTACTCGTCGGTCCCGTCGGCGGCGCGCTCGCGCACGGCGGTGTGCTCGGGCGTCCCGGCCCGCTCGCCGGGTGCGCCGCCGAGGCCCGCGTCGACGGGTGCGGCGGGGGTCGCGGGGGCCTCCGCGGCGGTGCGCGGCGTGGGCACGGCTTCCGCTCCGAGCGCGGCCGCCGTACCGGAAGCGGGCAGCGCGGGCGCGTCGAGCGCCGGGGCGCGCTCCGGCTGCGGCTGCTGGGCGATCAGCTGCGGGGGCAGCAGGACGACGACGCCGGTGCCGCCGCGCGCCGAGGGGCGGAAGCTGACGTTGATGCCGTACTTCACGGCGAGACCGCCGACGACGGCGAGCCCGAGCCGGGTGCCCTGGAGGAGCGCGAGGTCGGTCATCCGCCCGGACACCGACTCCTCGGCCCGGCGCTGGGCCGCCTCGGACATCCTGAGGCCGCTGTCCTCGATGGTGATGACGATGCCGGTGCGGGACTCCTCCACGTAGACGTGGACCTCGTCGGTGGGCGGGGAGAAGTTCGCGGCGTTGTCGGCGAGTTCGGCGAGCAGGTGCATCACGCCCTCGGCGGCGAAGCCGACGACGGCGACCCTGGTCGAGCAGTGCAGCCGCACCCGCTGGTAGGCGGCGATACGGCCGACGGCGCCGCGCAGGATGGACTCCATCACGATGGGCTTGTTCCAGGCGCGGCTGGAGCGGCCGCCCATGAGCAGGGCGAGACGGTCGGTCATGAGGCCGAGCTGCGAGGTGCTGTGGTCGAGCCGGAGCAGGTCGCCGAAGACCTCCTCGCCGTGCCGGTCCTGCATGTCCCGCAGGTCGGCGAGCATGCTCACGGACTTGGCCTGGACGCGGCTGAGGGCCTTGGCGCTCGCGGCCTGCGCGGCGGCCGCGCGCCGCTCGCTCAGGGCGAGTTCGCGGACGGCGGCATCGGTCAGGGCGCGCAGCGCGGCGTCGTCGGGCCAGCGCGTGCCCGCGAGGGCGCGGTCCACGGAGGCGCCGGCGCGCAGGGTGGCGACCACGTCCGGGAGGGTCTCGGTGGCGAGGAGCCGGACGTCCTCGGTGACGCGGGCCAGGTCGTCGGCGGTGCGGCGCTGGGCCGCGGCGGCGGTGGCGGCGCGCTGCTCGGCGTCGGCCAGGGCGCCCACGGACACCCGCAGCAGTTCGCGCTGGGAGGGCAGGGCGGGCGGCCGGGTCTGGCGCAGCACCTCGTCCGGGGCGACGCCCTCGCGCACGAGCCGGGCCACCCCCGGCAGGGTCACCTGCGCCAGCCCCATGTCCTCCGCGGTACGGGTGTCCAACTGGCCGCGCACGGAGAGCAGTTCGCCCTCGGCGTCGGCGACCCGCGCGCGTAGCCTGTTCGTCGTCGCGAGGCCGACGAGGACGGCGACGGTGAGCAGGATCCAGCCCCCGGCGGCCGCGGCGCCCACCCAGGCGCGGGCCTCGTCCGGGGCGAGTGCGGCGACGGCTGCGCCCGCCGCCGCGGCGGCTATGAGGAGACACAAGGGCAGCGTGTATGCCGTTCGCCGGCTGCTCGGGGTGCGGTCCGGACGACGATCGGCGGGCTGTGTCATTCCGTGGTCCCTCGGTGTCGGCACGGGTGCGCGGGCCGTCGGCCCGCCCTCGACTGCGTGCCGCCGCGAGGGAAGTCCGCCTGGTGGCGCTGTCTTCCGACGGCACTTGTGGTGGTCATGCTAGTCACAAGATCGCACAGTGGAAGCGGGCATTCAGCTCCGGGGGGCACTGTCCGGAAGGTTCGTCGCGAAAGGACTCATCGGGGCCGCGCGCGTGCTACTCCCGTACGGAACCCGACACCCCAGGCCGGACGGTGACGCACCGTCGGCCACGTACATACGTACGGTGCTTGGGTCAGCCATCCATCGCGGACAGGAACCTTCCTGCGGCTGAAATCGCACCCCCTGGCTGGCGATTTCAAGCCAACCTTGCCTGGGGTGCGGCGCGTCCGGTGGCACGAGCGGCCTCGCGGCGACTCAGCCACGGCCCCGGGCCGACTCACCCCTCGGCTTCCGGGCCGACTCATCCCTCGGTGCCGTCGGGCACGTACTTCTTCCAGGCCGTCGTCCCGATGCGGCCGGTGCTGCCGAGGTCCATGCCGCCGTCCGGCGTGACGGTCCGTGCCGGGGTGCCGGGGGCGGGGACGACGCGCAGCCGGGGCGCGTGCACGGCGGGGCGCGTCACGTCGGTGTGGGTGTTGCGCCACACCACGACCACGGTCGCCGACTCGCCCGTCCGCAGCGCCACGGGGTGCGGCCCGGGGTCGGGCACGCCGGTGGTGATCCGCCCGGTGCCCCGCAGGGTGCTCACGTCCAGGGGCGCCCCGTCGTCGCCGAGCGCGCGCAGGCCGGGGTAGCCGTGGAGCCGGTAGGTGCTGGTGCCGCAGTGCGTCAGGGTGACCCGCATCGCGCGCAGGCCCATCGCGGCGTCGACGGGGCCCGGTTCGACGAGGGTGTCGCGCCTCCCGGAGCAGTCCCTGCCCGCCTGCCGGGGCTCGGGCGGCAGCGCTCCGTACGGGGGCGCGCTCGCGGCGCCGGACGGGAGTTCGTCGGGGGTGACGCGGTAGGACGGGGTGGGTCCGGCGTGAGTCGGGGTGGGCCCGGCGTGGGACGGGGTGGGTCCGGCCGCGGTCGGGGGCAGTCCGCCCTGGCCCGCCACACGGGTCGCGGCGCCGTCCTCCGCGCCGTCCCGCCCGGACCCCTTCGACTGCCCGCACCCGGCGACGAGTATCGCGAGGGCGCAGAGGGCGCAGAGGGAGGGGGCACGGCGGGGCGTCAGGAGAGTCACGCCGGGATCATGCCATCCGCGCCCCCGGCGTCCGCACCCCTGCCGTCCGCACCCCCACCGTCCACGCCTCCCCCGCCGACCGGGCCCGGGCCCGCATCCCTCTCGTCCCCCTCGACCCGAGCCCGCACGAGACCCGACTCATAGGCGAACACCACGAGTTGGGCCCGGTCCCGCGCGCCCAGCTTCGTCATCGCCCGGCTCACATGCGTCTTGGCCGTGAACGGGCTGATGACCATGTGCGCGGCGATCTCCTCGTTGGTGAGGCCGCGGGCCGCGAGGGACGTCACCTCGCGTTCGCGGCGCGTGAGGCCCTCCAGGCCCGGCGGCGTCGCGCGGTCCGGCGGCCTGGCCACGAACTCGCCGATCAGGCGCCGCGTCACGGCGGGCGAGAGCAGCGCGTCGCCGCGGGCCACGACCTCGATGGCCTGCAACAGGTCGGCGGGCTCGGTGTCCTTGAGCAGGAAGCCGCTGGCCCCCGCGCGCAGCGCCTCGAAGACGTACTCGTCCAGGCCGTAGTTGGTGAGGATGACGACGCGCACGTCCGCGAGGCGCGGGTCGGCGGCGATGCGGCGGGTCGCCTCGATGCCCGTCATGACCGGCATCTGTACGTCGACGAGCGCGACGTCGGGCACGAGTTCCCCGACGAGCGCCACGCCCTGCGCCCCGTCGGCGGCCTCGCCGACCACCTCTATCCCGTCCTCGGCGTCCATCAGGGCCCGGAACCCGGCCCGCATCAGGGCCTGGTCGTCGACGAGCACGACCCGGATGACCCCGTTCACCCGGTTCACCCCGCCGTCCCCAGCGGCAGTTCGGCCCGCACCGAGAAGCCCCCCTCGTCCCGCGCCCCGGCGCGCAGCGCCCCGCCGAGGGCCTCGACCCGCTCGCGCATCCCGATGAGCCCGACCCCCGGTTCCACGGGCACCTCCGGGCGCCCGGCCCCGTCGTCGTCCACGCGGACCACCACCTGCCGCTCGCCGTAGTCGAGATGGACGCCGACCGACGCCGGGCCGCCCGCGTGCCGGGCCGCGTTGGTGAGGCACTCCTGGACGATGCGGTACACGCCCTGTTCCAGGGCCGTCGGCAGGGTCCGCTCGCGCCCGGTCACCGTCAGCTCGACGGGAAGGCCCGCGGACCGCGCGCGCTCGACGAGCAGGGCGGGGCTGCCGGTCGGCCCGTCCGTGCGGAGCACCTCCAGGGTGGCGCGCAGTTCCCGCATGGCCTCGCCGCTCGCCTCCTGGATGGCGAGCAGCGCGGGCGGCACGTCCTCGCCGCGCTTGCGCGCCAGGTGGACGGCCACGCCCGCCTGGAGCTTGACGATGGAGATCTGGTGGGTGAGCGAGTCGTGCAGTTCGCGGGCGATGCGCAGGCGTTCCTCCCCGGCCCTGCGCAGCGCCACCTCCTCCCGGGTCCGCTCCGCCTCCAGGGCGCGCTCCTCGGTCTGGCGCAGATAGGCCTGCCAGGTCGTGGCCGCGATGCCGGTGGCGACGGCGCACACGAACCAGCCGGTGAGCAGCAGGGTCCGCTCGACGGCGCCGTCGCGGCCCGGGTCGGCGCCGAGGAACGCGACGAGGAAGGCGAGTCCGGTGCCCGAGGCGAGCAGCCGGTGGCCGTGGTGTGCGGCGGCGTGCACGGCGGCGAGGACGGGGAACGCCGCGGCTGTGGCCGGTTCGGCGTGCAGCACGAAGGCGGCCATGGCGACCGCGCTGACGACGAGGACGACGCGCGGGGCGCGGCGGTGCTCCGCGAGGGCGAGCGAGCCGACGCACGCCAAGGCGTAGTCGACGGCGTCCGCGCCGCCCTCGTACACCGTCGCGCCCACGACGACCGCGGCCATGACCACGGCGAACACCGCCACCATCGCCCTGATCCTGCGCTCGTCGAGGTGGCCGCAGCCACCGGAGCCTCCGCGTTCCCCCGTCATGTCCCGCACCCTAGCCCGCCCCTAGGACAGCGACGTCCCCCGTGCGGACCGCTCCGGCGCTACTCCCGGCGTAGTAGTCGCGCGGCCGCCCGGCCCCGTCGCCGTAGATCCAACTGCCTTCGCCGGTACGACGACCGGAGGGCACCGGTGCGGCGACGATCGGCGGCACAAGCACCACGACACAGCGGCACCCCGTGGACGATCCCCGAGGCGAAGGAACCGCCATGACGACGCACACCCGGCCCGAAGCCCGCCCCAACGCCCGCCAGGAGGAGCTCTGGAACGGCCCCATCGGCCGGCACTGGGCCGAGCAGCAGGACCGCTACGACGCGATGAGCGGCGACCTCAACGGCCGTCTGTTCGCGGCCGCGCGAATCAGCGCCGGGGCCCGGGTCCTGGACATCGGCTGCGGCGCGGGCACCGTCACGCGGATCGCGGCGCGGCTCGCCGGGCCGCAGGGGCACGCGGTCGGCGTCGACATCTCGGCGCCGCTCCTCGATCGGGCCCGGGTCCGCACCGAGGCCGAGGCGGTCACCAACGTCTCGTACGAACTCGGTGACGCCCAGACGCACGGCTTTCCCGAGGGCCGCTACGACGTGGCGATCAGCCGGGGCGGCGTGATGTTCTTCGCCGACCACGCGGCCGCGTTCCGCAACGTGGCCCGCGCGCTGCGTCCCGGCGGGCGCCTGGTGTTCGTCTGCCCGCAGCCCGCGAGCCCCGACATCGAGGAGTCCCGCGCGCTCGGCCTGCTCGCGGGCCTGCTCGGCGCCCAGGGGGCCGCCCCCTCCGCCGACCACACCGACGCCCGCGCCGCGATGGCCTCGCTCAGCGACCCCGCGCACATCCGCCGCTCCCTCGCCGCCTACACGGACGTGTCGGTGACCTCGCTGCCCGTCGAGACGTACTGGGGCCGCGACCCGGCGGACGCCGTCGACTTCCTCCTCTCCCGCACGCCCGACCGCGTGGTGCCGAGGGTCACCCGCAAGGCCCTCGAGGACACGCTCAGCCCGTACGCGGGCGGGCGCGGGGTCCGGATGATGGCGCGGGTGTGGCTGGTGACGGCGACCCGCCCGAGCTGACGTACCGCCCCGGCTCCCCTGCCGCCGCCCCTGCTCCCCTACTTCACGCCCTCCCTGCGCGACCACATCAGCGCGAGGTACACCACGAACGCCGACCCGAGCCCCACGGCCCACCCGTAGTCGGCCAGCGGCTCGAGGAAGGGGATCATGCCGTCGTCGGGGAACGGCCCCTTGCCGGGGTCGGAGTGCGAGCCGCCGACGGCGAGCACCCCGCCGACGGCGAAGGCCACGACGGCCCGCCAGTTCCAGCCGCCCGCGTACCAGTAGCGCCCGTCCTGCCGGTAGAGGTCGGCCAGTTCGAAGGCGGTGCGGCGCACGATCCAGTAGTCGGCGATGAGGACGCCCGCCACCGTGCCGAGCAGTCCGCCGACCACTCCGAGCCAGACGAAGATGTACAGCTCGGGTGTCTCGATCAGCTTCCAGGGGAAGATCAGGACGCCCACGACGCCCGTGATCAGCGCGCCGGTACGGAAGTTGATGAGCCGCGGCGCGAGGTTCGCGAGGTCGTACGCGGGCGAGACGACGTTCGCCGCGATGTTCACGGAGACCGTCGCGACGAGCACCGTCACCAGCGCGAAGAGGAGACCGAAGACGTTGTCGGACTTGGCGGCGAGGTCCACGGGCTCCCAGATGGGCTCCCCGTACACGGCCTGCGAGCCGGAGGTGACGAGGACGGAGAGCAGCGCGAAGGCGGTCATCGTGGTCGGCAGGCCGAGGCTCTGGCCCCACACCTGCGCGCGCTGCCCCTTCCCGAAGCGCGTGAAGTCCGGGATGTTGAGCGACAAAGTGGACCAAAAGCCAATCATCCCCATGAAAGCGGGGAAGAACACCGGCCAGAAGTCGGCGCCCCAGCCGAGCTTCGAGGGCTGGTCGAGGAGCGGTCCGAGGCCGCCCGCCTTGTCGGAGATCCAGACGAGCAGCACGACCGCGCCGACGAGCACGAAGGGCGCCGCCCAGTTCTCGAACCGCCGCAGGGTCTCCATCCCCCGGTGGATGATGGCGAGTTGGAGGGCCGAGAACGCCACGAAGCACAGCCACAGCGTCCACGGATGGCCGCCGATGTGCGAGGCGTCGGCCCACGCGCCACCGAAGACCTCGTTCAGCAGGACGAAGATGCCCTGCCCGCCGATCCACGTCTGGATGCCGAACCAGCCGCAGGCCACGGCGGCCCGGATCAGCGCGGGCAGGTTGGCGCCGCGCAGCCCGAAGGAGGCGCGCGCGAGCACCGGGAACGGGATGCCGTACTTGGGGCCCGCGTGCCCGGTGAGCAGCATCGGGAGCAGGACGACGACATTGGCGAGCGCGATGGTGAAGACGGCCTGCTTCCAGTCCATGCCGAGCGCGACCAGGCCGGAGGCGAGCGTCCAGGAGGGGATGTTGTGGGCCATGCCGACCCACAGGGCGGCGAAGTTGTAGGTGGACCAGTGGCGTTCGGCGAGCGGGATGGGCCGGAGGTCGTCGTTGGCGAAGCGGCTGTCGTGCGGGTAGGCGCCGGGGAGCAGTTCGACGCGGCCGTCGGGGGCGGTGCGCTGGGCGGGGGTGCTCGGGGGCGGACCGGCGGGGACGGCGGGTGGGCCCGGGGGGACGGTGTCGGTCATGGGCAGGCCATTCGCTGGAGGGGAGGAGTACCAGGGGCCGTGCGGAAGCCAACATGATCCCCGAACGCCGCTCCTGGCGGTACCGCTGGGGACCCGCTTCCTCCCCGCCCGCTCAGCTGCGAAAACAACGTGACATTGTACGCTGGTGATCCGCCCGGCCACGAAGGCGCGGGGCGCAGGCACGAAGGGATCACCACGGCCATGGGTCATCTGACGCAGCGCGACCTCATCACCACCCGCGAGCGCCTGCGCGACCAGGTGGCGAACGCGCTGCGCGCGGCCCTGATCTCCGGCGAGCTCAAGCCCGGCGAGGTCTACTCCGCGCCCGCGCTCGCCGAGGACTTCGGGGTCTCGGCGACGCCGGTGCGCGAGGCGATGCTGGACCTGGCCCGGGAGGGCATGGTCGAGCCGGTCCGCAACAAGGGCTTCCGCGTCACCGAGGTCAACGAACAGGACCTCGACCAGTACACGGAGATCCGCACCCTGATCGAGGTCCCGACGATCGGCCGCATCACGCGCACCGCCGCCCGCGAGGACCTGGAGGCGCTGCGCGAGGTGGCCGAGGAGATCGTGCGCGCCGCCCGCGTCCACGACCTCATCGGCTATCTGGAGGCGGACCGGCGCTTCCATCTGTCGCTGCTCGCCCTGTCGGGCAACGACCGGCTCGTGGAAGCCGTCGGCGATCTGCGCAAGCGCTCCCGCCTCTACGGCCTGACGGGTCTGGACGAGCGCGGCGAGCTGCTCCCGTCGGCCGAGGAGCACATCGAGCTCCTCGACCTGATGCTGGCCGGTGACGCCAAGGGCGCCGAGAAGTGCATGACGCGCCACCTCGGGCACGTACGGACCCTGTGGGCGAAGGGGCGCCAGCCCCAGGAGCCGGCCAAGCGTCCCCGCAGGGGCGGGCTCGGCACCGCCCGCTGACCCCGGCTCACCGAAGCCCCCTCACCGGAGCCCCTAGGCGCCGCACGCGCGGCGCCTAGGCCGCATCGCGGTGAACAACGCCCTTCCCCCACCCCGGATATGACGCTGCGTCAATCTCTGCCCATGCCCGCAGAGGCCTTCTCTGACCATGTGATGTGTGCAATATTACATGTCACGCATCCTTCGTGGGCATGACAGTTCAAGGGTTTCTGCAGCTCAGCGCCTCGCACCCTTTGTCGCCACGGTTCGCGCACCCCCACGGCCGTGCTCGGGCACGGCCGCCGACCGCCCGGAGGGCACTTTGAAACGCACCTCACGACCACAGAAGTCCCGCGCACCGAGAACTCCCCTGGCCCGGCTCCTGATATCGGCACTGGTGATGTGCCTCGGCCTCACCCTGGTCGCCTTCACCGGCCAGGGTGCCTCGGCGGGCACCGGGGCCAAGGCACCCGCACCGCGCCCGGGCACCGCCCCCTCGCCCGCCACCCCCACCTCGACCGAGGACCTGCGGGCCACCGAGGCCGAGCACGCGGCCAGGCCGACCAGGGACCCCTCCAAGCGCCCGCCGACGCACACCGTCAAGCAGGCACCCAAGGCGTACCGCGGCGCCCCCAAGGCGGCCTGCAACGTCTCCGACTTCACGTCGAAGACCGGCGGCGCCCTGGTCCAGCAGATCAAGTCCTCGGAGACCGCTTGCATCAACACGCTGTTCGGCGTGACCGGTTCGGACGCCCGGGCCCTGTTCCGCGAGGAGCAGATGGTGACGGTGTCCCGCGCGCTGCGCGACACGGCCGTCAACTACCCCGGCAACAACAGCGGTTCGATCACGCAGGTGGTGCTCTACCTGCGCGCCGGCTACTACGTGCAGTGGGGCCAGCCGGACACCGTCGGCCCCTACGGCCCGGCGCTGAAGAGCGCCGTCCAGGGCGGCCTCGACGCGTTCTTCCGTTCCTCGCACGCCTTCGACGTCACCGAGGGCAACGGCGAGACCCTCGCCGAGACGGTCACCCTGATCGACAGCTCGGGCGAGAACGCCCGCTTCCTGAACGTCGTCAAGCGGCTCCTGCAGAGCTACAACTCCTCCTACGACCGCTTCTGGTGGATGGTCGCGGCGGTCAACAACACCTACACGGTGCTGTTCCGGGGCCACCAGGTGCCGGAGTTCGTGGCCGCCGTGCAGGCCGACCAGAGCGTCCTGACCGTCCTGCGGGACTTCGCCGTCACCCATGACGGCCTGCTCGGCACCGACAAGTCGTACCTCACCTCCAACGCCGGTCGCGAGCTGGGCCGCTTCCTGCGGCACGAGCAGTTCGGCGGCGTGGTGCCGCAGTTGGTCAAGCAGCTCCTCGACCGCAGCCGGATCACGGGCCGCACGGCTCCGCTGTGGGTCGGCCTGGCCGAGATGACGGACGCGTACGACAAGGACAACTGCTCGTACTACAACACCTGCGACCTGCAGAACCGCGTGCGTGACGCCGTCCTCACGGTCAAGCACACCTGCGCCCCGAGCCTGCGGATCGTCGCCCAGCAGATGACGTCCACCGAGCTGAGCTCGGCCTGCTCCAGCCTGCTCGCCCAGGACTCCTACTTCCACGGCGTGGCCAAGGACAACGGCCCCGTCGCCAACGACAAGAACACCACCCTCGAAGTCGTCGCGTTCGACTCCAGCAGCGACTACAAGACGTACGCGGGCATCGTCTTCGGCATCGACACCAACAACGGCGGCATGTACCTGGAGGGCAATCCGGCCCAGGCGGGCAACCTGCCCCGGTTCATCGCGTACGAGGCGGAGTGGCTGCGCCCCGACTTCCAGATCTGGAACCTCAACCACGAGTACACGCACTACCTCGACGGCCGCTTCAACATGTACGGCGACTTCGCGGAGGGCATGAAGACGCCGACCGTGATGTGGGTGGAGGGCTTCGCCGAGTACATCTCGTATTCGTACCGCGGTGTCACCTATGACGACGCGATCAAGCAGGCGGGCAAGAAGACGTACCGGCTCAGCACGCTCTTCGACACCACCTACGACAACGCCGACAGCACGCGCATCTACAACTGGGGCTACCTGGCCGTCCGTTACCTGATCCAGTCGCACCCCCAGGACGTGACGACCCTGCTCGGCCACTACCGCAAGGGCGACTGGGCCGCGGCCCGCACCCTGCTCACCAACACCATCGGCACCCGCTACGACGCGGACTTCGCCAACTGGCTGGACAAGTGCGCCGCGGGCGACTGCGGCACCCGTCCGGGCATCCGGGGCTGACGCTCCAACAGTCCCCCACGGGACGGCGCGCGAGCGGACAACGGCGTCCGCCCGCGCGCCGGTCTCATCCGTGCGGCTACCGCCCCAGCGCCGGAATGACCGCGCTGCCGTAGCCGTCGATGACCTTCTCGCGGGCGTCGTGCATCGCGTACACCGCGAACTGGTCGACCCCGAGGTCGCGCAACTGCTCCAGTTTCCGCCGGTGTCGGTCGGCGGTGCCGATGACGCAGAAGCGGTCCACGATCTCGTCGGGCACGAAGGCGGTGTCGGGGTTCCCGGCGCGGCCGTGGTGGGCGTAGTCGTACCCCTCACGGGCCTTGATGTAGTCGGTCAGCGCCTCGGGCACCAGGCCCGAGTGCTCCCCGTACTTCGCCACCAGGTCGGCCACGTGGTTGCCGACCATGCCGCCGAACCACCGGCACTCGTCCCGGGCGTGCGCGAGCGCCTCGGGCGAGTCGTCGTCGGTGAGGTAGGCGGGCGCCGCCACACAGATCCTCACCGCCCCCGGATCGCGCCCCGCCTCCACGGCCGCGGCCCGCACCGCCTTGACCATCCACTCCGTCAGGAACGGGTCGGCGAGCTGGAGGATAAACCCGTCGGCCTTCTGCCCGGCGAGGGCGAGCGCCCTGGGGCCGTACGCGGCCATCCACACCGGCAGCCTGCCGTCGCGCACCCACGGGATGCGCAGCGTCTGCCCGCCGACGTCCGCCTGCCGCCCCTCGGCGAGGTCACGGACCACGTCGATGCACTCGCCGAGGCGGGCCAGGGTGTTGGGCTTGCGGCCCGCGACGCGCATCGCGGAGTCGCCGCGGCCGATGCCGCACACGGTGCGGTTGCCGTACATGTCGTTGAGCGTGGCGAACGTGGAGGCGGTGACCTCCCAGGTCCTGGTGCCCGGGTTGGTCACCATCGGGCCGACCGTCAGGCGTTCGGTGTGCTCCAGGATCTGGCTGTAGATCACGAACGGCTCCTGCCACAGGACCGCCGAGTCGAACGTCCAGCCGTAGCGGAAGCCGCACCCCTCGGCGCGGCGCATCAGGTCGACCACGGCGGACGCGGGCGGGTCGGTCTGCAGGACAAGTCCGAAATCCACGAGGGACCTCCTAGCTGGTTCAGGTGAGTGAGCGGCGCGCGTGCGGCCGGTCAGCTCAGGTACTGACAGGTGGCGCGCGGGGTGTAGCGGCCGTGCCCGGCGCGGCCGGTGAACTCCCGCTGCTCGATGACCGTTTCACCGCGCGAAAGGACGGTCTCGACGCGGCCGGTGACCTGCTTTCCCTCGTACGCGGAGTAGTCGACGTTCATGTGGTGGGTGGCCGCGGAGATGGTCTGGGGCGCGCCGGGATCGTAGATGACGACGTCCGCGTCGGCGCCGGGGGCGATGGTGCCCTTCTGCGGGTAGAGGCCGAACATGCGGGCCGGTGTCGCGCAGGCGATCTCGATCCAGCGGCGCCGGGTGATGTGCCCGTCGAGGACGGCCTGGTGCAGCAGGTCCATGCGGTTCTCGACGCCGGGAAGACCGTTGGGGATCTTCGAGAAGTCGCCGCGGCCCAGCTCCTTCTGGCCGGTGAAGCAGAACGGGCAGTGGTCGGTGGAGACCACCTGCAGGTCGTTGGTCCTCAGGCCCCGCCAGAGCGCCGCCTGGTGCTCGCGGGGCCGAAGCGGCGTCGAGCAGACGTACTTGGCGCCCTCGAAGTCCGGCTCGGCGAGGTTGTCGGTGGACAGGAACAGATACTGCGGGCAGGTCTCGCCGAAGACGTCGAGTCCCTTGTCCCGCGCGGCCGCCAGCTCCGCGACGGCCTCCTCGGCGGAGACGTGCACGACGTACAGCGGGGCGCCCGCGACCCGGGCGAGCTGGATGGCGCGGTGCGTGGCCTCGGCCTCCAGGAGGACCTTCCTGACCTCGCCGTGGTAGCGCGGGTCGGTCTCGCCGCGCTGCAGGGCCTGCTCCACCAGGACGTCGATGGCGATGCCGTTCTCGGCGTGCATCATGATCAGCCCGCCGTTGGCGGCGGAGCGCTGCATGGCGCGCAGGATCTGCCCGTCGTCGCTGTAGAAGACGCCGGGGTAGGCCATGAAGAGCTTGAAGGAGGTGATGCCCTCCTCCACGAGCAGGTCCATCTCCTTCAGCGTCCGGTCGTTGACGTCGGAGAGGATCATGTGGAAGGCGTAGTCGACGGCGCACTTGCCGTCGGCTTTCGCGTACCAGGCGTCCAGGCCCTCGCGCAGCGCCCGGCCGACGGTCTGGACGGCGAAGTCGACGATGGTGGTGGTGCCGCCCCAGGCGGCGGCGCGGGTGCCGGTCTCGAAGGAGTCCGACGCGAAGGTGCCGCCGAACGGCAGCTCCATGTGGGTGTGCGCGTCGACGCCGCCAGGGATGACGTACTTGTCGCTCGCGTCGATGACGCGGTCCGCGCTCCAGGCCGCCGCGGCCTGGGTGCCGCGTGCCGCGAGCGCCGCGATCCGGCCGTCCTCGATCAGGACGTCGGCGTGCAGCTCCTCGGCGGCGGTGATGACCAGACCGCCTCGGATCAGGGTGCGGGTACTCATGGTGGTGCGCTCCCTTTCGTACGTACGGGGTACGCGAGTGCGGTGGGCGGGCCCGGGGGGTGGCCCCCCCCCGGGGCCGGCCCCCCCGCGCGACGAGTGTCCCAGGCCCCACGACACGCGGACGCAGGGGAGGAGGATGGGGGGATTGCGTTAC
>NZ_JBHXTE010000014.1:0-32658 GCF_042677545.1 Streptomyces sp. NPDC127108 | reverse complement strand
TCCGCCGGGGGGGGGTTTCTCCCCCTCCCCCCTGGCACGGGGGGGGGGTTACTCTGGGGGGGGGGGGCGGGTGCTCCGTTTGGGGGGGGGGGGGGGGGGGGGGGGGGCCGGGGGGGGCCCCGCCCACGGGGCCGGGCGCCGCCTAGACGCCGCGCAGGGCCCGCTCCAGGATCGCGGCGCCCTCCTCCGCCTCGGCGACGGTCAGCGACAGGGGCGGGGCGATGCGCAGCACGCTGGTGCTGTGCCCGCCGCCCTTGCCGATGAGCAGACCGCCCTCGCGGGCCGCCTCCAGGACGGCCGCGGCCGCCTGCGGGTCGGCCTCGTCGGTGCCGGGCCTGACCAGCTCGATGCCGATCATCAGGCCCCGGCCGCGCACCTCGCGGACCACCGGGAGCTGGGCGCAGATGGCCCGGAGCCGCTCGATGAGCAGCCCGCCGACGCGGCGCGCGTTGCCCTGGAGGTCGTGTTCCAGGAGGTACGAGAGATTGGCGAGGCCCGCGGCCATGGTGACGGGCGAGCCGCCGAAGGTGGAGATGGAGTTGGCGTCCAGGGAGTTCATGATCTCGGCGCGGCCGACGACGCCGCCGATGGACATGCCGTTGCCGATGCCCTTGGCGAAGGTGAGCAGGTCCGGCGGTCCGGCCGCGGCGTGCGCCTGCCAGCCCCAGAAGTGGTCGCCGGTGCGGCCCCAGCCGGTCTGCACCTCGTCGGCGATCCACAGGATGCCGTGCTCGGCGAGGACCTCGCGGAAGGCGGCGTAGAGGCCGTCGGGCGGTGAGGTGAAGCCGCCGACGCCCTGGACCGGCTCGGCGATCAGCGCGGCGACGCCGCCGCGGGACTGGCCGAGCATGTCCCGCAGGTCCGCGACGCACGCCGCGGTGAACTCGGCGTCGCTCAGGGCCGCGTAGGGGCCGCGGGAGCGGACGCCGCCGTGGACGTACAGCGTCTGCAACGGCGAAAGGCTCGTGGGCGACCAGGACTGGTTGCCGGTGATGCCGACCGCGGTGAAGGAGCGGCCGTGGTAGCTGTTGCGCATCGCCAGGATCTGGTTGGAGCGGCGGTGCGCGGTGGCGAGGAGCAGCGCCGTGTCGTTGGCCTCGGTGCCCGACGTCGTGAAGAACACGCGGGCGTCCGGGATGCCGGACAGGGCCGCGATCCGCTCGGCGAGGTCGACCATCGGGCGGTTCAGGTAGAGCGTGGAGCTGTGGATGATCCGGCCGGCCTGCTCGGCGATCGCCTTGGTGACGTCGGGCAGGGCGTGCGCGGTCATGGTGGTGAGGATGCCGCCGAAGAAGTCGAGGTAGCGCCGTCCGGCGGCGTCCCAGACGTGGCGGCCCTCGCCGTGGGTGAGCTCGACGGGCTCGTCGTAGTAGAGCGCGAGCCAGTCCGGCAGGACGGCCCGGTGCCTGGCGTAGAGGTCCTTCACGGCTTGACCAGCCCTTCGTACGCGTCCGGGCGGCGGTCCCGGTAGAACGCCCACTGTTCGCGGACCTCGTCGATCAGGTCGAAGTCGAGGTCGCGCACGACGAGTTCCTCCGCCTTGTCGCTCGCCGTCTCGCCGACGAACTGCCCGCGCGGGTCCACGAAGTAACTCGTGCCGTAGAAGTCGTTGTCGCCGTACTCCTCCTGGCCGACGCGGTTGATCGCGGCGATGAAGTACTCGTTGGCGACGGCGGCCGCGGGCTGCTCCAGCTGCCACAGATAGGCGGACAGGCCGCGGGACGTGGCCGAGGGGTTGTAGACGAGCTGGGCGCCGTTCAGGCCCAACTGCCGCCAGCCCTCGGGGAAGTGGCGGTCGTAGCAGATGTAGACGCCGACGCGGCCGACGGCGGTGTCGAAGACGGGCCAGCCGATGTTGCCCGGCCTGAAGTAGAACTTCTCCCAGAATCCCTTGACTTGGGGGATGTGGTGCTTGCGGTACTTGCCCAGGTAGCTGCCGTCGGCGTCGATCACCGCGGCGGTGTTGTAGTAGAAACCGGCCTGCTCGACCTCGAAGACCGGCACGACGATCACCATGCCGGTCTCGCGCGCCAGGTCCTGCATGCGGCGCACGGTGGGCCCGTCCGGCACCGGTTCCGCCCAGCGGTAGTGCTCCTTCTCCTGGACCTGGCAGAAGTAAGGAGCGTTGAAGACCTCTTGGAAACCGATGACCTTCGCGCCCTGCCGAGCGGCTTCGCGGGCGTGCTCCTCATGCTTGGCAATCATGGATTCGGTGTCGCCGGTCCAGGTCGCCTGGACCAGTGCGGCGCGTACGACATTGGCCATGAGCTGCTCCTTCGACGGGACGTCAGAGAGCCTCTACGCCCGTAGACTTCTTGCGTAGACAGACGAACGTAAGCCCCATCGACGGCCTTGCCAAGACCATCGTCGTAACGCGGCGGAGTCGATCATGTTTCGCACCCGGGCGGGTGACGGACCCGTCCGCCGGAGCGCGGGCGGACGCCGGGGCGCGTTCAGGTCGGCCCAGGTCGGCTCGGCTGAGGCCGGGGGCGGCTCAGGTGGCGAAACCCGCGACCCGCAAGGCGTGCACGAGGTCCCAGTGACGCTCGTCCGACGCCGCCTTCGCGGCCTCGAGGAGCTGTGGAATGAGCCGGGGCGGGTCGGTGTGCGCGCAGGCCGCGACGTCCTCGGCGGTACGGACCCGGACGAACGCGTCGAGCAGCGCCCGGGCCTCACGGGTGCGCCCCGCGTCGGCGAGCGCGATCAGGGACTCGGCGATCTCCGGTGCGGGCCGCGCCACGCCCTGGCGCAGCAGCTTGCGGCAGTCCTCCGCGCGGCCCGCACCGGCGAGCGCGTCCGCGACGGCCACGAGCCGGTCGGGCGGCAGCGACGCGGCCTCCCACAGCAGGGTCGCCCAGTCGGCGGCGAGGCCCGCGTGATGCAGTTCCTCCGCGAACAGCGGGAGCCTGGCCGCGGGCCACCCCGACGCCTCGACGAGGACCCCGTGCGCCTCGCCGCTGCGGCCCTCGCCGCGCAGCTGGATCAGCGCCTTCACGGCGTCGACGGTGACGCGCTCGTCCGCGAGGTGCGCGTCGGCGGCGGCGCGCGCGTCGGCCGCCTCGCGGTCGGCGGCCACCTGGTCCGCGGACCTGGACCGCCTCGGGGCGCGCGGCGGTCCGGCGTCCACGGCCGGGGCGTAGCGCGCGCCGCGGGGCGTCCCGGCGTCGACGGCCGCCGCGTCCGCCGAGGGGACGACGACGGGGCCCACCCCGTCCGCCTCGTCGGCGTCGAGCCCCGCGAACCCGGCGAAGCGGGCGCCCCGGGGGCGGCGGCGCGGGTTGGGCTGCTGCGGGACGCGGGGGGTGCGGCCGGTCGGGTCGGCCTGGGCGTGGTCGTCCGGGGCGGGGGCGGCCTCTTGGGTGCGGTCGGGGTGGGGGTGCTCTTCGGGGGTGGGGGCGAGGGTGGGAAGGGGGATGGGGGCGCCGGGTTCGTACTCGGCGGGGCGGGGGGCATGTTCCGCGGGGCCGGGGCCGGGGCCGTACTCGGCGGGGCGGGAGTCGTACTCGGCGGGGCGGGCGCCCGGGGAGCGGCCCGGCTCCGCGCGCGGCGGCGCGCCCTCCTGCCCGGGTCCCCCGAAGTCCACCCACTGCGGCGCGCTCGCGCGGTCGAGGCGGTCGATGCGCGCACGCAGCTCCCCGCAGCGCGCGGCCGCGCGTTCGTGGTCGTCGCGCACCCACGCCAGGTCCAGGTGGATGCGGTCCACGTCGTCGGGCGTGGCGGCGACGGCGAGGGCGCGCGCGAGCTCGTGCTGGCGCTCCTGGGCGAACCGCTGCTCCTGGAGCATCAGGTCGAGCCGGTCGCTGAGGAGTTCGCGCGCCCCGGGCCGGCCGTCGTGCGCGGCCACCGACGCCGCGTGCAGGGCCTGCGCCCGTGCCGTCTCGGCGTGCGCGACGCCCACCCCGGCGTCGGCCGCGAGGTCGTGGAGCAGCGCCTGCACCACGTCCCAGGGCGGCACCTCGGCGCCCTCCAGGCAGGCCCGCATGCCGTCGGGGTCGCGGGCGAGGAACACCCCGCACCACCCGCCGTCCCGATCGATCCGGGCCAGGAGATCGTTCAAGTACTTTGCGAACTCCCGGATCTCGTCCGGGAGTTGTCCCACTGCCATCGTCGGGCACCGCCCCCTGGGAGACTGGAGTCTGCCGGTCCGGAAGATAACACCAGATGGGTTACGGGACGGCTACACGCGGTTTTCCGAAGGCTTCATTAATTACTTGGACGTGCGGCGACAGACGTGGTTAGTCTGCGCACATGTCCAGTCCCGAGGCGAACAGACGCTAGCCACCGGCGTTCCGGTGGCTGCTCCACGGACTCCCCGAGTTCCTGAGCTCGCGAGTTCCTCGCTGCCGCGTGGCAGCGACACCGACGCCGTGCCGTCCTCCGGTACGACGCCCCGTGTCGCTCCGCGGCCCCTTCGCCACAGGATCGCCGCAGTGCCGTAGTCACGGACTGCTTCCCCACCCTCTTCCCGCCCGCGCGGCAACCGCGCGGCGTCGGCGCCGCCTTGGGCGTGCCGCGCCGCGTCACCGAGGGCTGCCCGCGGGTCTCGTCGATCCTTTCAGTGGTTGCGGAGTCTCGCTGTGCCATTCGTCCTGTATCTGCTCGCCCTCGCCGTGTTCGCCCAGGGCACGTCCGAGTTCATGCTGTCCGGCCTGGTGTCGGACATCGCCGCCGACATGGCAGTGTCGGTCCCGGCCGCCGGTTCGCTGACCTCGGCGTTCGCCGTCGGAATGATCGTGGGGGCGCCCCTGATGGCGGTGCTGAGCCTGCGCTGGCCGCGTCGCCGCGCGCTGCTCGGCTTCCTGATCACGTTTCTGCTCGCGCATGTGGTGGGCGCCCTGACCACCAGCTTCGGCGTGCTGCTCGCCACCCGTCTCGTCGGCGCGCTCGCGAACGCCGGCTTCCTCGCCGTGGCGCTCACCACCGCGACGAGCCTGGTGGCGCCGGACGCCAAGGGCCGGGCCACCTCGATCCTCCTCGGCGGCACCACGCTCGCCTGCGTGGTGGGCGTGCCGGGCGGCGCGTTGCTCGGCCAACTGTGGGGCTGGCGGGCCGCGTTCTGGGCGGTGGCGCTGATCTCGGTGCCCGCCGTCGTCGCCGTCGCCCGAGCCGTGCCGCCGTCCGCGCCCGCCACCGCGCCCACCGCCACACCCACCACCGCGCCGACCACCGCACCCACCGGCGTCCGCGCGGAGCTGCGCGCCCTGCGCTCCCCGAAGCTCCTGGTGACGCTGTTGCTCGGCGCGCTCGTCAACGGCGCCACGTTCTGCGTCTTCACGTATCTGGAACCGCTGGCCACGCATGTCTCCGGCATCGACGAGGCGTGGGTGCCCGGGCTGCTCGCCCTGTTCGGGCTCGGCTCGTCGGTCGGGGTCGCGCTCGGCGGGCGGCTCGCCGACACGCGTCCGCTGCCGCTCCTGGTGGGCGGCACGGTGGCGCTGGTCGCGGGCTGGGTGGCGTTCGCGCTCGCGGCGGGCAGTCCGGTGGCGGCGGTCGTGCTCGCCTTCACCCAGGGGATGTTGTCGTTCGCGGTCGGCTCCACCCTGATCTCGCAGGCGCTGTACGCGGCGACGGGGGCGCCGACGCTCGCGGGCGGCTTCGCCACGGCGGCCCTCAACCTGGGTGCGGCGATGGGCCCTTGGGCGGGCGGCCGGGCGATCGCGGCGGGGCTCGGCTACCGCTCCCCCGTGTGGGTCGGCGCCCTTTTCGTGGCGGCGGCGCTCGTGACGGCGGGGGTGGCGCTCCTCGCGCGCCGACGCCGCCAGCACTGACAGCACCCGCCGACGCCGCCAGCACCAGCACCGCCAGCCACGGAAGACCACCCTCGACATTTAGTTGTGTTGTTGTAATGATTACAGCAACACAACTACTTTCCGGGGGCGCTCATGACCCACCTCACCCCTCATGGACGCTGGTCGGTGCTGGCCGTCTGCTGCCTGAGCCTGCTGATCGTCAGCCTCGACGTCACCGCTCTGAACGTCGCGCTGCCGTCCATCCAGCAGGACCTGGACAGCTCCCTGTCCGGGCTGCAGTGGACGGTCGACGGCTACACCCTCGTCCTCGCGAGCCTGCTGATGTTCTCGGGCTCGCTCGCCGACAGAGTGGGCCGCCGACGCGTGTTCCAGGTCGGCCTGACGGTCTTCACCACGGCCTCGCTGCTGTGCAGCGCGGCCCCGGGCCTCGGCTGGCTGATCGCGGCGCGCGTGCTCCAGGCGATCGGCGGCTCGATGCTCAACCCCGTGGCCCTGTCGATCATCAGCAACGTCTTCTCCGACTCCCGCGAGCGTGCCCGCGCGATCGGCGTGTGGAGCGGCGTCGTCGGGATCAGCATGGCCGCCGGTCCCCTCATCGGCGGCGCGCTCGTGGAGGCGGCCGGCTGGCGGGCGATCTTCTGGATCAACGTGCCCATCGGCCTGGCCGCGCTCGCCCTGACCCGGCGGTATGTGCCGGAGTCCCGCGCCGAGCGCCCCCGCCGCGCCGATCCGGTCGGGCAGGTCCTGGTCGTCGTGCTGCTCGCCACGGTGACGTACGCGATCATCGAGTCGCCGGTGCGGGGCTGGACGTCACCGCTCGTCGCCGGGTGCGCGGGCGTGGCGCTGTGCGCGCTGCTCGGGTTGCTGCGGTACGAGACCCGCCGGGTCGACCCCCTCGTCGACCTGCGGTTCTTTCGTTCCGTTCCGTTCGCGGGTGCCACCGTCATCGCGGTCGCCTCGTTCTTCGCGCTGGGGGGCTTCCTCTTCGTCAGCTCCCTGTACCTGCAGAACGTCCGGCGGCTCGACCCGCTGCACGCCGGTCTGTTCATGCTGCCCATGGCCCTCGCGGCGCTGGTCGCCGCGCCGCTGTCCGGGCGGATCCTCGCGGCCCGGGGGCCCCGCCTGCCGCTGGTGACGGCCGGAGCCGCGCTGTGCGCGAGCGCCGTCCTGCAGGCGCTCACCTACTCCGGACGCCTCTCGGTGGTGCCGCTGTTCTGCGCCTACGCGCTGTTCGGCGTCGGCTTCGGGATGGTCACCGCCCCGATCTCCCACACCGCCGTGTCCGCGATGCCGCGCTCGCAGTCCGGCGTGGCCGCGGCGGTGGCCTCGGCCTGTCGCCAGTTCGGCCAGTCGCTCGGCGTGGCGGTCATCGGCGCGCTCATGGCGACCGGCGCGCACACGGGCACGGCCGCCTTCCTGCAGGCGAGCCGGACGGCCTGGTGGATCATCGCCGGGTGCGGCGGGGCGGTCCTGCTGCTGGGTACGCTCACCTCTGGCCGCTGGGCTCAGTCCACGGCCCGGCTCACCGCGGAGCGGTTGGCCGCCGAGGAGACCAGAACGACGGTGAAGACTTGACGGAACGCCCGGGCGACGACACGGACCGGCGGGTGGACGACGCCGGCGCGCAGGTGGACGACGCCACCGTGCAGGCGGCCACGCGGGCCTGGCAGGGCCTCAACACCCTCCTGATGGACCGCCACAACCGCCGCAAGGAGGTCGCCGAGGCGCTCGGCATGAGCTTCAGCCGCATCCGGGCCCTGCGCCGGATCGCCCCCGGCCCGCTCACCCTGCGGGAGTTGGCGCAGCGGCTGAGCGCCGACCCGCCGTACACCACCGTGATCGTCGACGACCTGGTGCGGCGCGGCTTCGCCGAGCGCGTCCCGCACCCGGTCGACCGGCGCGCCAAGCTGGTCCGTCTCACCGCCGAGGGCGAGGCCGCCGCCGACCGCGCCGTCGCGATCCTGTCCGCCCCGCCGGCCGACCTGCTCGCCCTGGGCCGCGAGGACATCGAGGCCCTCGACCGCGTGGTGGCGAAACTGCTCGGCTGACCTCGGCCGCACGCCGACGAAAGAGCGGCGCCGGAACCACGGGTCCGGAAGCACGCCGAGGAAAGCACAGCGCCGGAAGCAGGGCGGCTTCAGAACAAGGAGCGCCGGGGCGCCCTCAGACGGGAACCAGCGCGCAGCTCCGGGCCACGTCGTCCATCGACAGCTCCAGGGCGACCGCGAGGGCCGCGACGGTGAAGAAGGCGGGTGTCGGCGCCCGCCCGGTCTCGATCTTGCGGAGGGTCTCCGCCGAGATCCCGGCGCACGCGGCCACCTCCACCATGCTCCGCTCACCGCGCGCCGCGCGCAGCAGGTGGCCGAGCCGCTCGCCGCGCTCGCGCTCTTCGGGGGTCAGGGGAGTCCGCACCATGAAGTCAGCATACCCCGACCCCGATTCAAATACCGGTATAGTAATTGGCATGGTCGAACTCAAGACAGACACATCCATCGAAGCGATGCGGGAGGCCGGGCGCGTGGTCGCGCGCGCCCTGACAGCGGTGCGCGAGGCGGCGGCCGTCGGCGTGGTCCTGCGGGACCTGGACGACGTGGCGCACCAGGTCCTCAAGGACGCGGGCGCCACGTCACCGTTCCTGCACTACCACCCGGCGTTCGCCCCGGTCCCCTTCCCCGCCACGCTCATCACGTCGGTGAACGACGCGATCGTGCACGGCATCCCGGACGGCTATCGCCTGCGGGACGGCGACCTGGTCTCCGCGGACTTCGGCGCCAGCCTGGACGGCTGGGTGGGCGACTCGGCCATCAGCTTCATCGTCGGCACCCCGCGCCCCGAGGACGTCCTGCTCGTCAAGACCGCCGAGCAGGCCCTGGAGGCGGGCATCGCCGCGGCCGTCGTGGGCAACCGCATCGGCGACATCGCGCACGCGGTGGGCACGACCTGCCGCAACGCCGGGTACGGCATTCCGGACGGCTTCGGCGGCCACGGCGTGGGCCGCAGCATGCACGAGGACCCCGGGGTGCCGAACGAAGGGCGGCCGGGCCGCGGCATGCCGCTCAGGCACGGCATGGTGCTCGCCATCGAGCCGATGCTGATCGCCAGCGGCAAGGACGGCTATCACGCCGCGCCGGACGGCTGGACCCTGCGCACGAACGACGGCAGCCGCGCGGCCCACGTGGAGCACACGGTGGCGATCACGGACGCGGGCCCGCGCATCCTCACGGCCCTGTGAGCCGGACCGGCCCCGACAGACGGGCCCGCCCCTCGCGCCGCGCGTGAACGAAGAGGTCCGCACCACCCCGGAACCGGAGCGGTACGGACCTCTTCGTACCCCAGGAACGTCACACGCGGGCCGGACTACGACCTCGGCTTCACCACCATCGCCGACCCGCCGCCCCTGCGCTCCTTCTCGGCCGCCGCGAGCCACTTCCCGCCCGCGAGCCGCTGCACGCCGGTCGCGGCGCCGATCTCCGGGTTCTGCCGGAAGGAGTGCCCGATCGCCTCCAGCTTGCGCCGGGTCTCGCTGTTCCACAGGCCCGGTTCGAGTTCCGTCTGGGCGGCGTTGCGCTGGCTGGCGCGCGGCGCCGCGATCGCGTCGACCAGCGGCAGGCCCCGGTCGAGGAAGCCGGTCAGGGTCTGCAGGACGGTCGTGATGATGGTCGCGCCGCCGGGCGAGCCGAGCGCGACGACCGGCCGGTCCTGCCCGTCGAGGACGATGGTCGGCGAGAGCGACGAGCGCGGGCGCTTGCCGGGCCCCGGCAGGTTCGGGTCGTGCACGGCCGGGTTGGCGGGCGCGAAGGAGAAGTCGGTCAGCTCGTTGTTGAGCAGGAAGCCGCGCCCGGGCACGGTGATGCCGCTGCCGCCGGTCTGCTCGATGGTGAGGGTGTACGCGACGACGTTGCCCCACTTGTCGGCCACCGTGAGATGCGTGGTGTTCTCGCCCTCGTACGTCGTCGGGGCCGCCTTGTCCCCGGCGCGGCAGGGCACCGGATTGCGCGGGTCGCCGGGCGCGAGCGGGCTCTTGAGGACGGCGTCATCCTTGATCAGGCAGGCGCGGGAGTCCGCGTACTTCTGCGAGAGGAGCTCCTTCTTCGGTACGTCCTCGAAGGCCGGGTCGCCCACCCAGCGCCCCCGGTCGGCGAAGGCGATGCGGCTGGCCTCGATGAAGCGGTGCAGATAGCGCGTGCGGGTGGCCTCGGAGAGGTCGGTGCCCTCCAGGATGTTCAGGGCCTCGCCGACGGTGGTGCCGCCGGAGGAGGACGGCGCCATGGAGTAGACGTCGAGGCCTCGGTAGGACGTCCTGGTGGGGGTGCGGCGCTTCGCCTCGTAGCCGCGCAGGTCCTTCATGGACAGGTCGCCGGGGCGGGCGTTGCGTCCGGAGTCGGGGTCCACGGGCGGCTTGTTGACGGTGCGGACCAGATCGCGGCCGAGCCCGCCGCGGTAGAGGGTGTCGACGCCCTTGTCCCCCAGCTCCGCGTACGTCCGCGCGAGGTCGGGGTTCTTGAACGTCGAGCCGACGACGGGCAGGTCACCGCCCGGCAGGAAGAGGCGCGCGGTGTCGGGGAAGTCCGCGAACCGCGCCTGGTTCGACGCGGTCTGGGAGCGGAAGGTCTCATCGACGGTGAAGCCGTGCCGCGCCAGGCGCTCGGCGGGCTTCAGGACCGTGCCGAGCGACTTGCTGCCCCAGGAGTCGAGGGCCTCCTGCCAGGTGGCGGGGGTGCCGGGGGTGCCCACGGCCAGGCCGCTGGTGACGGCGTCCGCGAACGGCAGCGGCTTGCCGTTCTCCAGGAAGAGCCCGGAGTCTGCGGTGCGCGGCGCGGTCTCGCGGCCGTCGAGCGAGCGCACCGTGCGGGACTTCGCGTCGTAGTACACGAAGTAACCGCCGCCGCCGATGCCCGCGGAGTACGGCTCGCTGACACCGAGCGCCGCGGCCGTGGCGACCGCCGCGTCCACGGCGTTGCCGCCCTTCTTCAGGACCTCGATGCCGGCGGCGGACGCGTCCTGGTCGACGCTCGCCACCGCGCCGCCGTGGCCGACGGCCACCGGTGTCTTCTCCGGAGTGGTGGTGCCCGAAGCGCCCGTAGTGGCTGATTCCGGTCTTGCGCCGGGTTCGGCCGAGGTGGCCGATTCGGCGCTCGTGCCCGGTTGCGCTGAGCGCGAAGGCGAAGGGGGCGCCGCCGCACCGACCGTCACCAATACCCCGCCGACCGCGCATAGCGTCAGATTCCGTACGAGACCGCGCCGCATTCGTACCTCCAGTCAACAGCCGTCTGCGCAGCGTAACTTCGGGCTCCCCGCCCCGCCATGGGCTCTTCGAACGAGGCTCCGAATGGCCGCTAGCATGCGCCCCCATGACTGAAGACGTGCGCTATCTCGTCCTCGGCCTGCTCGCGGCCGCGCTCGGTGCCACCCTGGGCTGGCTCCTGCGTTCGCAGCTGTGGAAGCGCAGGCTCCGCCGCAAGCAGGCGTTCTTCGGGCTGCCCGCCAACGCCGAGTCGCTGCTCGTGGTCAACCGCGAGGCGGCGGGCCCGGAGCTGCTCGTGACCCGGCACGACGTGTTCTCGCTGCTCGAACTGGCCGCGCTGATCAAGGAGTGCGGCGGGCACGCCCAGATCGTCGCGCACGACGCCGCCCAGCAGGGCTTCGGCGAGCGCACCGAGTTCTGCGTCGGCAACCCGGCGGTCCACCGCCGCATGGCCGCGCACATGCACTCGCTGCTGCCCGGCGTGCGCGTCAACACCGACCCGGAGCCGGGCCCGGACCGGGGCGCCTTCCAGATCGGCTCCGAGCGCTACCGCATGGAGGGCGGCAGGACCGAGTACGTCATCCTGGCCCGCCTGACCGCCGGGCAGGCGCCGGACGCGCGCCCCGTCTTCCTCTTCTGCGGCCAGCGCGCCATCACCAACCAGGCCGCGACCCGGTATCTGGCCCGGCATCACGAACGCCTCGCCCGCAAGCACGGCAACCACTCCTTCACGCTGCTCCTGAAGGTCGTGAACTCGCAGGCGTACGGGCCGGACGTGGTCGAACTCGTCGCGGACGTGACCCGCCCCGCCCAGGAGCCCATCCCGACCCCCGCCCCGGCCGCACGCAACTCCCACCGCGCCAAATGAGCGGCAACACGAGCGGAACGTGTGCGGCAGGTGAACGCACCCCCACGGAACGTACGGCACGAATAACGCCTCTATGACGTAGTCGGCAATTTCCGGGCAACGGGCAACCGAAGCGGACCTCGCGCACTCTCACTCCGGGCAGGCAGTGAACATTCGCACGGAGGTACGTTTCCTTGAGGTCCCGGTCCCTGAGCCCGTCGCACCGCCGACGCTCCATACGCCCCCGCCACGCGGCCGTCGCGGGCGCCGCGGTCCTGGCGGCCACCCTGTCCGCCTGCTCGGACGGCGGGTCCGGCTCCGACGACGCCAAGGCCGTCACGCCGAGGGTCTCCGTGAACCTCACCGGCAGCGAGGCCAAGGCGGGCATCCCCGTCACCGTGAAGCTGGCCACCAAGGACGTCAAGCTCAAGGACGTCGCGGTCGCCGACGCCGAGGGCACGAAGCTGGCGGGCAAGGTCGCCGCCGACGGCCGCAGCTGGACCTCGACGCGCAAGGCGGCGCCCGGCACCAGCTACACCCTGCGGGCCACCACCGACGAGGGCGGCGAGACGACGCGGTCCTTCAAGACGGCCCCGCCCGAGAAGGTCAACAAGGTCACGATCACGCCGGGCAGCAACCTCAAGACCGTCGGCGTCGCCCAGCCGCTCTCGATCGTCTTCGACCACCCGGTGAAGAACAAGGCCGAGGTGGAGAAGCACCTCAAGGTGACCACGTCGAACGACACCACCGGGTCCTGGGGCTGGATCAAGAACTACGACGGCAAGGACCGCGTCGACTGGCGCCCGAAGGAGTACTGGAAGTCCGGCACCAAGGTGGAGCTCGACGCCCAGCTCAACGGCGTCGACTCGGGCTCGGACGGCGGCTGGTTCGTGCGCGACTACGACACCGCCGTCACCGTCGGCAAGAACCAGGTCGTCAAGGTGAACCTGGACAGCAAGACGGCGACTCTGACGCGGGACGGCGAGACCGTCAAGCAGGTCCCGATGTCGGCCGGCACCCCCGGCGGCGAGAAGGCGTCCTGGGGCGGCACATCGGTCCTGATGGCCAAGGAGGGCACGATCAACATGCGCTCCGAGACCGTCGGCCTCGGCGACGCCTACGACAAGATGGTCGACTACTCGATGCGGCTGACCTGGTCGGGCATGTACGCGCACGCGGCGCCCTGGAACGCCGCGTACTTCGGCAACACCAACCACAGCTCCGGCTGCGTCGGCATGAGCACCTCCGACGCCTCCTGGCTGTACGGCCAGGTCCAGGTCGGCGACCCGTTCGAGGTCAAGGGCTCCGGCTCCAAGGGCACCCCGGACCCGGGCAACGGCTACGGCGAGTGGAACCTGTCGTGGGCGGACTGGCAGGCCAAGAGCGCGCTGAAGTCGGCCTCTTGAGGTGACGTCCGCGTCAACAATCGTTACCGGGGCGTAACTTACCGACGGGTTACCCCCGGTAAAGAACCACGGTTACCGTTCGGTCACTTTGCACTTTCAACAAGTGAGGAGTGACCCGTGCGAGACCCCCACCAGTCCCTGCGGTCCACTGCCGCAGGGACCGTCTCCGCCGCTCTGATCGCGGGCGCCGCCTTCGGGCTCGCGCCCGCGGCCCAGGCCGCACCCGCCGAACGCCCCGCCGCGGCCGCCACCGCGGGCGTGCGCTTCGTCGACATCCCCGGCGACGGCGGCACCGTCCTCAAGGCCAACGTCGTCACGCCCGCGGGCGCCCGGGCGGGCACCTCGTACCCCGCGATCGTGCTGCCCACCAGCTGGGCCATGCCGCAGATCGAATACATCGCGCAGGCCAAGAAGCTCGCCGCCGCCGGGTACGTCGTCGTCAGCTACAACTCCCGCGGCTTCTGGCAGTCCGGCGGCGAGATCGAGGTCGGCGGCCCCGAGGACATCGCCGACGCCTCCAAGGTCATCGACTGGACCCTGAAGAACACCCCCACCGACCCCGACAAGGTCGGCATGGCGGGCGTCAGTTACGGCGCGGGCATCAGCCTCCTCGCCGCCGCCCACGACAAGCGGGTCAAGGCGGTCGGCGCGCTCAGCGGCTGGGGCGACCTCGTCGAGTCCATCTACAGCGGCCGCACCCAGCACGCCCAGGCGGGCGCCCTGCTCGGCGGCGCGGGCTACCTCACCGGCCGCCCCAGCGCCGAACTGAAGCGCATCCTCAAGGACTTCCTCGGCTCGAACCTCGACAGCGAGGACGAGATGATCGCGTGGGGCACCAAGCGCTCCCCCACCACGTATCTGGACCGCCTCAACAAGAACGGCGCCGCGATCCTGCTCGCCAACGCCTGGGGCGACACCATCTTCCCGCCCAACCAGTACGCGAGCTTCTACGAGAAGCTGACGGGCCCCAAGCGCCTTGAGTTCCGCCCCGGCGACCACGCGACCGCCGAGGCCACCGGCCTGCTCGGCCTGCCCAACGACACCTGGACGACCACGCAGCGCTGGTTCGACCACTACCTCAAGGGCGAGAAGAACGGCATCGACAAGGAGCCGCCCGTCCAGCTCAAGTCCCGCTCCACGGGCGGCTACGAAGGCTACGCGGACTGGAAGTCGGTCGGTGCGACCAGCAAGAAGATCGACCTCGCGGGCTCCACCACCATCCGCGCGAACGTCGACTCCGGGGCCAACGGCGGCATCGTGATGCTGTCCAACACCCTGGACCAGTTCCTGAAGTTGCCGCCGGTGGCGTCGATGCCGCTGCTTCCGCGCCGGTACGCGGCGGTGTGGCAGTCCGAGCGGGCGGAGCGGGAACAGCGGGTGCGCGGCACCGCGAAGCTGCACACCACGGTCACCAGCACCAAGGAGAGCGGAACCCTCGTCGCGTACCTCTACGACGTGGGCCCGCTCGGCCTCGGCAAGCTGGTCAGCAACGCGCCGTACACCTTCCACGGCAAGACCCCGGGCAAGCCGTTCGCCGTCGACCTGGAGCTTTTCTCCACGGCCTACGACGTCCCGGCGGGGCACCGGCTCGCCCTGGTCGTCGACACGGTCGACCCGCTCTATGTCGAGCACAACCCGTCCGGCGCGCAGCTGACCTTCTCCTCGCCCGGAACCGACCCGTCGTACGTGTCGGTCCCCCTGCGCGAGCAGTGATCTCCGGCTGCTGCCGGGCGGGCCTGGCCCTCCAGCTGCTGCTCCCGTCAGGGGCCGGGGGCCCTGGGGGGACCCCCGCCCGGCAGCAGCGTCCCTGGTTCAGCCGGGGCGACGTCCACGGCCTCTGTCTTGGGACTGCGCTGCTGACGCTTGGACACCCAGTAGGCGAACCACGAAAGCAGCATGCACATCCCGATGTAGATCGGTGAGATCACCATGACCACGGGGATGAAAGGCAAATCGTAGTCGAGATTCGACGCGATCAGCTTCCCGGCATGGAGGAACTCCTCATAGGTGATCAGATAGCCGAGTGAGGTGTCCTTCAGGGCCACGACCAGCTGGCTGATGATGGCGGGCAGCATGGCCCGCACCGCCTGCGGCACCAGGACGTACGACATGACCTGGGTCTTTCTCATGCCAAGCGCGTAAGCGGCCTCCCTCTGGCCGCGCTCGACCGAGTTGACGCCGGAGCGGAACACCTCGGCGAGCACGGAACCGTTGTAGAGCGTGAGCCCGGCGACCAGCGCCGGCAGCGGCTGGACCTTCAGCGCCACGAAGACGAAGAAGATCATCACGAGCACGGGCATGGCCCGGAAGAACTCCACCAGGAGCGTGGCCACCCAGCGCACCGGACGGTGGTCCGAGAGCCGCCCCGTGGCGAGCAGTCCGCCGAGAGCGAGCGAGAGCACCGCGGCGATGGCGAACGCCTTCAGCGTGTTGCCGAGTCCGCGGAGCAGCAGCTCCTGGATGCCCTTGTACTCGAACGGCGTCCACTTGGTGGCGGTGAACTGGTCGGTGTCGAACAGCAGATAGAGGATCCAGCCGACGAGCGCGACGATCAGGGCGGTGGAGAGGATGCCGTAGATCAGGTGTCTGCGGCGGGTCCGCGGGCCCGGGATGTCGTAGAGCGCGGTGGCTTCGGGAGCGTGGGCGGTGGTGGTCATCGGGCGACTCCCCAGCGCTTCTCGAGGATGTTGAAGACGGCGCTGATGGCGAGGGTGATGATCAGGTAGCCGAGGGCGATCCAGACGAAGGACCAGATGATGCTGTAGCCGAGTTCGCTGAGGGTCTTGTAGGTGCCGAGCAGTTCGGTGACGCTGAACGCCCCGGCGATGGCGGAGTTCTTGGCGAGCGCGATGAGCGTGGAGCCGACCGGCGGGATGACCGAACGGAAGGCCTGCGGGAGCACCACGGCGGACAGCGTCTGACTGAAGGTCATGCCGAGGCTGCGGGCGGCCTCGCCCTGTCCCTTGGGCACGGTGTTGATGCCGGAGCGCAGCGCCTCGCAGATGAACGCCGAGGTGTAGCAGCCGAGCGCGAGCACCGCGAACACCTTGAAGGGCAGCACGAGTCCGAACCGCGGCAGCCCGAGCAGCACCGCGAAGAACAGCAGCGTCAGCGGCGTGTTCCGCAGGACCGCCACCCACACCGCGCCGAACACCCGGAAGGACCCGACGGGCGCCACCCGGAACGAGGCCATCACGAACCCGAGGGCGAGCGCGAGCAGCGAGGCGTACACGGTGAGTTCCACGGTGCCGAGGAAGCCGTCCCCGAACGTGGAGAAGTTGTCTGTCAGTACGTCCACGACGCCTCCTCAGCTCGCCGGGTAGCGGTCGATGGCGGGCGGTTCCGGCGCCGGGACCCCGGAGAGCCCGAGGGTCGCGTCGTACGCCTTCTTCCAGTCGCCGTCCTTCTCCCGGGCGGCGAGGGCGTCGTCGATGGCGAACCGCAGCGTCGTGTCGCCGCGCGGCACGCCGATGCCGTAGGGCTCCTTCGAGAACGGCTTGCCGACCAGCTTGAGTTCGTCGGGCACCTTGGCCGCGTACCCGATCAGGATCGCGTCGTCGGTGGTGACCGCGTCGACCTGATAGGTCAGCAGATTGTCGACACACACGGAGTACGTGTCGTACGCGACGAGCGTCGCCTTCGGGTAGTCCTGCTTGATGCGCTGGTACGGCGTGGATCCCGCGGCGGAGCACACGCGCTTGCCGTTCAGGTCCTGCGGGCCCTTGATGTCCTCCTCGTCGTGCCGCACGAGCAGGCCCTGTCCCGCCATGTAGTAGGGGCCCGCGAAGCCGACGAGCTTCTTGCGGAGGTCGTTGATGGTGTAGGTGCCGACGTAGTAGTCGATCTGCCCGTTCTGCAGGGCGGTCTCGCGGTTGGCGGAGGCGATCGTCCGGAAGGAGATCTTCCCGGGGTCGAGGCCGAGGGAGGCCGAGACCATCTTGGCGATCTCGATGTCGAAGCCCGAGTACCTGCCGGTCGCCGGGTCCTTCTCGCCGAGGTAGGGCTGGTCCTCCTTGGCGCCCACGACGAAGCGGCCGCGGCTCTTGGCCTTGCGCCAGGTGCCGGACTTCGTCAGCTCGAAGCCCTTGGCCACCTGGTACTTCGGCAGCTCACCGGCCGCGGGGCCCTTGGTCGGGGGGCTGCCCTCCTTGCCGCAGGCCGCGGTGGCCAGGGCGGTGAGGACGAGTGCGGCGAACAGACGTGTCGTACGGAGCATGCTCAGCCCCCCGTCAGTGCTTGAGGATCTTGGAGAGGAAGTCCTTGGCGCGCTCGCTCTCCGGGTGGGTGAAGAAGTCCTCGGGGGCCCGGTCCTCGACGATGCGGCCGTCGGCCATGAAGACCACGCGGTTGGCGGCCGAGCGGGCGAAGCCCATCTCGTGGGTGACGACGACCATCGTCATGCCGTCGCTCGCCAGCTGCTGCATGACTTCGAGGACCTCGTTGATCATCTCCGGGTCGAGCGCCGACGTCGGCTCGTCGAAGAGCATCACCTTGGGGTCCATGGCGAGCGCGCGGGCGATGGCCACGCGCTGCTGCTGGCCGCCGGAGAGCTGCGCCGGGTACTTCGCGGCGTGCGCGGCGAGGCCGACGCGTTCGAGCAGCTCCCGGGAGCGCTGGTCCGCCTCGTCCTTCTTGCGGCCCCTGACCTTCACCTGGCCCATGGAGACGTTCTGCAGCACGGTCTTGTGCGCGAAGAGATTGAACGACTGGAAGACCATGCCGACTTCGGCGCGGAGCCGCGCGAGTGCCTTGCCCTCCTCGGGCAGCGGCTGTCCGTCGAGGCTGATCCGGCCCGACTGGATGGTCTCAAGACGGTTGATCGTCCGGCAGAGCGTTGATTTTCCCGACCCCGAAGGGCCGATGACCACGACCACCTCCCCCTTGCCGACGGTGAGATCGATGTCCTGGAGGACATGCAGCTCTCCGTAGTACTTGTTCACATCACGCAGCTCGATCAACGGATCGACGGCCATGCCCAGACCTGCCCACTCATCGCGGTGTCGGTCAGCGCAAACTATCCACGCGAAAACGGGACTTATTGGACGACACGCACTTATGGGCATTAACCGTATTTGAGGCTACGTTGCCTGGCGGCTACGTCTCGGACGCCTCCGCGTATACCTGAGACAACTCGGGAGTCCCCTGGACCGCCCAGTCGAGCCCCGCCGCGACCACGTCGATCTCCCGCCCGGACACCAGGCGCACCACCGGGGTGCCGCCGGGAAGGACCTGCCAGACCGCGCCCGGCACGGTCCGCACGATCACCGTGCCCAGATACAGGCCCGCGTCGTTGCCGAGCCAGGGCAGCGTCTCCGCGTCGTCGCGCCAGCGCGGCGGCAGCTGGTCGAGGGCCGCCAACGACGCCGGGGAGTCGTCGAGTTCGAGCCCGGCCGCCCCCGCCTGCGAGCGGAGGAGTTCACACTCGGACAACAGTTCGCCCACACCGACCGGATCGCCCTCGAAGGCGGCCGCGAGCCGAAGGCCCGGCTCGCTCGGGTGCCGCTTGCGCCATTTGTCCAGGAACGGAATGTTCATGACCGGCCTCTCCGTGGGGTGCCCGGGGGCGGCCTCCCCGGAGGGGCCGGGGCGGCCGGACGGCGGATCCGCGCTCCAAGGAATGTATCTTGCGGCAGTTGATCACGGAATGAGCCGAATCAGGCGAATCAGCGGCGGGTGAAGGCCAGGATCGTGGCCAGATTCATCGGGCGGCGCGTGGAGAGGTAGAGGTAGGGCGCGGTGTGGTGCGGGCCCCGCAGCTCGACGCGCAGCGCGGTGGGGACGTAGGCGCGCAGCAGGAGCAGGGCGTAGGCGTTCGCCTTGTACGTGCGCCACTCGAAGGCCTCGCCCGCGTCGAGGATCTCCGTCCTTCCCAGGTCGTCGATCGGGATGACCCGGTCGCCCACGACGAGGGTGCCGGGCGTCACGACGATGCGGGCCGAGCCGTAGCGGTGGACCAGCGGCCCGAACACCCCGCCGACGAGGAGCACGCCGAACGCGGCGGCCACGGGCCCGAACGGCAGCAGCAGCCCGCCGAAGAGACAGCCCGCGAGCACGACGAGGAACCACCACAGGGCCGGGACGCTCAGGCGCTCATCGTAAAGATGCATGCCGACATCCTGGCACTGGCGCCCGAGCGGGGGTGAGGGGGCCGACCCTTGGCCGGATCATGTGCCGGTGTCCATGCCGCGTTCATTGACGGGCATCTGACTGCTCCTTAGTTTCATCACGCACCGTCCGTCGTCCGTAGCCGCATGACGCACCATCAGTCAGTCGTGCGAGTCGTGTCCGCCGTGCACCACGTCGTGGGAGGGGTCCGTCGTGCGAAGACGCGTCTGGGGAGCCACCGCCGTACTCGCCCTGCTCATGGGTCTCGCACCGGTGGCCGCCGCCGAGGCGGCGCCGGAGCAGGAGTCACAGCGGTCACCCTCTTCCCAGGGCACCCGGCCGCTTCCTCTGGAGCGGCTGTTCGACAACCGGGCCGTCAGTGACGACGCGCGCCCCGGCGAGGCGGACTTCGACGGCGCCGGTGCCTCGCTGTCCGCGCGGGACCTGGCGGCGGCCGGCTGGACCCCCGGCCGGGTGCTCGGCGTCGACGGCGCCCGTGTCACCTGGCCGGACACGGCGGCGGGCGAACCGGACAACGTACGGGCCGACGGGCAGCCGGTACGGGTGCGCGGGCGCGGGGACGCCCTCGCGTTCCTGGTCGCGGGCACGGGCGGCACCGCGACCGGGACGGGCAGCGTGCGCTACCGGGACGGCTCGCGCGGCACCTACCGCCTGACCGCCCCGGACTGGCGCGGCGGCCCGCTCGCCACCAAGTCCGTCGCCCTGCCCCACATCAACACGCCCGGCGGCCAGCTCACCGAGCGCGCCCGGCTTTACGTGGTCACGGTGCCGGTCGCCCGCGGGCGCGAGGTGGCCTCCGTGGTGCTGCCCCGGGACCCGGGCGCGGGCGCCGACCTGCATGTCTTCGCCCTTTCGGTGCGGGGCGACACCAAGGGGTGGACGGGCAGCTGGGCGGCCTCGACGGCCGGGTACACCGCGGTGGGGCCCTGGGAGGACCGGACCGTACGGCTCGTGGTGCACACCAGCGCCGGGGGGCCGCGGGTGCGGATCCGGCTCGACAACACCTTCGCCACTACGCCGGTACGGATCGGGAGCGCCACGGTCGCCGTGCGCGCGGCGGGCGCCGGGGCCCGGGAGGAGCCGGTGGCGCTGCGGTTCGGCGGGCGGGCCGGTGCCGAGATCCCGGCCGGGGCCCAGGTGTTCAGCGATCCCCTGCGGTTCGCGGTGCCCTCGGACGCGCATCTCCTCGTCAGCTTCCACCTGCCGGGCCCGGTGGCCTCCGCGCCCGTGCACAGCCAGGCCCTCCAGACCTCGTACGTCAGCGGGCCCGGCGACCACACGGCCGACGGCTCCGGGGCCCCGTACACCTCGACGCTGCGGACCTGGCCGCTGCTCACCGGCGTCGACGTCGGCGGCGGGCCCGGGTCCGTGGTGCTCCTCGGCGACTCCATCACGGACGGCGTCGGCTCCACCCCCGACACCGACCGGCGCTGGCCCGACGAGCTGGCCCGGCGCCTCCTCGCCCAGGGCCCCGGTTCCGGGGTGCCGCGCTACGGCGTCCTGAACCAGGGCATCTCCGCGAACCGCGTCCTCACCGACCGCTACCCCGGCGACGGCGTGTCCACCGACACCGGTGGGGTCAGCGCCCTGCACCGCCTCGACCGGGACGTCTTCGCCCAGACCTCCGCCCGGACCCTCGTCGTCTTCGAGGGCGTCAACGACGTGCGGGCCGGGGCGGCCGCCGAGGACGTCGTCGCCGGGCTGCGTCAGATCGCCCTGCGGGCGCGGGAGCGGGGGGTGCGGGTGGTCGCCGCGACCGTCGTGCCGTGTGAGGGGGAGGCTCGGTGCACTGCCGCGGTGGACGCGGAGCGGGTGAAGGTCAACTCCTACCTGCGGGGCGGCGGCGACTTCGACGCCGTGCTCGACTTCGACGCCGTCCTGCGGGATCCCGGTCGGCCCTCGCGGATGCTGCCCGCCTACGACAGCGGGGACCATCTGCATCCGGGGGATGCGGGGCTTGCTGCGCTGGGGCGGTCGGTGCGGCTGAGCGCGCTGGTGCCGTAGCCCTAGCGGGGGCTCCCCAATCCCGCCCCTTCCCGAACCCGGGGGCTGCGCCCCCGGGCCCCCGCTGATCGGCGCTCCGCGCCTCGTCCTCAAACGCCGGACAGGCTGGGGGTGCCGGGCTGTTGCTCAGATGGTGCAAGTTCGGGCGGGTGGGTGGGGGAGAGCCCGTCCGACGATTGAGGACGAGGCCGAAGGCCGATCGGCGGCACCCCCGGCCCACCCGAAGGGAAAGGTCACAGATCCAGGTCGACCACCACGGGCGCGTGGTCCGAGGCGCCCTTGCCCTTGCGCTCCTCACGGTCGACGTAGGAGTCGGACACCGCCTTGGCGAAGGGCTCGTTGCCGTAGACGAGGTCGATGCGCATGCCGTTGTTCTTGGGGAAGGCGAGCTGGCGGTAGTCCCAGTACGTGTAGGGGCGGTCGTACTTGAGGGGCCGGGGGACGAGGTCCGTGAGGCCGGCTTCGCGGAGGGCGGCGAGGGCGCCCCGCTCCGCGGGGGTGACGTGGGTGGCGCCTACGAAGAGGGCCGGGTCCCAGACGTCGTCGTCGGTCGGTGCGACGTTGAAGTCACCGAGGACGGCGAAGGGGAGGGCCCCGGCCGCGTCCTCCGTGACGGCGGCCTTGAGGGCGTCGAACCAGGCGAGCTTGTAGGCGTAGTGAGCGTGGTCGACCTCGCGGCCGTTGGGCACGTACACCGACCAGACGCGGGCCCCGCCGCAGGTGGCGGAGATGGCGCGGGGCTCCTGGGCGCCGTCGTACTCGGGGCCGCCGGGCAGGCCCGTGGTGACGTCGGCGAGGCCGACGCGGGAGATCAGTGCGACGCCGTTCCACCGGCCCGTGGCGTTCACCGCGGACTCGTACCCCAGCTCGCGCAGGGCCTCGGCGGGGAACTGCTCAGCGGTGCACTTGGTCTCCTGGACGCACAGCACGTCCGTGCCGGTCTTCTCCAGCCAGGCCAGGAGCCGGGGAAGACGGGCGGTGATCGAGTTCACGTTCCAGGTCGCAATCCGCATGGGAGACAACCTACCCGCCGACACTGACACTCCCGGCTCCCCGCCCCGGACACCACCCGGCCCCGCCCGGCCCGCCCCGCGCTCACACCTCGGCCGACTCCCCCGGCGCGAGCCGCGCGTGGTCCGTGCCGCCGAGCCGCCCGATGTGCCCGCCGTAGATCGGCAGCGCCAGGTCGGTGAGGAGGGCGTCGTGGATGTCGTAGGCGCGCCGGGGCTTGACCTCGCGTACGTAGTCGATGACTTCGGAGATCTTGTTCCAGGGGGCCATCACCGGGACCATCAGGGTGTCCACGGGGTGCTCGGGCACCGTGAACGCGTCACCGGGGTGGAAGACGGTGCCGTCGACGAGGTAGCCGACGTTGGTGACGCGGGGCAGGTCCGGGTGGATCACCGCGTGCAGTTCGCCGTGGACCTGGACGTCGAACCCAGCTGCTGTGAACGTGTCGCCGTGGCCGACGGTGTGCACCCGCCCCGGGAAGGCCGCCGCGAGCCGGTCGGCGACGGACGCGAGGGTCCACAGCTCGGTGGCCGGGTCGGCCTCCAGGGCGGCGCGCAGATGGCGCTCGTCGAAGTGGTCGGGGTGCTCGTGCGTGACCAGGAGGGCGTCGGCCCCGTTCGCGGCGTCGTCCTCGCTGAAGCCGCCGGGGTCGATGACGAGGAGGCGGCCGTCCTTCTCCAGGCGCACGCACGCGTGGGACTTCTTGGTGAGCTTGATGTGAGACGTCGTCATACCCCCCATCCTGCTCCTCGGGGCCGACCGGAGCCGACCGGGGCGGCCCCGAGGGTGTCCAGGGGTGCGGGGGTGCCCGGGAAGGGCGTGTCCGGCTACTCCTGCGGAGTCGTCTCCTCGCGGATCACCTTCTGGGCGACCCGGAACGCGCTGTTGGCCGCCGGGACCCCGCAGTACACCGCGGCCTGCAGCAGCACTTCCTTGATCTCGGCCGGGGTGAGGCCGTTGCGGAGGGCGGCCCGGGTGTGGAACGCCAGCTCGTCCAGGTGGCCGCCCGCGACGAGGGCCGTGAGCGTGACGCAGCTGCGGGTGCGGCGGTCCAGGCCCGGGCGGTTCCAGATCTCGCCCCAGGCGTACCGGGTGACGAGGTCCTGGAAGTCCGCGGAGAACTCGTCGGCGGCGGCCATGGCCCGGTCGACGTGCGCGTCGCCGAGGACCTCGCGGCGGACCTTCATGCCCTGGGCGTACGCGTCGGGGCCGGGGTCCGTCGCCACGGGCTGCTCGACCGCGGCGATCTCGGCGACCGGAGCCGCCGGGGGCGGGGCGAGGACGGGCTTGACGGGGGGCGCGGTGATGGCGTGCTGGCCGGTGGCGTGGGTGTCGGGGGCGGCCTGCCAGGCGCTGGAGAAGTGGCGTACGAGCAGGTCGGTGACCGCGCCGGGCTGTTCCACGGGGGCCAGGTGGGAGGCGCCGGGCACCACGGCGAGACGGGCGTCGGGGATGCCGGCGACGAGGGTGCGGGCCTCGCCCTGCCCGGTCACCTGGTCCTCGGAGCCGACCAGGACGAGGGTGGGCACTCCTATGCTGGCCAGCTCCGCGCGGATGTCGAAGGCGGCGAGCGCCTCGCAGGCGGCGATGTAGCAGCCGGGGTCGGTGGTGCGCACCATCTGCACGGCCCAGTCGGTGATGGCGGGCTGGGCGGCGGCGAAGCCGGGCGTGAACCAGCGCTCCGGGGAGCTGCGGGCGATGGGGTCGAGGCCGTTGGTGCGGACGATCACCCCGCGCTGGCGGAACTCGTCGGCGGTGCCGAACCGCGGCGAGGTGGCGATGAGCGCGAGCGAGGCGACGCGGTGCGGGTTGCGCAGCGCCAGTTCGGCGCCGATGGCCCCGCCGAGCGCGCAGCCCGCGAACCCGAAGCGCTGCACGCCGAGCTCGTCGAGGGTGGCGAGCACGCGGCGGGCGAGTTCACCGACGGAGTCCACGGGGTGGGCGGGGGCGCCGCCGTGTCCGGGCATGTCGAAGCGGATGATCCGCCAGTTCTTGCTGAGTTCGGGCACCTGCCGGTCCCACATGTGCCATGTGGTGCCGAGGGAGGGGCCGAGGACCAGGACAGGGGCGTCTTCCGGCCCGTCAAAGCGGTATTGCAGGGCTGCAGTGTTCGTCTCGCTCACCCGCTCCACGCTGCCACATCGCACCCATGCGCACCGACGGGGGTGGGCGCCTCCACCAAACCACCGCAGACCTTCACGGCCGGAACCGGGACGGATTCACCCGGCGAGAACGGCCTCCGCCAGCTCGCGCCAGTCCCCCGCCCGGCCCGTCCGCGTCGCCTCGGCGAACGCCGTTTCGCCGAGGTGGGAGCGGGTCTCCGCGGTGATCCGGGCGACGTCCGGCAGCGAGCGGTCCGGGGTGCCCCGGACGCTGTCGCTCGCCGCGAGCAGCGCCGCGGCCCGCTCGTGCTGTCCCTGGCGCAGCGCGAGGTCCGCGAGGCCGACCAGCACGTGCGCGAGCAGCGGCAGGTGCCCGAGCCTCTCGGCCTCGCGGAAGGCCTCGGCCCGGTGGCCGCGGGCCTCCTCGGTGTCCTCGGCGAGGTAGGCGTAGAGGTCCTGGGTCACGACCCGGAGGTATCCCCTGGTCCCGGTGACGCGCAGGGTGCGGGCCGCGTCCAGTTGTCCGTACGCCTCGTCCCGCTGCCCGCGCCAGCGGGCCAGCTGCGCCTTCGCGAGGACGAGCCCGGCCAGCGCGTCCGGCCAGGCGACCCGGTCCGCGTCGGCCTGTGCCCCGGCCATGGCGGCCTCGCAGGCCGCCTCGTCGCCGAGCAGCCAGTACAGCTGGGCCTGGCGCGCCCGCAGGCCGACCGCGTCCTCGATCGCGCCCAGCTCGGTCAGGGCCGTGATCCCCTGTTCGTAGTGCTCGCAGGCCTCGGCGAACGCGCCGCGCTGGGCGAGCCGGTCGGCCAGGGACATCAGCGCGAGCGACATCCCCCACCGGTCACCGACGGCGCGGAACTCGGCCAGGGCGATCTCCATGTCCGTGTCCGTGTCCGGCTCGACACGGCCGATGGTGAGCCGCAGTCTGCTGCGGTTGAGCCGGGCCTGGGCGCGCACCCACGCGTCCTCGTCGGTGAGCATGGGCTCGAACGCGGCCAGGAACTCCAGCGGCTCCGCCAGCATCCGCTCCATCAGGTCGACCATGACCATCAGCGGGTGGCGGCTCGTGCCGCGCCGGGCGTAGCGGTACGCCTTGTGGATCCACTCCTGGGCCGCGTACTGGTCGCCCTGGCCCGAGGTCAGGAACAGCGTCACGACGGCGTACGCCATGGCACGCACGTCGTCGGGCACCGGGCCGTCCAGGGAGGCCGCCGCGACGCTCAGTTCGGTGCCCTCGGCCTTGCGGCCGCTCAGGAACCAGTACCAGCCCGCGCATCCGGCGAGCCGCATCGCCTCATGGGCCCAGCCGTCCGCGACGGCGCCGCGCAGCGCGGCGTTGATGTTGTCGTGCTCGGCCTCCAGGACGGCCAGCCACTGGAGTTGCTCGACCCGGCGCAGATGCGGCTCGGCCGTCTCGACGAGGTCGGTGAAGTGCGCGAGGTGCGCCCGGCGGGCCGACTCGGTCTCGCCCGCCTCTGCCAGGCGGTGCGCGGCGTACTCCCTGATGGTGTCCAGCATCCGGTAGCGCGGCACGGCCGTGTCGTCGGCGAGCAGCAGGGACTTCTCGATCAGCGCGGTGAGCGCGTCCAGGACCTGTTCTCCGTCCAGGACCTGTTCTCCGTCGAGGACCTGCTCCCCGTCCAGGGCCTGCTCCCCGCCCAGGCCTTGCTCCCCGCCCGGAGCCGCGCCCCCGCACACCCGCTCGGCCGCTTCGAGCGTCGCCCCGCCGGAGAACACCGAGAGCCGCCGCAGCACGCTCCGCTCGGCCTCGGTGAGCAGGTCCCAGCTCCAGTCCACGACCGCGCGCAGGGTCTTGTGCCGGGGCAGCGCCGTGCGGCTGCCGCTGCTCAGCAGCCGAAAGCGGTCGTCGAGCCGGAGTGCCAGCTGCTCGACGGACATCGTGCGCAGCCGTGCCGCCGCCAGTTCGATGGCCAGCGGGATGCCGTCGAGCGCCCGGCAGATGCGCGCCATGGCGGCCAGGGTCCGCTCGTCGAAGGCGATGTCCTTGCGCACGGCGCCGGCCCGGTCGCGCAGCAGCAGCACCGCGGGCGAGGCCCCGACCGCGGCCGGGTCCGCGCTCCTGCCGGGCAGGGCGAGCGGCTCCACCTGCCACAGCGCCTCGCCGGTGATGCCGAGCGGCTCCCGGCTCGTGGCCAGGACGCGCAGGCCCCGGCACTCGCCGAGCAGCCGGTCGGCGAACGTCGCGGCCGCCTCGATCATGTGCTCGCAGTTGTCCAGGACGAGCAGTTGCGCGCGTTCCCTGAGCGCCGCGACGAGCCGGTCCATCGAGTCCCCGCCCGGGTCCGCGCCCGTGCCCGCGTCCCCGCCCGCGCCGCCGCCGACCAGCGCCTGGTCGCGCAGGCCGATCGCGGTGAGCACGACCTGGGCCAGCTCCCCGCCCGCCCGCACCGAGGCCAGCTCGACCAGCCAGGCCCCGTCCGGCAGGTCTTCGAGCATCCGCCGCGCGGTCTCCGTGGCGAGGCGCGTCTTGCCCGAGCCGCCGGGCCCGGTGAGGGTGACGAGGCGGTGCTCGGTGACGAGGTCGGCGACCGCGGCGACGTCCTCGTCCTTGCCGACGAAGCTGGTCAGTCCGGCGCGCAGGTTCGTGCGGGGCCGCTCCGGCTCCGTCCGGCCGCCGCGCCGGTCGTGCTCGTCCTGCACGCGGGGCCCGGCGCGGTCGGCGGGGTCGGCGGGGCCGGCAGGGTCTGGGTGCTCGGCGCGGGAGGCGTTCTCGGCACGGAAGTCACTCTCGGCACGGGAGGCGTTCTCGGCACGGGAGACGCTCCCGGCAAGGTCAGGGCGCTCGCCGTGCCGCCCGTGCCGTTGGCGGGCTCCGCGCTCGCCCAGGTCCCCGCGCAGCAACGCCGTGTGCAGCGCGGAGAGTTCGGCCGAGGGTTCCACGCCCAGCGCGTCGACGAGCCGCTCGCGCAGCTTCTGATATGCCATCAGGGCCTCGCTGCCCCGGCCCGCCTCGGCGAGCGCCCTCATCAGCGCGGCGACGAGCCCTTCCCGCAGCGGGTGGGACGCGACCAGCTCGGTCAGTTCGGAGACCAGTTCCGCGCCGCGGCCGAGGCGGATGTCCGCGTCCACGCGGTCCGCGAGCGCGGCGAGGCGGAGCTCGTCGAGGCGGGTGGCCGCGGCGACGAAGGCGTCGCTGCCGTGCGGCGCGATGTCCGCGAGCGCCGTGCCGCGCCACAGGTCCAGGGCCGAGCGCAGCAGCTCGGCCCGCCGCGGCACGTCCTCGGCGGCGCGCGCCCGGCCGAGCAGCTGCTCGAACCGGCTCACGTCCACGGCGTCGGGCGCCACGGCGAGCCGGTACCCGCCGGCCCCCGCCTCGACCGACCCGTCCGGCAGCACCCTGCGCAGCCGGGACACGAGCACCTGCAGGGCGTTGGCCTCGTCCGCGGGCGGCCGGTCCCCCCAGATCCAGTCCACCAGCCGTGTCCGGGGGACGACCCGGCCGGGTTCGAGGGCGAGCGCGGAGAGCAGGGCGCGCAATCGAGTGCCCGGCACCTCCACCGCCGCCCCGGCGGCGGTGCGGACCTCGAACGGCCCGAGCATCATGATGTGCACCCGGCCATAGTGCCGCACCGCTCCGAAGCCTGGCCAACCCCTCACCCGCAGGTCATGGCCAGTGCTCCGCCGGTCCGACGGGCCGGGCGCGCCCCGGTGTTTCGGTGCGGCGTGCGCGGTGAGGATCACCGGATGACCTCGCACCTCGAATCCCCCGCGCCACAGGAACCCCTCCCGCCCGTCCCGGCCGCTCCACCGGCCCCGGCCCTCCCCCACCTCGACGCCGCCACCATCGCCCGCCTCGTCCCGATGGGCGCCGCCGTCGACGCCGTCGAGGACGTGCTCGCGAGCGGCGGGCTCGACCCCGAGGCGGAACCCGCGCGGTCCGTCGTCGGTGTGACGGACGGTCAGCTGCTGCTCATGCCGTCGTCGACGGCCTCGTACGCGGGCGTGAAGGTGGCGACCGTGACGCCCGGCAACCCGCAGCGCGGGCTGCCCCGCGTCCAGGGCCTCTACCTCCTGCTCGACGGCGTGACCCACCGGCCGCTCGCCCTGCTCGACGGCATCGCCCTCACCTCGCTGCGGACGCCCGCCGTGTCCGGCGCCGCCCTCCGGCGCCTCGCCGCGCCGGAGGTCAGGCGGCTCCTCGTGTTCGGGACGGGGCCACAGGCCTGGGGGCACGTGGAGGCGGTACGGGCGGTGCGTCCCGGTCTCGCGCACGTGGACGTCGTCGGGCGTGACCGGGGGCGGATGGCCGCGTTCGTGGAGCGGTGCCGGGCGGCGGGGCTCACGGCGGCAGCCGCGGCACCGAAGGACGTCGCCCACGCCGACGTGGTGTGCTGCTGCACCACGGCGCGCGAGCCGCTGTTCGACAGTTCGCTGCTCGCCCCGCACGCGACCGTCGCCGCGGTCGGCTCGCACGAGCCCGACGCCCGCGAGGTCGACGAACGTCTCCTCGGCCGGGCCACGGTCGTCGCCGAGTCCCGGTCGGTGGCGATGCGCGAGTGCGGCGACATCGTGCAGGCGGTCGCCACCGCCGCGTTCGACCTGCGGCGCCTTCGCACCCTGCGCGAGCTGGCCCGCGGCGAGGTGCCCGTCGACGAGGCCAGGCCGCGCCTGTTCAAGTCGGCGGGCATGGCGTGGGAGGACCTGGCGGTGGCGGTGGCGGCCTACGAGAAGTGGCGGGCGTAGGCGGGCGCCCGCCCCGGCCTCACCCCACCGTCACCGGATGCCGCACCACCGCGTCGAACAGGTACCCCTGCGTGTTGTGGACCGTCGTCGGCGGCTGGCTGCGCCCGGTCGAGTCCGTGGCCCGGGCGAGGAGCGTCGCGGGGCCGGGCGTGCGCGGCCGCCAGTCGGTGGACCAGCGCACCCAGGAGCCGCGCCGGGGGACGTCGTGCAGGCGGGCGCGGTGCCAGCTGCCGCCCAGGTCGGTGCTGATGTCGACGCGGGTGACGGTGCCGTCGCCCGACCAGGAGCGGCCCGTGAGGCGGTGGCGCGCCCCGGCCCGGAGCGTGGCGTTCCAGGGGAGTTCGAAGGCCGACTTCAGGGTCTGGCGGGTGAGCGGCGGTGAGCCATCGGCCGGGTAGTGGTCGCCGAACAGCCGGTAGAAGTCGGTGTTCCAGGGCGAGTAGAGGGGTGTCGTCGAGACCTCGATGTCACCGACCCACTTGATGGACGCGACACCGATCCAGGAGGGCACGACGACGCGCACGGGGTGGCCGTGGTCGGGCGGCAGCGGCTCGCCGTTCATCTCGTACGCGAGGAGGACGTCGTCCAGGGCCTTGGCGAGGGGCAGCGGGCGGCGCACCCGGCCGAGGTCGGTGCCGTCCGCCGTGACGTAGGGGGCGTCGAGGCCGCGGGGCATGACGTCGACGGCGCGCCGCGAGAGGCCCGCCCGGCGCAGGACCTCGGCGAGGCGGACGCCGCGCCAGCGTGCCGTGCCGATGGCGCCGAGCGTCCAGGCCGTGCCCGACACCGCCTGGCCCTGCTGGGTCTGGAACAGGCTCCGGCCGTTGCCCGCGCACTCCACGAACGCCGTGCGCGTCGTCGACGGCAGCCGCGCGAGGTCGTCGAGCGTGAACTCCCGCGCGCCGCCGGTGAGTCCGTCGCCCCACACGGTGAGCCGCCACGCGGCGGCGTCCAGGCGGGGCGTGCTGGTGTGGTTGCGTACGAAGAAGTGGGACGCCGGGGTCAGACGGCCGGTGTCGGCGAGCGCGTCGAAGCGGGTCTCGGCGTTCGTGCCGCGCACCGTGAACACGTCGTCGGGCAGCGGTTTGACGATGCCCGGCGCGGTCGCGGCGCGTGCGCGCGCGGCGGGCCAGGCGACGGGCACGGAGGCCGCGAGGCCCGCGGCGGCGGCGAGCCGCAGCACGTCGCGGCGGGCCACCCCGTCGGCGCGGGCCTCGCCCGCGAGCCACTGCCGCAGGCGGCGGCGGTCGTACACGGCTTCGGTGATCGGTTCCATGGGCGTCATGAGGGCAGCCTTCCGCGGCGGGCGTGACGGTTTCCGAGTGCGCGAAGTGCCGTACGCCGTCAGGAAAGCGGGCGCACGGAACGAGGAGCGACGTACCGAGAGGAACGAGAGAGGATCAACAACAGTCGCGCGAGGGCAGTGCGCGGGCCCGGAGGGCTCCGGTGGCACGGGTGCTGCGACCGAGGATCATGCCGACATGCTACGAGGCCGTGACGTGTCCCGTCACGGCCTCGGCCCGTTCATACGCGGCGCGGCTAGGGCGTCGTCGTCGACACGACGTACACCATGGGGTGCTTCGGGTTGGAGCGGTTCACCACGATGTCCTGGGTGGGGGTGGGGTTCTTCATCTCGTGGGTGAGGCCCCACCAGGGCCCGGGGTCGGTGAACTCCCAGCCGACGACCTTACGGTCGCGCTTGCTGATGGTGATGTCGTTCTTCTTCAGCGCGCTGACGCCCTCGCCGGTGCCGGTGGCCCTGAGGAACTTGTCGAGGCCTTCGTTGCTGGTGAGGAACTGGACGTACAGGCGGCTGGTGCGCCAGTTGTTGGTCTCGTAGTAGGCGACCTCGGCGGAGTACGGCGGGATCGGCACGTCGTACAGACGGCGCTGGACCTTGGAGGGCCAGCCCGCGGTGAGGCCGGTCGCGGAGTACTTCTTCTCCTTGTCGCGGCCGCTGTCGCGGCTCTGGTTCGCGGAGATCAGCAGATACACGGCGGGTACGCCGATGAGCAGCACGATGATCGTCGCGGTGAGCCAGCGGCGGCGGATCATATGGCGGCGGTCTTCCGGAGGGCGCTGCTCCGCGTCACCCGGTCCGGGCGGGCCCGGCAGGTCCGGGGACGAGGGCTGGCGGGGCACGGTCATCTACTGGGTTCCCTGGGCGGTGCGGTCGTTGGAGCGGCGGGCCTCGGCGTAGCGCTCGTACCGCTCGTAGCGCTCGACGCGGCGGCGGTTGGCGCGCCGGAAGCGGCGGGCGACGAGGCGGGCCAGGTCGGCGGCGCCCACCATGCCCGCCTCGGGGCCGAGCTGGGCGCGGGCGATGCGGGCCTCGGGGCGGTAGCCGCGGCCGGTGAGGTGGCGGCGGAAGGCGTCCCTGGCCGGGCCGATGAGGAGGTCGTCGGCCGCGCTGACGCCGCCGCCGATGACGAAGCACGACGGGTCGAGGGCCGCGGCGAGGTTGGCGATGCCGACGCCGAGCCACTGGCCGATGTCCTGGAGCAGCTCGACGCACATGGCGTCGCCCTCGCGGGCCAGCTCGGTGATGAGGGGCCCGGTGATGTCGGGGACGTTGCCCTTGACGCGCTCGATGATGCCGTACGCCACCGGGGAGTCCGCGGCCGCCAGCTCGCGGGCCTCACGGACCAGGGCGTTGCCGGAGCTGTACTGCTCCCAGCAGCCGCGGTTGCCGCACGGGCAGCGGTGCCCGCCGGGCACGACCTGCATATGGCCGAACTCTCCGGCCACGCCGAACTTGCCGCGCTTGACCTGGCCGTCCTCCAGGATCGCGCCGCCGATGCCCGTACCGAGCGTGATCATGACCAGGTGGTCCTCGCCGCGGGCCGCGCCGAAGCGCCACTCGGCCCACGCGGCGGTGTTCGCGTCGTTGTCGACGAGCACGGGCACCGCGAGGCGGCCCGAGATGCGGTCGCGCAGGGGTTCGTTCCGCCAGGACAGGTGCGGGGCGAACAGGACGCGGTTGCGGTCCGCGTCCACCCAGCCCGCGGCGCCGATGCCGACGGCGTGCACGTCGTGCCGGTCGGACAGGTCGAGGACCAGCTCGACGATGGTGTCCTCGACCACCTTCGGGCTCTTGGACTTGTCCGGCGTCTCGGTGCGCAGCGTCTCCAGGATGTTGCCGTCGGCGTCCACGACGCCCGCCATCACCTTCGTGCCGCCGATGTCGATGCCGACGGTGGGGACGCGGGGCGCCGTCAGATGGGATCGGCGCTCACGCGTGCCCACGGTCCGCAGAACGGTGGCTCGGGCGGAGCCGCGGTGCGTGAGGTCGCGGTAGGTGCTCATCGGGCCGATTCTGCCTCACGCTCGCGGGGGCGCGCACAACGGGCGCCCCGGGGTGCGGCCACCCCGGGCCCCGGGGGAGGTGGACGTAGGTGCCCCGTAAGGGGCGCGGGGAACTGCGCGGCCAGCCACAGCAAAAGCCGCAGACGCGTCTGCCGGG